>JAYVOP010000345.1:0-3528 GCA_043757865.1 Verrucomicrobiales bacterium | reverse complement strand
TCATGAAAGTGCTGACCGCGCTGAGCACCATTTTCCTGCCCCTCAGTTTCCTAGCGGGCGTCTATGGGATGAACTTTGATAACATGCCAGAGCTGCACAACCCGCACGGCTACGCCATCGCCTGGGCCGTGTTCATGGGCGTGGCTTTGCTGATGCTGGTGTATTTTAAAAGGAAACGGTGGCTGTGAATTTGGTGACACCCGCGACGGAGTTGGCGACCCGGAAATATTGATTTACGCCTGCTGGGGAATCCACTAGAGGTGCGGGCATGTTATCTATTGCGCGCACTTGTCTCCTCTCTGCCTTGCTCTTCGGCGTGGCGTATGGGCTGGCCCGTTGGCAGCGAGTGGCCCAGCCCACCCTTGCTGTCCAGGCACAGGAGGATGCTGCGCGCGCGGGGCTTCTGGTGAGCCACGCTGGCGGGGGAACTCTGGGCGTGCCGCAGTGGCAGGATGCGTTGCAGCAGCAGGCCTTGGATGGACGGGATCTGGTGAGTGCGGTGCGGGAAATCCTGGCCCAGCAGGAGGAAGATCATTGTGCCGATACCAGAATTTTTGCCCTGGTGGAGTGCCTGCCGGCGGACCGGCTAGGGGAGTTAGTGGGGCTGCTGGAGGCGTTTTATGCGGATGATTTCGTGCATCGGTTCGTGCTCCGTGCTTGGGCGCAGCGGGATGTGGCCGGGGCGTTAAATTACATGGAGACTCATCCGGGGCAGCGCGCCCAGCATCTGCCGGATCTCTTGGAAGGCTGGACGCAGCGGGATCCCCAGGCCGCTCTGGCATGGGTGGATGGTCAGCACTCGGCCACGGCGGCGGCTGCGCTGCGCACCGCAGTGCTGGGCACCATAGCCAATACCGATCCGGCAGGTGCGCTGGAAATCTTGCAATCAAAGGGCTGGCTGGCACAGACGCCAAAGTTGCTGGCCAGGATCATGCAAAGCTACGGTGCCGTGAAACCTGCCGATGCGCTCCCGGCTATGCGTTCTTTGCTAGACCAGTTGATGGGAGAAAATAAAGATCCCCGCGTGGCATCCCAAAATTTCCAATCCCTCTACCGCGCCATGCTCTGTGGCTTATGGCAGGCTGGCTCTACGGTGGCGATGGCGGTGGCCCAGCAGTTGACCCCAGAAGAGCAAGTCATGGCCGATTCCATCTTTGCAGAAGAGATCACCCTGCGCCAGCCAGGCGGCATCCAGGAGCTGCTCCGTGGCCCTTTAGATGAGAAGACCTGCAAGCTGCTGATAAGCAACTACAGGGAGGAGTTATTGCATTATTTTGCCGAGATACCTAACGATGAGATGCGCCTGGAGGTGCTAAAAAGCATTTCACTTGGCTCTGTCTCGCTATCCCCAGCGATCATGCAGTTCATAGAACAACGGCCTAAGGTTGCGCGGGATGGGATACTGGAAGGACTGGTGAGCCGGGGAGGAAATTGGACGGAGAAACTCCCGTTGTGGAAACAACTTTCCCCAGAATCTCAATCGGATACCGGACCGATGCTGTTCAAAGAATATGCCGCTGCGTCCCCGGACTTGGCGTTGGCTGAATTTCAGAAATGCCCGGAAGCCGTCCAAGCAGCATGCCTGCGTGGAATGTGTGGGGGGATGGTGGAAAAACAACCGCAGAGGGCCTTGGATCTGGCGCTCATGCAGACGGATCCGGCCCTGCGAACATCCTGTCTAGCAGGCGTGCTAGGATTCTGGAGCGACCGATCCCAGGCGGATGCAATCAAGGCTCTGGAGGCCAACGCCACGCAGATAGATTTGGCCGCCGTGTTGGCTAGCCTGCCCACAGCGGGGCGCTTTGAAAGCAAGATGGGGTACAGGTCCTACCGCATGGAAACCACGGCCCTGCAAAACCGGATTCGGGAAATACTTCAGTTACCGCCAGCCACGTCAGGGAAGGAGGCTCCATGAAGCGCACCATGCATTTTTTATTGCCGGCCCTGGCCCTCTGCGCTGGCTGGTGGGTGGGGAGCGGGGCGTCTATGCCTGCGGCCACAGGGGCGGCAATCGGCCCTGCGGGGAACCATCCCACGCAAGCTAATTCACCTTCTTTATCATCGCTGAAAACCATGCTGAGCCAGCTCCCAGCGCTGCGCAGCCGCCCTGGAAATGGCCACGAAACTGAGTGGGTGAAATGGTGTCTGCAAATCCCGGATGAGGATGTCCCAGAGGCCATTTCCCAGCTAGATCCAAGCCGGGATTACCACGCGCTGCGCATCCTCTACAGCCGCTGGGCCAAGATGGACTTCACCTCTGCATGGGCCTCATTCCTTAAGTCCCCCATCCCTACTCAGGATTTCCATTTCTTTCTTTCGGCGCTTTCGGATAGCCACAATGGCTTTGGGCTCGGCCACCGCCAGCTATCGGAACAGCCTAGGAGCGAGATCGCTAGGTGCATGTTGAGCAGTCTCAAGTCGGTGGATCCAGCCAGGGCTCAGCAGGTCATTGATTCCCTCCAGCAAGATCCCAGCGGAAGGTCCCAGAGCGGCCTGCAATCCTACACTGTTTCTTGGCTAAAAAAAGGTGGGGATGAAGGCGGGGTGGAAGATTACGCAGCAGCCCTCCAGCAGGCCACTGGAGCCAAGGCGAGCGAGAAATTTGACGACTGGATTCGGAAGGACGCATCTGCTGCGTTGGATTGGTTTAGGAAACTGCCGCCAGAGAAGCAGGCCACGTTCGACTATCACTTATTAGCTTGGCGGTTACCTCTCATGCCTAGTGCTGATGCCATGCACTTTATCTTCTGCACTCAGGCCAAGGAGTTACAGGACAACTCTAATATTATGGAAGCGGCCATAGGATCTGCGGATTACTACAAGGACAACTCAGGGCAGGCCCACCTGGATGCCGCCCACACCATGCGCCAATGGGCCGTGACCGATCCCCAAGCCGCCTTGGCCTATGTGCAGAAGTTGCCAGCGAACGATCTCCAATCCATGCTGCTAGGCCAAGTGGCAGGCCAGTTAGCAATGACGGACAGCGCGCAAGCCATCGACCTCATCAACCAACACCCCGGCAACCAGTCGCTGAGCATGAAAGGGCTAGTGACAGGATGGGCCTCGGAGCAACCAGCCGCGTGTTGGGAGTGGCTGAATAAAATTTCTGATGCAGAGACCCTCGATTCCTGCCTGGGCATTGCGGTGCAAGCATGGGGCCGCACGGAGCCGGAATTTGCCGTCAAGGCGCTGGGGGAAATCAAAGATCCAGACACGATCAAGGGTGCGCTGGATAATATCGAAAAGCGGCTCGCCTGGAACCCGGCAGAATTACAGCGCATCCAAGCCCTGGCACCGCAACTGCCGTGGAAGCAGGCACTCAATGGCAGTCGCGGCTGATGAGACATCCGCGACCTCTACGACCACGCGTGGCACGCCATCGAAACTGCCGATCACCTGCGAGAAGCGATCACCGCCATCCGGGAATTCTACCAAGCCAACCTCGCCCAGCGCATGAATGAAATCATGAAAGTGCTGACCGCGCTGAGCACCATTTTCCTGCCCCTCAGTTTCCTAGCGGGCGTCTAT
>JAYVOP010000344.1:0-43165 GCA_043757865.1 Verrucomicrobiales bacterium | reverse complement strand
TCAAAGCCTATCAACAAAATCCTGACATCACCCGCCGCCGACTTTACCTAGAAACGATGGCCAAAGTGCTGCCGAAGTTAGGCAAGAAAGTCATCGTGGATGATAAAATTTCCGGCCTCGTGCCCTTCCTCCCGCTGGGAGAAAACGGCCCGGTCCTGCGCAACTCCACTGCCGCCCCACGCTAAATTTTACCCATTTCCACTCCCATGAAACCTATCGCTAACACCCTCGGCGGACTGCTCCTTTTCCTCCTCCTCATCATCGGATTCAGCAGTGTTTACCAAGTCCACGTCACAGAGACGGTCATCCTCACGCAATTTGGCCGCCAGATTGGCGAGCCCGTCACGGTCCCCGGCTTGCATTTTAAACTCCCTTTCCTCCAAGAGGTAAACCACGTGGAGAACCGCGTGTTAGAGTGGGATGGCCGCCCCCTGAACATGACCACGCGGGACAAGGTATTCCTCCAAGTGGACAACTTCGCCCGTTGGCGCGTCAGTGATCCGCTGGCCTATTACAAGGCGCTGCGGGACGAGCGCAGCGCACAATCCCGCTTAGATGACATCATCGGCGGAGCCACGCAGAACTGTGTGGCGCGCTATGATCTCATCGAAATGATCCGCTCTGACAAAGCCCGCAAGACCACGCAACCCACCAAGGTGGAGAACTCCAACGATGCGCCCATCAGCGAAATTTTACCCATCATCCATGGTCGGGACGTGGTCGAAGATGAGATCCTAGCCGAGGCCAAACCCTCGCTTGCTACCCTAGGTATTGAGCTGTTAGACGTGCGCTTTAAACGTCTGAACTATAGCGAGGACACGCAACGCAAAATCTACGAGCGCATGACCAGTGAGCGCGCCCAGATCAGCGAGCGCTTCCGCTCGGAAGGCGGAGGAGAGGCCGCCCGCATCGGCGGGGAGCGCGAGCGCGAACTCAAGCGCATCCAGTCCGAAGCCTATCAGAAAGTGCAGACCATCCGGGGCCGGGCGGATGCGGAGGCCGCCAACATTTATGCTGCGGCATTTAACAGCAGCCCCGCCGCCGCGGAATTCTATGGCTTCCAAAAGACGCTGGAGACTTATGAGATCATCATGGCCGCAGACACCACGCTGGTCCTCAGCACGGAGAGTGATGTCTATCGCCTGCTGAAACAACTACCGCCCGTGCCCGTGCCTGCGGCGGCGGCTGCCGAGCCCAAGTGAGGGCGCAACTCTGCTAGCCAGCAAGGGCTTCTGCGATCAGCTCAGCCGCGCGGCCATAGGCATCGCCCGAGCCCAGAGCGTGGACCACTGCGGCTAGTGCAGATTGCAGTTGATGGCACGCTGCGGGGCTGGTGGCTAGGGCCTCCAACGCTTGGCTAATGGCGGCTCCCGTGCAGGCATGTTGGATTAATTCTGTCACCACGAGGCGGCCTGCCAGCAGATTCACGATGCCCAGGTAGGGCACTTTCACGAGCCGTTTCCCCACATGGTAAGTCGGTGCGGCCACTTTATAGATAAGGCAATGCGGCAGCCCCAAGATGGCGGCCTCCAGCGTGGCGGTGCCACTGGCCACAGCCCCGCACGTGCAGCGACGCATGAGATCATACACGGTGCCCGTTTCGATACTCACGTTAGGCACGGGATGCTTTGCGAGCATTTCCGCCATGGTCACGGCTAGTTTAGCGGAAGCCGCGCTGACGATGAAGCGATACTCTGGATGCGCCCGACCCAGCGTGGCGGCGGCCTCCAGTAAGACTGGGAAAAGTTTGGCGATCTCCCGTTTCCGGCTCCCGGGGAAGAGGCCAATCAAGTTTCCCTCCCGTGCTAGGCCACGTTCCTGAGCGTGATGCCAAGAGACTAACGGGTGGCCAGCGAACTCCGTGCGCAGGCCATAGCCCTGGTAGAGAGCTTGCTCGAACGGGAAAATGCAGAGCATCAGATCCAAATTGCGCGCCATCTGCGGGATGCGTCCACGATGCCACGCCCAGACTTGGGGGCTGATGTAGTAAATGATGCGGCCCTGGTAGTTGGCTGCACGCAGCGCTTTGGCCAGTCGGAGATTGAAGCCAGGATAATCCACTAGCACCACGGCATCTGGCTGCTCCTGGGCGATGCGGGCCAGGGTAGCGGTAAATTTCTGGCGGAAGAAACGATATTTCCGCAGCACTTCCACCAGCCCCACCACACCCGCTTCCTCCACCCAGTCATCCACGTTAGGAGCCAACGCCTGCATCTGCGGCCCGCCCAGCCCAGCAAAGGTCCACGGCTCTGCCGCCCGCAGGCACAGGGCTTCCATGAGGCCCGCTCCATGTCGGTCTCCGCTGCGTTCACCTACGACCATGAAAATGCTGGGCATGGCGCACTACTGGCGTGCCCGAATCCGCGCGCAAGCGCACGGAGCGTGGACTTTCCTCCCGCAAATCCCCTGCGGGCCGCCCTGCATTCGCGGCCCGGCACTTGGCGCGAGAAGATTTGACCTCCGCAGGAACGCGGTTATGGAGTAGGCGCTCTGCCCTTATTCTCACGGTTTCCCTTTACCTAACTACCACTGATTTCGATGGAAAAATTGATCGTTCATGGAGGGAGCACTCTGTCAGGAAATATCCTGGTGAGTGGCTCCAAGAACTCCTCCCTCCCCATTCTCGCTGCCACGCTGCTCACGGCGGAGGAATGTCGCATCTCCCGCGTGCCAGATCTGAGCGATACCAATTACATGCTGCAGATCCTGCAAAACCTGGGTGCAGAAGTAGAGCGGCACAGTGGCACCGCCATCATCAAGGCCGCACAAATTAAGAGCGAGGCTCCTTATGATCTGGTGCGGAAAATGCGCGCCTCCATCTGTGTGATGGGGCCGCTGTTAGGACGACTGGGGGAGGCCAGCGTATCCCTTCCCGGTGGCTGCATCATCGGGGATCGGCCCGTGGACTTGCATTTAAAGGGCTTGGGGGAGTTAGGCGCGGATGTGCATGTGGACGGGGGCAATATTTTAGTAAAGAAAACCGACCGCTACCATGGCCGGGAAATCAACCTGCGGGGCAAACATGGTTCCACCGTGCTAGGCACGGATAACTTGCTGATGGCCGCCACTCTAACCCCGGGCGTCACCATCATCGAAGGCGCGGCGGCCGAGCCAGAGGTCGTGGACTTAGCCAATTTCCTGAACAAGATGGGAGCCAAAATCACTGGTGCTGGCACCCGTCGCATCGAGGTGGAAGGCGTGAGCGAACTCCACGGAGCCGACCACGAGGTGATCCCGGACCGCATTGAGGCGGGGACGTTTCTCGTCGCGGGCGCGCTAGCCGGAGAGCAGCTCTACGTCCGCCGCATGGTGCCAGAGCATCTGGAGCCTGTGATCGGCCTGCTCAAGGCGTGCGGCTTTCCCGTGGAGGTGGGAGATGACTGGGTCAAGGTTTCCCGGGCGGCCAATCCACGCGGCGGAGAGATCCGCACGGAGCCCTACCCCGGCTTCCCCACAGATATGCAGGCGCAATTCTGCGCCATGTTCGCCACCGTGCCGGGGATCTCCGTGGTCACGGAAACGATCTTTCAACAACGCTTCATGCATGTGCCAGAGCTGGCACGCATGGGCGCTAACATCAAGATGGAAGGCCCCACCGCCGTCATCAAAGGCGTGCCCCAACTGAAGGCCGCCCCCGTCATGGCTAGCGATCTGCGCGCCTCTGCCGCCTTGGTGCTGGCCGCGCTCACCGCCCAAGGCCAGACGGAGATTAATCGGCTCTATCACATCGACCGTGGCTATGAGCACATCGACGAAAAGCTCCGCATCGTCGGAGCCCAGATGGAACGCGTGAAAGGCTAGGCATGACGAAGTTGACCACCGCTGAACGTGAACTCGCCTGGTTAGGCGATGCCGTCCTCTCCCTCTACGCGCGGGCTTACATCCTGCGGATAGGACGCGGCATGAACTCCGCGCAACACGCCGCCATGACCTCCAATCAATTCCTCAGTTGCTTCGGCAATCCCACGCTAGTGGAAGCGCAAATCGGCCGCGTGTATCAAGCCAGTGGACTGGAGGCCGCCTTCGCCAAGATCGAGGCGGATTACCTGCCGCTCTTTTTAAAACAGTGGCAAAAGCAGCATCGCCCGCAAGGTTAGGAAAATGACGCGTAGCCGCAAATGTGAGTCCACCCCGCTTTAGCTGAGCCGAGGCCGACTTACGTTTCGACTTTCTACGGCTCCACCGCCGCCAGCAACTCCGCCGGAGTCACCGTAGCCGTGCCCGTCTTGCCCACCACAATGCCGCTGGCAATATTTGCGATTTCCGCCGCCACCGCCCCGCTGGCTCCTGCCGCTAACGCGAGCGTAAACAACGCGATGGACGTGTCCCCCGCGCCTGAGACATCGAAGACCTCCCGGGCGCGCGTCGGCGTGTGATAGACCTCCGTCTCCCCGTGGTTTAACAGCGCCATGCCGTGCTCGCCTAACGTGATTAGCAGCATCGGCGTATCCCACTGGGTAAATAACTTTTCGGCTAGCGCAGGCAGCGTCGCCAGCAACACGGCCTCGCTCACATCCCCTGGGTCCGCCATACGGGCGGCGGCAAAGGCCTCCTTACGGTTGGGTTTCACGGCGGTGGCGGCCTTCCAATGGATGGGGTTAGCGGGATTTGGGTCCACGGTTAGGGTGATGCTATGCCCGGCCAGTTTTCCGGCTAGAGTGTCCACGAATTCCTGAGTGATCAGCCCCTTGGCGTAGTCTTCCAGAATGATGGCATCTAGCTCCCCTAACTTCGGTTCTAGCCACGCCCAGATTTTCTCCGTGGTGGCTACGGAGGTCGGTTGCAGGCGCTCCCGGTCGATGCGCACCACGTGTTGGCTGCGGGAAATGATCCGGGTTTTGACGATCGTTTCTTGCTCCGCATCTTGGATTAACCCGCTGGTATCAATGCCCGTTTCCTCCAGGAGTTCCGCTAGCTGTTGGCTGCCCGCATCCTCGCCCGTGATGCCCAGGAGATGCACTTTACGAGCAAACGGAGCCAGATTGCGCGCCACGTTAGCCGCGCCGCCCGGATAAGCGGATTCCCGCGTCACATGCACAATGGGGACGGGGGCCTCTGGGGAAATGCGGCTGACATTGCCCCACAGGAAACGGTCCAACATGACATCACCAATCACTAACACGCGCTTGCTGCGGAAGGCTTCCAGAAAGGGTTGGAGTGCGGCGGCGGTCATTTATAAAAGATGTTTCTCCAGCAGTTCACCCACCACTTTGGGGTTGGCCTTGCCGCCGCTGAGCTTGATGACTTGGCCTTTCAACGCGTTGATGCCCTTGGCGTTGCCGCCTTTGATCTCGCTCACTAGCTTCTCGTTAGCAGCTAGGACTTGGGCAACGTAGCCGTCCAGGAGTCCCGTGTCCGAGACTTGCTCGAAGCCCTTGCCCGCTGCGATGGCGGCGGGCTCTCCGCCAGTGCTGGCCATTTCGGCAAAGACTTCTTTGGCTTGGTTATTGCTAATTTTGTTCCCCTCCACCATCCCCACTAACGCCTGCAACTGCGCAGGCTGCAGCTTGGCATCCGTGATCGTCTCTCCAGCTCCGTTGAGCACCCCTAGCAGGTCATTGATGACCCAGTTAGCGATGCTCTTGGGCTTGGCGGCACCTTGCGCAGCTTGCTCGAACCAGTTGGCTAGGGCTTGGTCACTCGCCAGCACGCTGGCATCGTAATCACTGATTTCATATTGGGTCACGAAGCGCGCACGCTTGTCGTGTGGCAGCTCTGGCAAGCCCGGGCGCAGGGCTGCCACCATTTCCGCCGTGTGCAGCGGCACCAGATCCGGGTCCGGCAGGTAGCGGTAATCATGCGCATCTTCCTTCGTGCGCATGATGCTCGTCTCGCCCCGGTCATCGTCCCAGCGGCGGGTGCTTTGGATCTGTGGGATGCCCGCATTTAATTCCGTGGTCTGACGCTCGATTTCAAAATGGATCGCCCGACGCACGGCACTCACGCTATTCAGATTCTTCAGTTCCACCTTGGCTCCTAACTGCTGCTGGCCGGGGGGACGCAGGGAAATATTCACATCACAGCGCATCTGGCCTTTCTCCATATCCGCATCACTCACGCCCGCATACACTAAGATTTGTCGCAGACTATTCAGATAGGCCACCGTTTCCTCGGCGCTTTCTAATTCGGGCTCACCCACGATTTCCATCAACGGAGTTCCTGCACGGTTGAAATCGATGATGCTATTGGTCGCCAAGTGGCTGCTCTTACCCACATCTTCCTCTAAATGAATTCGCGTTAGGGCCACCACCTTGCCGGGATGAGCGATGCTCTTCTGCACGTCCTTGGGATAGGCCAGATCATAGAGCGGCACGCCACCGCCGAGGCACAGCGGGAGGTCCGTCTGGGTGATTTGATAGTTCTTCGGCATGTCAGGATAAAAGTAGTTTTTCCGATCCCATTTCACCAACGGTGGGATGCTGCATCCGAGCATGAGTCCAGAAATGATGGTCATCTCAATGGCCCGTTGATTTAACACCGGCAACGCCCCCGGCAGCCCGAGGCAAACGGGACAAGTATTCGAGTTTGGCCCCGCGCCAAAACTGGTGGGACAAGCGCAGAACATTTTGCTAGCAGTTTTGAGCTGACAGTGAACTTCAAGACCGATGGTGACTAGATAGGGCATGGGGAAAGGGAAATGGCGCGCAGCAGAGCATCTATCCCAGCGCGAAGCAACTCGAAGAATTGCCGACGCACGTGCCGCCCAGGGCCTCCGGGGGCCTGTTGCCAAAGTGAATGTCAGCCAGCAGTCGATCGGCTATAGCATCAGCCTATGTTCTGCACCTGCTCAGTTTGTTTGGCACGTGAGCCTCATGATCCTGCGGCAGGGGCTGCGGACGTTCGATATGATCCTCACGCGGGTGGGCATGGATCTGGATTTGATGGGCATTTGGAAGTCCAGCGGCACGGCGGAGTTAGCTGCGCCCGAGGTGCTCCAGGCGGCCTTCATCCGGGCGGAGGTGCAGCAAGTCGCGCGGTGATTTGCGAGCTTGCCTCCCCAAGGAGTAGCTCCTTCCCGGAGCCATCTCTTGACCACGCCAAGCTGCGGCGGCCCAGTCTGCATGAGTGGAAGCTGCCACTCCCAGTGGGCTTACGGCAGGGGGAACTTGGCGTTCAGCTTCGCCACTTCCGCGCGGATCTCGGCCAACTTGGCCTCGTTTTCGTGATTGGAGAGGGAGGCGTGGATTAGATCTGCGATGGTCTTCATTTCCGCTTCCTTCATGCCGCGCGTGGTGACGGCGGGGGTGCCCACGCGGAAGCCGCTGGGGCGGATGGGCGGGGCGGTATCGAAGGGGATGGAGTTCTTGTTAATGGTGATGCCAGACTTGTCCAGACACTCGCTGGCGATCTTGCCATTGAGCCCCTGCGGACGCAGATCCACGAGCATCAGGTGATTGTCCGTGCCATCGCTGGCGAGCTTGTAGCCGTGCTGCATGAGTTGGGCGGCTAGGGCCTTGGCATTGGCCACCACTTGTTGCTGATACACCGCAAAGTCTGGGCGCAGCGCCTCGCCAAAGCACACGGCCTTGGCGGCAATGACGTGCATGAGCGGGCCGCCTTGGTTGAAGGGGAAGACCATGCTATCAATTTTCTTGGCGAACTCTTCTTTGCAGAAAATGATGCCGCCCCGTGGTCCCCGCAGGCTTTTGTGGGTGGTGCTAGTCACGAAGTCCGCGTGCTCTAATGGAGAGTCATGCACCCCGCCCGCAATCAAGCCCGCGATGTGGGCCATGTCCACAAAGAGATAGGCTCCCACGCTCTTGGCGATCTGGCTCATGCGCACAAAATCGATCGCCCGCGGGTAGGCGGAGGCCCCGGCGGTGATCATCTTTGGCTGGGTTTCTTCCGCCTGTTTTTGCAGGGCATCGTAATCAATCCGGCCGGTCTGCTCACTCACACCGTAGTGGGTGACGGCAAAGAATTTCCCACTGAAATTAGCCGGATGCCCGTGCGTTAGGTGCCCGCCGTGGGCGAGGTTCATGGTGAGGATTTTATCCCCATACTCTAACACGGAAAAATAGACCGCCGCATTAGCCTGGGAGCCAGAGTGGGGCTGGACGTTGGCATGGAAGGCCCCTAGAAAGAGCGCCTTGGCGCGGTCGATGGCGAGTTGCTCTACTTTATCCACTTCCTCACAGCCGCCATACCAGCGTTTTCCAGGGTAGCCCTCGGCATATTTGTTGGTCAGGCAGGAGCCTTGGGCCTCGCGCACATAACGGCTGGCGAAATTTTCCGAGGCGATCAGTTCGATGTTGTTTTGCTGGCGATGGGCTTCATCCCGGATGATGCGCGCGACCTCAGGGTCACTGGAAACGAGGCCATTCATTTTATCCACGCGTCGCTCATGGCGGCCGCCGGCAAAGCTAGCGGCTAGGAAACTATCTACGATGCCGGTGGCCGTCTCCGCAGTGGTGGTGGCTCCGGCTAGGCAGAGGACATTGGTATCATTATGCTCTCGGGTAAGGCTGGCAGTTTTGGCATCGTTGACGAGCGCAGCTTGGATGCCGGGGAAACGATTGGCAGCGATGCTCATGCCCACGCCCGTGGTGCAGATGAGGATGCCATCGTCCGCTTGACCAGCCAGCACCGCCTCACAGACAGGGCGGGCGTAGTCTGGATAGTCCACACTCTCTGCGGACTGCGTGCCCACATCCGTGACGGTGTGGCCGGCTTTTTTCAAGTGCGCTACCAGGGCTTGTTTCAGCATAAATCCACCGTGGTCCGCACCGATCCAGAGAGTTTTGGGAGCAGCGGCGGGGACAGGTGGAGTGGGATCAGACATGGTAGGGGTGGGATGGTTAGGGGAGAGTTAGGGGAGAGTTAGGGGAGTGGTCTTGTCAATGTAGCCGAGCACACTGGGCAGCACGCGTTTCATAAGATTCCGGGTGGAGGCATAGATGGATTTACCAGCCCCGATGGGGTCCAGCACATCCTGGCCTCGCAAGGCGTCATCGGCGGTAAATTCAGTGAGGAGAAAGATCTTCTCGGCAGCGTTAGGAAACATCATTTCGATCACCGCCCGGTGCCCCTCCGTCATCACGAAAAGGTGCGTGGCGGACTGCACGAGTTTCTTTGTCAGAGGCTGGCTGCGGAATTTACTGAGGTCGATTCCCTCCTCCTTCAAGGCGCTCATGCTGTGGGCGCTAGCACGGGAGCCGGAGCCTGCGTGGACGCCTGCACTTTCCACTTTGTAGTCCGCACGGTCTTTCACCATGGCGCGGAACAGACCCTCGGCCATGGGGCTACGGCAAACATTGCCAGTGCATACGAAAACGACGTGTTTCAAACAAGTGCGGCGGTGGCGTTTTTCAACGCGGTGAGCGAGCATGGGACGCACTTTTCTAGGAGTGTCAAGCAGTTGCGTGCTGCCCATTCGCTTGGCCACCCCGCCAATCCTTACTCCGGAGCCTTTAGGCTCGCCCGGCCTTGATCGCGATGACATACGCCGCCGCATACTGTTCCGTGTGGGTGAGGCTAAGGTGGATCTCCCTCACGCCCACCGCTGCGGCATGGCGGGCCGCATTGCCATTAAGCACGATGCGTGGTTGGCCGCTGGGGAGCGGGACGACTTCGATTTCCGTCAGGCTCATGGCGGCTCCGATGCCAGTGCCGAACGCTTTAGCCACGGCCTCCTTGGCGGCCCAGCGCGCGGCGTAGGATTGAGCAGAGCGTGCGTGCGCGCCACAATAGGCGGCCTCCGCAGCCGTGAAACAACGCTCTACGAATCCTTCCTGCGTCAGCGCGCGGGCGATGCGCTTCGTTTCCACGAGGTCCACACCGATGCCGTAAATGTTCATCCCGGATACTCGGCCATGACCGCCAACATTTCTTGCACCGCCGTGCTGAGGCCTACGGAAATGCTGCGCGCGATCAAGCTGTGGCCGATGTTTAACTCCGCGAGATGCGGAATGACGAAGAGCGCGCGGAGGTTGTCCGTGGTGATGCCGTGGCCCGCATTGACTTGCAATCCTAACGCGTGGGCTTGCTGCCCGGCGGCTACGAGTCGGGCCAGTTCTGACGCGCGGGCGGGGCCTTGGGCATTGGCGTAGGTGCCAGTGTGCAGTTCCACCATGTCCGCGCCTAACGCTGCGGAGCGCGCCACTTGATCTGAATGCGGATCGATGAAAAAGCTCACGCGCGTGCCTACAGCTTGCAGGCGTTGCGTCGTTTCCGCTAGGGCCGTGGCGTGATGAATGACATCCAGGCCGCCTTCCGTGGTGATCTCCTCACGCTTCTCTGGCACGAGGCAGGCGAAGGCCGGGCGCACGCTCACAGCTATGTCCACGATGTCGGCGGCGTTGCCCATTTCCAGATTTAGCAGCGTGGTGAGTTGTTCCCGCAGCAGGTAAATATCCGCATCTTGAATGTGTCGGCGGTCTTCCCGCAGGTGAGCCGTGATGCTGTGCGCCCCGGCGTGTTCAGCCTCCAGGGCTGCTTGCAGCACGGACGGTGCCACGTTGTGGGCCAGCGGCATCCGGGCATAGCGCGCTTGGCGCAGGGTGGCCACGTGGTCGATATTGACGCCTAACTTCATAGATCTTAATGCAGGAAATGGCGGAACTGAGTGCAGACCATGGCCATCTCCCGCTCGTTAGCGGCAGCGATGACCTCCTTGTCTTTCACGCTGCCACCGGGCTGGATGGCGGCACAAGCGCCTGCGGCATGGGCGGCAATGAGGCCGTCTGGAAAGGGAAACATGGCATCACTAGCCACGATGCAGCCTTCGAGCGAGAGCCCGGCTTCGCGAGCCTTCCAAATGGCGAGGCGGCAGGCATCCACGCGGGACATCTGCCCAGCGCCAATGCCTAACGTGCGATCATGGGTGGCAAAGACGATGGCATTTGATTTCACGTGCTTCACGATCCGCCAGCCAAAGCGCATGGCCTCAATCTCTTCTTTGCTCGGCTGCCGCACCGTGACCACTTTTTCTTCCAGATTGGTCAGCCCGCGCGTCTTGAAATCCCGGTCCATGACCATGATCCCGCCGGGCGCGCTGCGGATGACTGGGGTGCTCTCTTGAGCCTTGGTAAAGGCCTCCGGGTTAAATTGGATGAGCCGCAGATTCTTCTTCCGCTGCAAGATGGCGCGGGCTTCAGCGGAGAAACTGGGGGCAATGATGACATCCGTAAAGATCTCGCTAATCACGCGGGCGACGTTCTCTGGCAGCTCACGATTGGTCACGATCACGCCGCCGAAGGGAGCCTGCCGATCAGTCTCGAACGCCTTTTCCCAGGCCGCGCGCAGGTCGTCATCATCGCAACCCACCCCGCAGGGATTGGTGTGCTTGAGGATGGCCACGGTGGGGCGTTTAAACTCTAGCACTAGCTCCGTGGCGGCCTCAATGTCTAACACGTTGGTGTAGCTGAGTTCCTTGCCATGGAGCTGGGTAAAGAGATCGGAGAAATTTCCGTAGAGTCGGGCGGCTTGGTGGGGATTATCGCCATAGCGCAGGTCCGAGGAGATGGGCAGCGCTAACGAGAAGCTGCTGTCGGTCATTTGCTCCCGATTCAGGAAAGTATAAATGGCGCGATCATATTCCGAGGTGCGCTGGAAAACCTTGATGGCTAAGCGCTCCCGCGTCTTCAGGCTGGTCTCCCCCTTGAGGTCGGACATTTCCTCTAACACGCCTGCATAGTCCACCGGATCAGTGATGACCGTCACACTCGCATGGTTTTTAGCGGCACTGCGCAGCATGGCCGGACCACCGATGTCGATGTTCTCAATCGCTTGTTCTAACGTGACTTCCGGCTGGGCCACCGTTTGCTCGAAGGGATAGAGATTCACCACCAAGAGGTCGATGGGTGGGATCTTATTTTCAATCGCTTGAGCCTCGTGGGTGGCGTCTCCCCGGACGTAGAGCAGGCCGCCATGGATCATGGGATGCAGGGTTTTTAAACGCCCATCAAAGCACTCGGGCGCACCGGAATAATCCGCGACCTCAATGACTGGCAGACCATAGCTGGCAATGGTTTTGGCCGTGCCGCCAGTGCTCAGCAGCTCCACGCCGAGGGCGTGTAAGCCACGAGCGAAGGACTCGAGGTGGGATTTGTCGGAAACGGAGATGAGGGCGCGGGTGATCTTCATTTAAAATGGTAGTGAGGAAGCGGGGGAGGGCGAGCATGATGGGGCTGCGGAAACGCATCAAGGGGAAATCGTGATGAGAAATAACAATGACCAAGCACCACCTCGCTGGGGTTAGCAGTTGCAAGCGCCAGCAGTCCGCATTCCACTGGTAGCCATGGATAAAACGATCATTTCTACTACTCAAGCCCCCGCAGCCATCGGCCCATACAGCCAGGCCGTGCGTTGTGGTAACTTGCTCTTCGGCTCTGGCCAACTTCCACTCAATCCCGCAGATCCCGCAGCGGCATTTCCAGAGGAGATTACGGCACAAACAGAGCAAGTGCTAAGCAACATCGGTGCGCTGCTAGAGAGCCAGGGGCTTAGCTTCGAGCACGTGGTCAAGACCACCGTCTTCCTCATGGACATGGCAGACTTTGCCGCCATGAACGCCATCTATGCCCGCGCATTCACCACGAATCCTCCCGCCCGCAGCACCGTCCAAGTGGCCGGCCTGCCACGCGCAGCGCGCGTGGAGATCGAGTTCGTGGCCACTTTTGCATCGTAGCCGCCTTCTCAGCGCAAAGGTTGACTCCGTACGGGACAGCCTAGCTCTACATTGTTAAATTCTCTGGGGAGGGCGACGTTAGGTGACCTTCAAGAGGAAGAGCACCCATGCCGCAGCGGAAATGCTGGTCTCGTGACCTCGCCCTCCACCTAATTTGACAACGTAGCGTTAGGGGAGCCCCCACACTCCCCCCTCACGGGCAGAGGCGCACCATTTCCCATCCAGCTGGGCCTCGGGTGTAGCATAGGCGATCATGCAGGCGGCTGCGGCGGCCCTGCCAGAATTCCATCCGCGTGGGCCGCACTCGATACCCGCCCCAGTGTTCTGGGCGGGGGATGGGGCCGCCTTCAGGATACTGCGCAGCGCACTGCGCAAAGCGTGTCTCTAGCTCCTCCCGCTTGGCGATGGCGGTGCTCTGCGCTGAGGCTAGCGCCCCGATCTGGCTGGCATAGGGTCGCACTGCGAAGTAGGCATCGGACTCCGTAGCACTGACCCTTTCCGCCACGCCCTCAATGTGAATTTGCCGCTCTAATTCTAGCCAGAGAAACGTCATGGCCGCGCGCGGGTGGGCGGCTAACGCCCTACCCTTGCGGCTCGTGTAGTTGGTAAAAAAGGTGAAGCCCGTGTCGTCCAGCGCCTTTAGCAGCACCGTCCGCGTGCTCGGTGTGCCCTCCGCATCTACAGTGCCGAGCACGAAGGCATTCGGCTCCTGAAGCTGCGCGGCCTGGGCTTCCGCGAACCACGCCCGGAACTGCGCCAAGGGATCCTCCAGCATGTCCGCCCGCCGCAGGGTGGCTTGGCGATAGTCTTGGCGCAGGGCTGCGAGATCCGGAGTCATAGGTGAAAATTTGAAATTAGAGTTTGGCGAGTGGCAGATTCGTTTCCATGATGCGTGATGCAATCCAACATCGAAAGAATCTTATTTCACGAAACGACGATCCACCACCGCCTGGATGAAATGGCCAAAGTCATCATGGCCGAATACCGGGGGAAGCCGCTGACCGTGGTCGCCATTTTGCACGGTGGGATCATTTTACTAGCAGATCTGCTACGGCGGGTGCAGATCCCGCTGAAGCTGGAGTCCATCTCGGTATCCAGCTATCATGGCGGCACGGAGAGTTCTGGCGTGGTCACCTTTAACCAAGCGAGGCTGCCAGATTTCACAGGCGAGCACGTTCTCATCGTGGACGATATTTTGGATAGTGGACGCACGTTAGAAGCCATCGGCCAGCGGCTCTCTGCCGAGTGCCACGCGCTGAGCGTGAAGACCTGCGTGCTCCTGAGCAAGCGCAAGCAACGGGCCGCACGGGTGGAGGCGGACTATGTGGGCTTTACCATCGATGACGAATTCGTGGTCGGCTACGGTTTGGATTATGCTGGGCATTTTCGAAACTTGCCCTTCATCGGCATTCTTAAGCCGGAGGCCATCCAGTGAGCGGGTCCACGTGTCGCCTGCTCTTCTTTTCCTTATTAAAAGACGTGGTGGGCCGCTCGGAAATGGCTTGGGAACTGACCTCGCCCGTGCCTGTGGGGGAAATTTATAGCCAACTCTGCACGCAGTTTCCCGCCCTCGTCAGTTATCGTCCGAGCCTGCTCATGGCGGTGAATCAAACTTATGTCCCTGCGGAGACGCTGGTGCAGCCCGGAGATGAAGTGGCCTACATGCCCCCCGTGCAAGGTGGCTAAGAACCCCCGAAATGCAGCGCCATGATGACGCTGATGGCAAAATAGATCAACACCACCACGATGATGCTAATGATGCACAGCCTTTTAAAGATGCGCGTGGGATCACGGTAAGCTCGTTGCTTCAGCCGCTTCGGCGGGTCCACCCGCCGCCGCCGCACTTCCTTGCTAGGGGCATCTTCCGCCGTGGGCGGGCTGACTGGCGGCAGCGGGTCCACAGCCTCCAGCACGCTGGTGCCCAGCGGTCCCAGGAGGGGCGCGCGCTTGACGAGATTGGCGATATTCCCCCAGATCTCCTGCGGTAAAAAGCCCTGCAAAAGTGGGTAACCCGGCCAATCCGAGCGAGCGAGGCTGACCACTTTCATCATCTGACGTTTCCCCTCCACCCCACTCCAGTTGTAGCCGTGTGGATCACTATCCAACGTCAGTCGCTCCTCCCAAAAGCGCGCATTTTCCTCTGGAAATTTACTGAAAATACGGCCCCAGCCTAACCGCACATTGACTTGCTCCAGCGTGGCCTCTCGCATGGGACCCGGCGGCAGTTGGGCGTAGGCTAGATTCGCCAGCGCCTCGCCTAACGCAGGATCGGGAAAACTGACTAAGCGCGCAATCCGAGCCGCGCACAACGCCGTGGGAACATCCGTGAACAAGGCCGGACGCGTGAGCAATCCGCGCGCGGTCTTAATCAGATCCTGCGTGCGGTTCTGCCGCTGCCACACGTCCGCGATCTGCTGCGCTAACTCCGGTTGCCCCGCCTCCACTAGCCGCACTAATCCCGGCCCCGGCAGATGCTGCGCTAGCAACTCCACCGCTCCGCCAAACTGCCGCTGCAAGAGCGCTCCCCAGGGCCGCCACAGCGTGGCATCCGCCTTCATGGAGCTACGAAATTCCTCCAGACACCCCGCCACTTCCGCGCCATTTCCCTGACTCATGGCGGCGGACAGACGTGACTCTAGCACGTCCCAGGCAGCAGGTTGAGCCAGCAGCGAAAGCACCGCCGTGACTGGCCCCTCCATCGCGCTCGCTGCGCCTCCGTCCATCGTCGCCAAAGCCTCTTGGTAAGCCGCATGGACGCGCTGGAATCCCGCCGCATCTGCCTCTGGTCGGTGTTGTTTAATGAGGCCTGCATAAGCTCGCTTCACCAGAGCCGGGGTAGCCGTGGCGGGATCAAGTTCCAAGATTTGCCAAGCCGTGGGAGCATCGTTAGACATGCGCCCATCCATAGCGGGGAAATTGGCGCTCGGCTACTGCAATTCTGCCTAGCATCAGCTTCTGCGATGCGCCTTAGGAAAATGCTACGGAATGTTCTTGCCCTAGCTGCGGAAAATGCGCACCCTCGCGCAGTCTTGGCCCAGATCAGGCCTTTCGCTCCAGCCCGGTTTCTCTCTTAAATGCCCATTCTATGAAAACTACCCTTCTGCGCCTCTCCTGCCTAGCCTCGTTGCTAGCTGCTCTTAGTATGCTCACTGCGCACGCCCAATTTTTAGGGGTGGATACGAATGGCAACGGCATTAGCGATGTCTATGAATCCCTCTACACTGGCAGCGTCTCGGGCGTAAATCCTAGCGGAGATGATGATGCCGATGGCATGTCTAATGAAGACGAGGCGGCGGCGGGCACGAACATGCGCAGCAATGTGGACGTGCTGAAATTTACCACCGTGGTGCAAGGCGTGAACACGGTACAGGGGACATGGCCAACGGTTTTAGGGAAAGTTTATCAGATGCAGGCGAGCACGAATCTGATTGGCGTGTGGATCAATGAAGGCGCGGCCACCAGTGGCACGGGGGGACAGGTCAGCGCGACTTGCCCAGCCACGGCTAGCCGGATGTTTATGCGCGTCCAAGTGAAGGATCTGGACACGGATGGGGATGGCGTCACAAACTGGGAAGAACTGCAAGCAGGCACGAATCCCAACGTCTGGGATTCCGATGGCGATGGCAAGAGCGACATGGATTTGCTCAAGGGGATCGTGCTGGCCCCGAACACGGTCAATGTCACGGCGGTGGAGAACTGGATCCGTGAAGGCGATGCCAAGCAGGGCGTGTTCCGCTTCACTCGGCGGGGTGGATTCTGGCCCCTGACGGTGCCCTTTGGCATCACGGGATCGGCTACTTTAAATACGGATTACACGATCTCTAACACCACGGGGAAAGTCACGTTTCCCGCTGGCGTAACGGCTGTGACGGTAAATGTCACGGCGTTAGCAGATGCTCCGTTAGAGAACGCGGAAACGATCATTCTCACTGCCCAGGCAGGCGCTGGATACACGGTGGGAGGCTCGCCAGCGGCTACGGTTACCATCGTGAGCCAAGGGTTGCTCGGGCAATATTTCAATTTCTCCAGCAGCACCTATAACTTCGCACCCACGGCGGGGCAGAACTTTGATCCCGCGCAACTCGGCCTCACACGGCGGGATACGAATATTAGCTTTGACTGGAGCAAACCCGCAGGCAACCCGCCCGGCACAGGCACCGGGACGCCTAGTCCTCTCATTGTCGATGATGATCTCTGGGGGGCGCGTTGGACGGGCTTTATCATTCCGAAATACACGGAGGTCTATCAAGTCACGGCCACGGCGGATCGCGGCATTAAAGTGTATCTGAGCACCACACCCATCCTCGGCGTGAACACCAACCAACTGCGCATGGACCAGTGGACCACCCCTAGCCCGAGCACGGCCATTGCGGCGGCTAACCTGCTTTCCAGCACGGAAGTTACCACCCGCATCATGGAAGCCGGGCGGCCCTATTATTTCCAAGTGGACTATCGGGATTCCGCTACGAACACGGACAATGCCAACATCGACGTGCGCTGGCTCAGCCCTAGTCAGACGGAGCAAACGATCCCCACCTCCGCCCTCACCAGTGATGGCTTCATCGGCTGGACGCCTGTGATTACCAGCCTTCCAGCGATTGTGGGCCTACGGAATGCGCCCTTCGTCTATGCCATCACCGCTACCAATGTGCCTACCATTTTTAGTGCGGAGGGCTTGCCTGCGGGCTTAAGCGTGAACCCTAGCACGGGCGGGATCTCGGGAGCCATCACGGCTAGTGCGGGCGTGTATTTCGCCACCATCACTGCGGCCAATGGCGGCGGGGCAGATGTGAAGAATCTCACCATTTACGTCATCAGCTCTGTGGGAAATATCGCCCGTCAGACTTGGACCACGGGCTTCACGGGCACCACCGCTAGTGATGTTCCCGTGTGGACGGCTCCGGCCACGACTACCACCCTCACGGCCACCGAGGCTCCAGCCAATGCGGGGGATCAATTTGGGGATCGGATGCGTGGTTATATCACCGCGCCCATTAGTGGAAACTATACGTTCTTCCTCACCAGCGACGAGAACGCTGACCTCTACATTTCCGGCACCACGGAGCCGAACCAAGTGCTGCGTCGCTCGTGGGTAAAAAATGGCACCGTGCCCGCTGGAAACTATACTACCCAAGCCTCTCAGCAATCCATCACCATGCGCATGAAGGCGGGCGACGCCTATTATTTCGAGGCCACGCGGCGCGAAACCACGGGCACGGATCACTTCGCCATCGCTTGGCAAAAGCCTGGGGATACCGTGCCGGAAATCATCCCAGCGTATGCTTTGTCACCCTACAGCGCGCCTGATGAATTGAACAATACGGACACGCTCTATTTAGCGAATTTAAGTCCACAAGCAGGTGCGGTCACGTTGGGTTCTGGCTCTGCGCTACTGCGGGTGAATGCGGCTAAGACCATTGCTTACCTGACGTTTACCTTCGCCAATCTCACTGGCCCGATCAACAACCAGCACATCCACGATGCAAGGAATTCCCCTGCGCCTGCGGGGGCCATTCTCTTTGATGTGGACGACGCCATCCCAGATGCCAACGGGCGTCGCACTTGGAACATCATTGCCACGGGCTTGCACACCGCCGCCGATGTGGTGGCGGCCATTGAATCTGGTAATGCCTATTTAAATCTCCACACCACCGCTTATCCGAGCGGGGAAATCAAAGGCTTCTTCCGCCCCGTCAAAGGCTCGCAAACCTTCTTCCCACCAGCCGCCGGGCCTGCGGCAGAGTTGACCTTGCCCGCCAACGCCACAGTGCGGAAGCAGGACATTGTGCGCTTCCTCCAGCAGGCCACATTTGGTGCTCGGGAAGACACGGATGGCATCGCTCCATGGGATGTGGACAGCATTGAAAACGTGGACGCGCTAGGCTATTCCGCCTGGATTGACGCTCAACTGGCGCTGCCGAAAGGGACGGATCCCGAGACGTTGGTCACGCAGTTTGTCCCGCCCCGCATTCTCTACATTGATCCCACGAACGTGCTGCCCACGCTGATCCCCGCAGGTCAATCCACGGGCTATAACGGCAGTGGGCCGCTCGCCAATCTGGTGCGCACATACTACGATAAATTCCCACTCAGCAACACGGGCAACGTCGGTGCCCCCCTGGAAAGCAATGACGAAATCCCCCGCGCGTGGTGGCAGGCGATGGTCAAGTCCCCGGACCAACTGCGGCACCGCGTGGCCTTTGCGCTCAGTGAGATTTTTGTCGTTTCCAATGATGGCGAGCTGGATTCGCTGGCTCGCGCGCTCGTTCACTATCACGATCTGCTCTACTACCACGGGCTGGGAAATTTCCGCACCTTGTTAGAGAAAGTGACGTTGAATCCCGCCATGGGCAAGTATCTGGACATGCTGAATAACAAGAAGCCGAACCCCGCCATCGGCTACATTCCTAACGAAAACTTTGCGCGTGAAATCATGCAGTTATTTACCATCGGGCTGCGTCGCTTGCACCCGGATGGTTCGCTGGCGCTGAACTCTGCGGTGCTGCCCGTGGACACTTACGATCAAGAAGACGTCGTCGGCCTAGCCCATGCGTTGACGGGCTGGATTCAGCCGGGGAACGGCAATGATTACGTCACCCCGATGATTGCCAAAGCCAGCGATCACGATGTGGATGATAAAATCCTGTTTGAAAATGCTGTGATTCCCGCCACTGGCACGGCCACCACGACGACGACCCAGACAGAGTTAGCCACCTCCCTAGACCTCATTTTCCAACACCCGAATCTAGGGCCCTTCATTGTGCGGGAACTCATCCAACGCATGGTCACGGCCAACCCCACGCCGGGCTACATTTACCGCGTGGTCAAAGCCTTCAACGACAACGGCAGCGGCGTGCGTGGCGATATGGCCGCCGTAGTCAAAACCCTGCTGCTGGACTCCGAAGCCCGCAACCAAGCCGCGCGCAGCTTCACCAGCTTCGGCCATATCAAAGAGCCGGACATCCGCGCCACGCAAATGCTACGAGCATTCAA
This sequence comes from Verrucomicrobiales bacterium, assembly GCA_043757865.1. GTDB lineage: Bacteria > Verrucomicrobiota > Verrucomicrobiia > Verrucomicrobiales > V1-33 > JAGNEJ01. The sequence goes on along the minus strand of JAYVOP010000344.1, from coordinate 23,544 downwards.
AGGCTTCAGTTATGGCGAGGCAAACTACGGCACCGTGAATCTGCGCGGCATGGTTACGTGCAGTCCTAACGGGAACATCAACGTGGCTGCCGCCTTGCCCACGAGCACTTACACCCGGCTGGGAAATCGCGCCTTGTATGCAGGGGATGTCATCACGCTCAGCGGCCAAACCCCGAGCACCGAGAACGGACTGTATATTTTCAATGGCAATGGAGCCGCCCTCACGCCCACCGCCACGGGCACCACCGTGGCTACCTACAGCGTGGACCTAGCCACCATCACCACTCCTATTCCCACGGAGAGTTATCCCGTCATTGAGGGCCTGCCCCTGGGCGTGAATAGCAAGATTCTTCTTCGGAATCAGACCGTTGCGGCGGAAAACGGCGTCTATGTCCTCACCAGTGTGACCGCGCCCCTAACACGCTGGGCAAACTACGATGAGCCGCTTGAAATCAACGCCTCCCGCGTGACCGTGGCCGCCTATCATGATCCCACCACGCTGGCTTATAGCAATAAGACCTTCGCCCAAACGGCCACAGTAAACGTCGTGGGCACGGACCCGTTAATCTTTGCGGATAGCTCCTCCACCACCTCTGGGAAACAGGCCTGGAACATGGGTGCCACCTCTGGCTCTACGCTAACGCAGACCCCGCTGAAGGCCGCCACGGTGTTCAATTACTTCGAGCCGGACTACGTTTTCCTGGGAGATACGGGCAACAATAATTTGGTCAGCCCCGAGTTCCAACTCACCTCTGAAACGAGCGTGGTCAACGCCGCCAACTGGGCCTATACCTTGGCTAGGCGAAATGGCAACGTGACCACTGCCCAGACCCGCGGCCAAGGGTTCTCCTACGATAGCGTCATTTATGGCGACATTAAAATGGACCTCACCACCGAGCGCGCCCTCGCTGGCACCGCCGACCAACTCGTGGATCGCGTGGCCCTGCTCCTCATGCCCGGCCAGATGAGCAGCACCTTACGCACCATCCTCATTAATCATCTCAATACCCTCGCCAGCTCCACCAACGATAACAAGATGGACCGCGTGGCAGAGCTGCTCTACTTCATCAGCATGAGCCCAGAATTCGCGCTGCAAAACTAAGTTTAACCACCCCAATCCTATGACCTCACGTGAACTACTCAATCGGCGGAATTTCCTGCGTCGCGCCTCCGGCCTGCTAGCAGGCGGCACCGTGGCCAATACCTTGCTAGACCTGCGCCTCATTAACAACGCCATGGCCACCATCAACGTGGCGGACTACAAGGCGTTAGTCTGCGTATTCCTAGCCGGGGGCAATGATACCAATAACATGCTCCTGCCTGCGCCCACGGACCCTCGCTATGCCAGCTACAAGGCCACGCGCGGAGAACGCCTCGCCCTCTGGGAAGACGCTGCCGCCGCTGCTGCGCGCCCGACCATCAACGGAGCCACGAACCCGAATAGCTACTACGCCCGACCACTCAGCAACGCCCTCACCACAGGCGACTATGCCGTGCATAGCGGGATGCCCGCCGTGCAGACGTTATTCAATACTGGCAAACTCGCCTTCGTTACGAACACGGGCGTCCAAGTAGAACCTGCCAACAAATCCCAGATCCAAGCCAAGTCTCGCAAGCTCCCGCCGCAGCTTTTCTCCCACAACGATCAAGTCACCCAATGGCAAACGTCCGTGCCGGATGTGATCACCAAAGTGGGCTGGGGCGGCGGGACGTCTGACCGCATGAGGACAGAACTAGCTAATCAAGGCATCCCCCTCGGCAGTATTTCCATGAGCGTTAGCTTAGCCGGGAGCAACACTTGGGAAGTCGGCAATACCGTGAACCAATTCCAAGTCAGCACCAGCGGAGCCGTCAGCCTACAACTCTATAGTACCCGCCAAGCCGTCATTGACTCCATCCTGCGAGACCCCACCGCGGGCGGAAGCAGCGCTCTGAACACTGCGCGCACGAACTTACATGAGCGCGATTTCCAGAAAGTAAACGAACGCGCCATCTACAATGGAGCCAGCCTCGCCACCGCCCTAACACGCCTCACCACTGGCCAACCAGATGCCGCCTCCGGCACCACCATCGATACCCAATTCGGTATCGGTGGAGCCGTCACGTATAACAGCCTGAACGACCTCGAGAAGCAACTCCACACCGTGGCCCGCATCATCGCAGAGCGCAGTTTCCTGGGCATGAGACGGCAAATTTTCTTCGTGCAGTTAGGCGGCCACGATACCCATGGGGATCAACCGCTAGCCCACAACAACCTGCTAGCCACCACCAGCGCTGCGTTAGGGAAATTCTACAACGCCACCAATGCGCTGAGCGTCGCCAACAAAGTGACCGCCTTTACCGCCAGCGATTTCAGCCGCACCTTCAAAAGCAATGGCCTGGGCAGCGATCACGCTTGGGGCAGCCACCACATGGTCTGCGGCGGAGCCGTCAACGGTGGCCGACTCTACGGCACCTACCCCACCCTAGCCTTAAACGGCCCGGACGACTACGACACTGGCACCAGCGCCACTGGCCGCTGGATCCCCACCCAAAGCGTGGACGAATACAGCGCCACCCTAGCCCGCTGGTTCGGCCTCGACACCGCCGCGCTGAATGCGGTGTTTCCTAACTTGAGCCGCTTCCCTAGCAGCAACCTGGGCTTCTTGGTGTAAGGCGATTTTGTTCAAACGGATATTCATCTTCCAATACCTTAGTTTGGGACTGAAAGGTTTACCGAATACCGAGTAAATCGCCTCCCGCACGGTACCGCTTTATGAGTGACGTTGTATCGAAGCATAGAAGAGGACATTCGTATCCAGAAAAACCGTAGCGCTCATTCATCTGGTCACGAGTAAAGGGGCCGCCGGATTACACGTAGTTTAAGCGACCCTCCAAATCAGCTAACTTGGCCTCGCGTTCTGTTTTGGCCAGCTGGCTAGCGAGCCAATCACGTAAGAGTTGATTGAGCGTGGTTTTGCAGGCCTTGGCGGACGCGCGCGCCTTGGTTCTCAGGGACTTCTCAGCGGTTAAAATATAAGCTTTCATGCTTCTTGGGTTCCCTGTCTTGCAGCCTCCTGGCAACTCCAAAAAAGCCTCACTCTTCCTGGTAAATAAAGTGCTCGGTGATGAGCCGGTTGGCGCGCTCGCGGGCGGCATCGGCTTTGGGACCGGGGGCCTCTGCGAGCTTTTGGGCGATGGCCACGGCTTCTTTCCAGCGCTGCTTGGATTCGAGTAAGCGCATGGCTTTTTCCCCCGCGCGGAAGAACCAGAAGTAGTCTGCCTCCTCGGCACTCGCGGTGGTGGCGGCGGGGGTCAGATTCATGGCCTCGGTGTAGGCTTCGAGGGCAGCAGGTTCTTGCTTGGAGTTAAGCAGGCAGTCGCCTTGGCGCACTTGGGCTTGTTGCTTCCAATACGTGCTAGCGGTGGGGCTGGTGAGCACTTCGGCAAAGCTGGCCATGGCCTGCGGCAGCAGGGCGGGCCGCTCTAGGGCTTGGGCGAGGAGGGTCTCCCCCCGTAGGCAGAGCACGTGATGGTGGAGGCTAGCATCGGGCGGCGGCTGCGCTTTGAGGATGGCATCGAAGATCTGCAAGGCGGCGGCGGGATCGCGTCGCTGGTCCAGTTTTCCCTGCTCCAGACGGGCTTGCAGGCGCAGCGGGCCTTTGCCAGCAGCCACTTTATCCCACAGTTTGATGGCTTGTTCCTCACACCCTTGCGCGAGGCTGCCTAACGTGGCCTTGCCCGCAAAAAAGAGGGCGGCCTCCACTTCCGTGGCCTCCGGCTCCTCTGCCACTAACTGGAGGAAGCGGGCCTTGGCGGGGGCGTATTGCTGGGCGTTATAGAGGCGTTCTGCTAGTTTGAAGAGTAAGTCGGCACGCTGCGGGGTGCCGGGATCGTGGGTGGTGAGGTAGGCGTCCGCTTGCTTGGCAAAGGCTTCCGGCGTGGCGCTCAGGGCGGCAAAATGGAGCGCTAGCAGCTCCACTCGTTGCTCGTCCGCAGGCGTTTTGGCGAAAGTTTTGGCGGTGCGCAGATGGCCTTCCATGACTTCATTTTTTAAGTGCCACTGCGGCAAGACGGACTCTGCTAAGGCTAGGGCGGCGGCAAAGGCGCGGGGATGATCCGCATGTTGCTTGAGGAAATTTTCCAAATAGCGGTCTGCCTCCGGGGCTCCTTTGGCCGCCGCATAGAGTCCACGTTCCAGCCGCAGATCAGCCTCCAAGGCGGCACTAAGCCCCGCTTGACTCAAATCAGGGAGGGCCTCCGGGCGGCTGGCTTGGAGCGTGGCCAGGGCGGATTGAAATTTTGCTAGCAATTTTTGCTCAGGCTCCGGCGTCTGGTCCGTCACGGTCTTGAACGCCTGGGCCGCGCTCTTAAAATCGCCCACCCGCAGCTTCGCATAGCCCACCACTTCCGCCGCCCACGCCTGCACCTGCGGCGGCTGGGAGGCGCTCTGGAGCGGGGCTAGCCGTTGCAGGGCCAAGTCCGCATGACCCTGCGTGATGAGCATCCGGGACTGCCGCAGCAGCACCTCCGCCAGCAAGGGATGGGTGGGATATTTGGTGGTAAATTCTGCACAGAGCAGCAGCGCCTCGTCCACATGAGCTCCCGCTTCCTTAGACTCGATCAACGCGTGCTGGGCGGGAGCGTTCAATGCGCCATCCGGGCTGGCGGACCAGCCACTGAGGAGCTTTTCTAACTCCGGGTCCGGCGGTCGATTGGCTAAGCGAAACTCTGCAAACGCGAGGTCCAGATACCGTGCCTCTGGGCTGGCCGCGATGAGTTCTGCCAGCGTGCGCGTGGCCACCGCTGGGTGGCCCAGCGCGAGTTGGGCGCGGGCAAATCCTAACGCGGCGGAGGGATACAGTTTCCGCCCGGCGGGAGTCATCGCGTGCAGCACGGCCTCGTAGTGTTCCGCAGCGGGACCAGCCTGGGACTGGGCTAGGCAGAGCTTCCCCAGGAGGAATTCCCGCTCCAGCGCCAATTCCCCCGCGTCGGTGATAGCGGCTAGAGTGGTGGTGGCCGCTGGGAAATTTCCCTGGGTTAAATACGTTTCCGCGAGCCAGATCTGGGCGCGGATGCGGGTGGTGGGATCGGCGGCTTTGGCTAGCTCTAGCAATAATTTCAGAGCGGCCTCGGTATCGCTTAAACCCAACAGGACTGAGGCTTGATTAAAATGAGCCTGCTGCGCATACGGCCACGCCTCGTCCGCTGGCAGTGTTTGATAGAGTGCTAGGGCGGCGGAGAATTGGCCTAGCGCTTGCAAGGCCGAGGCCCGCCAGAAGGCTAGCGCGGGAGCCACGGGCGGCGGCAGCGTGGGGGTGAGCGCGAGTCCGCGGGCGGGTTCGTCCGCGCGCACGGCCGCTTCTTCTGCTAGCAGTCGTGCGGCATTGGCCACCTCGGCAGGCAGCTTGGGGGTGGCGAGGAGGCGCTCCAGCTTGGTGAGCGCCACGGCGGGCAGGCGATCCTGCATCGCGCGCTCGGCATCTGCTAACTCGGGCAGCGACCCAGCGAGAGCGGGGCTTTGAAGGAGAACGAAAAACGGTAAGAGAAAACGATGCACGGTGGTCTGGCGTTAGGGTGAATGGCCGCCAGCATCGTGCAGCCGCCCCGCTTCGGCAATCTGCAATTAGGCCTGAGCGCAGAGACTCCAGTCCTCGTTCCGGGCTGCATAGATTGCCTCATTGCCAAGCGCAATGCGCGGTGATAGCAGTGCCGCCGCCTTTCCCTCCATGATGTTTCCCCTCCTTTGCCTGCCCTGCTGTTTGCTCCTCTGCTTTTGCGGAGGTGGTGCGCTGTGGGCGGCAGACGCGGAGGAGGTGCCTAGCGTGCGACGCCTCCGTGGCAGCTTGACCACGAAAGCATATATCAAGTTTAGCGAGTTCACGGGCAGTCTGGGGGCCACTGCCGCCGCCGCCGTGCGGGAGGCGTTAGAGCAGACCGGGGACTGCGTGTTCGAGGGCGCGGGGACGCCCTTTCTGATCAGCGGAGATTCCTCTGGAGGCAAGATCCAAGGCCGTCTCCAGGCTCCGGAGGGGCCACTGCTCTTTACCGAAACGTATGACAGTCTAACGCTGCGGCAGAACGCGCTGCAATTCGCAGATGAGATCCAAAGCGTGCTCTATGGCCGCCCTGGCATCGGCATGACGCGCATCGCCTTTGTCAGTGACGCCAGCGGGCATCAGGAAATTTATCTGTGTGATGCGGACGGAGCCAATGTGCGGCAAGTGACCACGGACCAAAGCCATTGCGTGTCCCCTAACTTGAGAAATGATGCTGTCTTCCTGGCCTTCACGAGTGATGTGAATGGCTACCCGGACATCTACCTCCTGGACCTCCGCAGCAATGCCCGCCGCCGCATCGTCAACGCCCCCGGCACCAATAGCGGAGCGGCCTTTTCTCCTGAGGGGGACCGCCTCGCCATGACCATGAGCTTCTCTGGCAATCCAGAAATTTATATTACCAATCCCGGGGGCCTGGGCGGGCGGCGTCTCACGCAGACGCCGTGGGCGGAGGCCTCGCCCGCGTGGTCGCCCGATGGCCAGCGCATTGCCTATACCGCGAATCCGCAGGGGAAACCCGCGCTCTTCATCATCCCCGCAGCAGGGGGCACGCCAGTGCCCGTGCTCAACGGCTATGCCTATACTACGGAACCGAATTGGTCCCCGGATGGTAAATTACTAGCTGCTACTGTGCGCCATGGGAGCCGCCTTTCCATTGCCATCACCGACCTCCATCTGGGCACCACGCGCCTCCTGGCAGAAGGTCAAGATCCCTGCTGGGGAGCGGATGGACGGCATCTGGTCTATGTCAGCAAAGATCACCTCATCGTGCATCATATTGGTAATGATACCAAGCACACCATCATTATGAACCTCGGCCACCTCGCCCAACCTTCATGGTCCCACTAACCGCTATCCTGATCCTTAGCTTAGCACTTACTGCCTGCGGACATTTCCCTCATCAAGACGGGATGCCTGCCCGGAATGAGACGTATTCCTTCTCCGGCCCGGGCAGTGCGAGTGTGGACCGGACGCGCTTTACTCCTGTGCAGTTTGCTGAAGACAGCGCGCTGCTCAGCCCTGCGGAACTGAAATCCCTGGCTCCCGTCATCGCCTATCTGCCCGCGCATCCCAGCGCGCGGCTCCTCCTCGTCGGCCATGCGCAAGACCCTGGCACCGCTGAATACAATCGAGTGTTAGGCGAACAACGCGCCCTGGCCGTCCGCACCGCCTTGCTGGCTGCGGGCGTGGCCGAACCTCAACTGCAAACGCTCTCCCTGGGCGCAGAGCCCGCTGGCCCCACGGGCGCGGAGGGCCGCCGCGTGGAGTTCGGCCTCATTCCCTAACCTGCTTATTTTCCTGTGACCACCATGCCTAACTCCATCCGCAGCAGCCTCTGGGCGTTGCTCCTCAGCCTCAGTTTCACCAGTTGCAAAAAACCGTCATCGGAAGCTGCGGCTCCGCCCGAACCAGCCTCCGAGGAGGCTCCGCGCGCCACCGTGGTGGAAATCTCCGATGATCCTCCCGCCGCAGAACCCGAGCCAGAGCCGGACGTCCCGCCCGCAGCGGCTATTCCCGAGCTAAAAGTGAACAAAGCCGCCCAGGTGGCCATCCTGTGCTATCACGATTTTGCCGCCAATAAACCGCCCGTGCAGATGCGCATCCAGACGGATCATTTTCGGGCGCAGATGCAGTCCATCAAAGATGCCCGACTGCCGGTGATTAGTCTTACGCAGTTTCTAAAATGGCGACGCGGGGAGCAGGACATCCCTGACTCCAGTGTGATGATCACGATTGATGATGGTTATAGCAGTGTTTATTACGATGCTTTACCCATCTTGAAAGAATTCGGCTATCCATTCACGATCTTTCTTTATCAAAAATATGTCAATGGAGGTGGGCGCGCGCTCACGACGCCGATGATTAAAGAAATCATGGCCAACCGGGGAGAGATTGGCAGCCACAGTGTGAGTCATCCGTTTAACATTGCGAAGCCAGGCACCAAGACGCCAGAAGCCTACGAGGCCTTTCTAGTCAAGGAATTGCACGAGTCGAAGGTCTTTCTGGAGGAGCTATTCATGGTCCCGGTGCCCACCTACGCGCACCCTGGCGGCACCTATACGCAGCACATTTTAGAGCTGGGAACCTCGTTCGGATATGAGTATATGTTTAGTGTAAACCCGGCTAAAGCCACCTGGGAAAGCGTGCCCGGATTAATTCCGCGCTATGTGGTGTTAGGTAATGATCTCAAGGATCATAATTTTAAAGCTGCGCTCAGTTTCCACGGCGTGAGCGAGGGGGATCTGGGCCGCCAACTGCTGGGCGCAGCCGAGGGCGAGGACGAGCCGCTGGTGACCACCTCGCCCCCGCCGAATGCGACGATCGCTGAGCGGCGGCCCCTGCTGTCAATTGATGTGAGTAAGCTGGAAAAGATTGACCCTGCTAGTGTGACGATGAAGATCGCTGGCCTAGGCCAAGTGCCCTGCACCTATGATCCGCGCACCGGGCACATCACTTACCAAGTCGTGGAGCCCTTCCGCAGCAATGAAGTGCATGTCCACGTCTCCCTGCAACGCCAAGGGCAGGACAAGCCGGACATGGTGAGTTGGAAATTTCTGATTGATCTGGTGGCCCATTATTTGCCAGAGCCACCCGTGACGGTGGCCGCGCCCCGAGCCGCGCAGATCAGCGAGAGCGAGATGATGCCGGTGGAGAATCCCTCTAGCCAAGAAGCTCCACCAGCGCCCACTCCAGCGCCCACTCCCAAGGTGACGCCCAAAAAGAAACGCTAACTCCATGCGCACTCTCACGGTTATTGATTCCCACACGGCAGGCGAGCCCACGCGCGTGGTCATCGCAGGCATCCCAGACCTGGGCGGCGGCAGTATGGCGCAGCGGCTCACGGTGCTGCAACGCGACCACGATTGGCTCCGCCGAGCCGTGATCTTGGAGCCACGCGGCTCGGAGGTGATGGTGGGGGCCATCTTGCTAGAGGCGGAAGACCCCGCGCATGACTGCGGGGTGATCTTCTTTAACAACGTGGGCTACCTCCAGATGTGCGGCCATGGCACCATCGGCCTTATGGAGACGCTGCGCCATCTGGGCCGCCTCCAGCCTGGAGAGATCTCCATCGAGACGTGCGTGGGGGTGGTGAAAGCATGGTTGCTAGAGGATGGCTCCGTGACGCTGCGGAATGTGCCCAGCTACCGTCGCGTGGCCGCATTACCGCTGGAAGTGCCGGGCTATGGTCGCGTGTTAGGTGACATCGCTTGGGGGGGGAATTGGTTCCTCTTAATCAGCGATCACGGACTGGAAATCTCCCGCTCCCACGTTGCGGAGTTGACCACCTTTGCCCAAGCCGCCCTGGCCGCAGTCCATACGTCAGGCTACCCAGAGGTGGATCACGTGGAACTCTTCGGTCCCGGTGCGCAGGTGGGTGCCGATAGCCAAAATTTCGTCCTCTGCCCCGGCTCGGCCTATGACCGCTCTCCCTGCGGCACGGGCACCAGTGCCAAGCTGGCCTGTCTCTATGCGGATGGGAAACTAGCCGCTGGAGCGCCTTGGCGGCAGGCCGGTATCTTGGGGACACAGTTTGTGGGCCACGTGGAACTGGAGGGAGACGCCCTCATTCCCTATCTCACGGGCCGGGCGTTTGTGAATGCAGAGGTGCAGATGCTGCTGCATCCTAACGACCCGTTTGCTGAGGGCTTGCAGTAACTACTTCACGTGCAGCACTGCATTCATCAGCAATACATGACCAGGAAAGGTGCAGACGATGGGGTAGTCTCCTGCGCTGGGCGGGGTGAATTCCACCACGTCGATTTGGCCTGGGCCTACGAGTTTGGTGCCTTGGGCTAGGACGTCTGGGGAGCTTACGAAGCAGTTATTCTTCATAAAATTCGGATCTGCTAGGGCGGTCATAGCCACGGCGGATACCTTGTCTTTGGTGCCGGGTTTGAGGATGGAAATGTTGTGTTGGAGCGGATCCTTCTCGTTTGTCAGGGTGATCTTTACCTTGTTGCCAGCGGGGCTCTCGAACTCGGCCTTGTCATACTTCATCACGCCAGGGATCACGCCTAGTTTTAGGTCCGTCACTGCGGCCGCTGGGGCTGGGGTGGGAGCAGCGCCCGGGGCCGGAGCAGCAGGGGCGGGGGCTGCGGGATCCGCCCCAGGCGCGGGGGCGGGGGCTGGAGCACCGGGAGCGGCAAAGGACTTTTTGCTAGGTGGCAGGAAAACGGTATCCGGCAGTTTTTCCAAGTCTGCAAAAGGAATAGGGCTGGGCAGCGCACTGATGGTGGCGGCGTAATCTTTGATCTGATCATCCATGATGAGGGAGGCTTTGTTGCTCCAGTTATTACGGACGAAGGAGAGGACTTGGGCGACTTGCTTGAAGTTCAAATCTTGGCCGCCTTTGGGATTCATCACGGCAGAGCCATAGGTCGCACCCTTAACGTGGATGGGGCCTGCTAGGCCTTTGAGGAGGATGGTGGCGAGGCGGGTATCACAGCCCGTCACCCACTCAGAGCCGTCCAGAGGCGGGATGCCCGTGGAGGGATTCCCCAGGCCGTTCGCACCATGGCAACCTTGGCAGACGTTGCCATAGACGCCTGCGCCATCTTTATGCCATTTCACTTCTGGTGGGAGTTCATCACCACCAGCAACACCCTTCGGACGATCCGGCTTTTGCTCATTGAGATTCGCCCCGATGAAGCCGCCCGCAAAGACGAAGACGATGGCGGAAAGGATCAAGGGCAGATTCCCTAACGGGGTTTCTTTCACGGGCTGCTCGGCGTGCTCGCGAGCCGCCGCAGAATGGGCCTTGGCCACATTCATGGTGGGTTGGTAGTCGATGTTGTCGTTCGGGTCGCTCATGGCTAGTAGGACTGGGTAAAGGCTCGTTTACTTGGCGGCGGCCTTCTTTTCAGAGACCGTTTTACCGCTAATGGAAATAGGAAGGGGGAGATCACGTTTCAAGCCTAGCAGGTATTCCGCCAGGGCTTTAGCATCGCTGCTCGGAACGATCTGCTGGCCCTCCACCACGGGGACGGAGGCGGGTAATTTCAAGGCATCCGCACGGGCTTCGGGCCCCTCGATGGCCATTTCCTCATAGAGGCTGGTGAAGCTAGGATGGCTGGACCAGTGATGCACGGACTTGGGCGCATAGAGCATGGTGTGGACGGCTGCGGCATCTTTAAACCGATACCCTGCATTGGCTAGATCTGGCCCTAACCGACGTTGACCGATCATCGCAAAGTCCTCTCCCAGGTAGTCCCAGGCCGTGGACTCGCGCGTTTCTGCTAGTCCTTTGGCGCTTTGATCCGCACCCCAGCCTTGCTTGTAGGCGTCGGAGGACGTGCCGTTAGCACGGATCACTTGAGTGTGGCATTGGGCGCAGCCCATGCGGGCATAGACGAGCTGGCCGCGCATCTTAGAACCAGCCGTGGCGGCTGGATAGACGATGCCTTTGAGGTCTGGGCGATCATAAAATTCCGTATCCACCTCCGTGCCTAACTCGGGATTCGTGTCTGCGGAAGTGTAAGGCACTGGCTGGCGATTCCGCTCGGCTGCATAAGGCTGGAGCACGAGCGTGAACGCTGGCAGACCAAAGCATGCAGCTAGGCCGAGGACGAATTTGGGCAGACTTTCCATGGTGAAAATAGGGCGTGAAAAAGGGAGAAGAGGATCGGTGAATCGCGTAAGGGCGGGCTCGTAAAATCAGGCTTTGCCCCCGAACATTGGGTTGGTCATAGGTGCTTGTGAAAAATTTCACAAGCGAAAATCTGAAAAAGTTCGGGCGTTGGCAAGCGTGGTTCGCGCCAGGGTAATGAGTTACGACATGCTAGGGATGCTTTGCAAAATCAACCGCCCAAAATATGGCGCGTGGAGTTCATCAGGCCCAGGCCATGTGGTGCAGGAGCTGGCGGGTGCGGTTATGGGTGCGTTATTCGTTCACACATACCAAGCCTCGCCCCCGAAGGATAATTTCGTTTCCTCATCAAAGATGATGCCTGCGTAATAGCCGTCCAACCCAGCGGGTGGCGAGAGTTGACCGATATTCATATATTCTACTTCATACCCCAACCACTCTAGCGGCATTTGCAGGCGTTCCGCCGTCACTCTCCGCTAGCACAGATCCATTGATGACTAAATCTTCCGCGCCTGCCGCTTCATGGAGCCTAGCAGCAATCCGTGGAGTTCCTTGGTGCTCAGAAATGGCTCTGCCCCGAGGCGCCGGATCTGCTCCGCCACGCGTTGCGCCTGTGAGGCTTGGCCTTGGGGTAGGTAGTCTAGTACATAGACAGGGTGGCCACTGGCCTTGATCTCAGCGATTTTTTGCACCAACGCCTGATGGTCCGCAGCGGCCACTGGGACATACTTTCCCTCCGGCGTAAACGTCTGGAAGACGCTCTCCACCAGCACGCCATCCACCGCCGCACCTAATTGCGGCAGCAGCGCGAAGCCACGGTTAAGAATGATTTCCTGCTGGGGAAACGCCTTGCGCAGATGTTTAACTAACGTCACCACCGCCTCCGCGTAAACTGCCGCGTGCTTGGGGTCCGCCTTGGCCAGCAAGGCGATGCTGTCTGCAGTGTCGAGCAGGAAACCATCGAAGCCTAAGGTTACTGCAGGGCGGGCGATCTCCTCAATCAGAAATTTCTCCCACGCTGGTGCCCGCACATCCACGCAGCGGCTGTCCCACTGGGGATTGGCGGCGGTTAGGGGAATCTTGTGACTGCTGAGTTTGGCCATGTAACTCGCATGGCTATTCACCTCCACCAGACTCACATAAGCGAGGTATTTGTGCCCCAGCGCATGGCCAGGCACCAAGTCCACTGCGGCGGTAGGTTGAAGGATGGACAGATCAAATGCGAGCAAGTCTGCGGCATTTGGCTTTGGGCTATAGTTCACCTGAAAGCTCCGCGCCTGCACGCCATTGCAAACAAAGAGGATCCACATCAAGAACCAACCAAGACACCAGAGACAACGCGCCATAGGCCGCCGTAGTAGCATTCCACACAGCCTGTGGCAACGAGCAATCTGCCTGAGGCTTCATTGCGCAATGCGAATAATTCCCGAATTAGAAATTCTTCTTGCGCCACTAGGAAACTGTGTTTCTCTCCCGACTCCAAAAAATATAGCAAAAAATACATGTCTGCCCCTTCAGCCCTCTCCACTCTTAAATTGCACGATAAAGACACCGGTTCCTCCGATGTCCAGATCGCGCTCATGAGCGCCCGTATCGCTCACTTGACCGAGCACCTCAGCTCCCATCGCAAAGATTTCTCCTCCCGCCGTGGTCTGCTCATGCTCGTCGCCAACCGCCGTCGCCTCTTGGATTACCTTAAAAATACCGACGAGCCCCGCTACCAAAAGGTCATCAAGACCCTCGGCCTCCGCCGCTAAACTTTGGTCGCTAATTAAATCTTCTGCGAAATCCTGACTCCACCGAATTTGAAAAACTCTGGAGTCAGGATTCTCGTATTTTTCCCAAACCATAAAACTCTCCCGAACGGTTCCAGCGCTCAAGCCGCTGGCGCCCGCTCTCGAAGCCAGGACCCTCCGCTAATCAGCGCTGACCTCTTCTGAAGTCTCCGGCCCAGCCGGAACATAGGCGTCCCGCCTGTATCGTTTGCAGTCGCCCCGACTGGCAACAGACCCGCAGAACAGATCAGCGAAGATAAGCGGAACTCAAAGACGCCCTCCTTCCTTCTTAAAAGCACGTTCGGAGCAAACACAAACTCGGCCCAACCGCTGAGACCATAACCGATTTCCCAGCCACAATACTTTAAGGCTAGGAAATCACCCCGCACCCGCCAGAGCTTGATCTGACGGACGCAAACCGAACAACAAAACAAGAAGAAAAGTAAATACTATGAGTATCCACACCGTAACCGCTAACGTAGGCGGACAAGACATCATCATTGAAACTGGTAAAATGGCCCGCTTGGCCGATGGAGCCGTCACCGTTCGCCTAGGCGATACCATGATGATCGTAACCGCCGTTTCCGCCACCAAGGTCAAAGATGGCCAAGACTGGTTCCCACTCTCCGTCGAGTATAAAGAAAAAGCCTCCGCCGCTGGCAAATTCCCCGGCGGTTACTTCAAACGCGAAGGTCGCCCAACCGAAAAAGAAATCCTCACCTGCCGGATGACGGACCGCCCCCTGCGTCCGCTCTTCCCCAAAGGCTACCTCTTCGATACCCAGATCGTCGCCCTGCTCCTCTCCGCTGATGGCGAAAACGACTCGGACATCCTGGCCATGAACGGCGCTTCCGCTGCCCTCAGCCTCTCAGACATCCCCTTCGCTTGCCCCATCGGTGCCGTGCGGATCGGTCGCGTGAATGGCCAATTCATCGCCAATCCTACCCATACCCAACGTGAAGATAGCGATCTAGACTTAGTCTATGTTGGCAGCAAAAATGAAGTCATCATGATCGAAGGCGACGCCAAGGAACTCCCCGAAGAAGAGTTCGTTAAAGCCCTCCATTTCGCCCAAAGCCAAGTGCAAGTGCTCGTAGCCGCCCAGGAAAAATTGATCGCTCTAGCCGGAAAAGCCAAACGCGAGTTCACCCCCGTCCTCGCCAAAGACGAACTGCTCGAAGTCGCCTACGCCGTCGCTGGTGACCGCATTGAAGCCGCCCTCTACACCCCTGGCAAACAAGCCAAGGGCAAGGCCGTGGAAGCCCTCCGCACCGAGGTCAACGCCGCCATCTTAGCCAAATTCCCCGAGGCTGGCAGCTTCGAAATGTCCCAAGCCTTCGACTACCTCCAGAAGAAAGCCTTCCGCATTTCCATCCTCGATAAACAAAGTCGTTGCGACGGACGCGGCCTAGACCAACTCCGCCCCCTCAGTGGTGAAGTGGGCTTGATCCCCCGCACCCACGGCTCCGCTCTGTTCGCTCGTGGCGAGACCCAAGCGCTGGCGCTGGCCACGCTGGCCCCGCTGGACGAAGCCCAAGAATTCGACAACTACACTGGCGGCCCGAACGCCAAACGTTTCCTCCTGCATTATAATTTCCCTCCCTTCTCCGTGGGTGAAACGGGCCGCTTCGGTGGCCAGAACCGCCGGGAAATCGGCCACGGGGCGCTCGCAGAGAAATCCATCGTCCCCGTCATCCCCGACGTGGAAGATTTCCCCTACGCCATGCGCATTAGCAGCGAGGTAATGGAATCCAACGGCTCCACCTCCATGGCCTCCGTTTGCTCCGGCGTCATGGCCTTGCTCCAAGCCGGTGTGCCGCTAAAGCGCCCCGTCGCTGGTATCTCGGTGGGTCTGGTTAGCGAACTGAATGATGACAACTCCATCAAGCGCCATTTGACCATGCTGGACATCCTCGGCAGCGAGGATCACTTCGGTGATATGGACTTCAAATTGTGCGGCACAGAACTCGGTGTCACTGGCTACCAACTTGATTTGAAGCTCCCCGGCATCCCGCTGAGCATCCTCGAAGAAGGCATCCGCAAAGCCAAGATCGGCCGCACGGACATCCTGGCCGTCATGCACAGCATCATCCCCGCCGTCGGTGGTATCAGCCCGTATGCCCCACGCATCGAGACCATTAAGATCGACCAAGATCGCATCGGTGAACTCATCGGGCCTGGTGGTAAGGTCATCAAAGGCATCCAAGCGGAGAGCGGTGCTAAGATCGACATCGAAGAAGACGGCACCGTCCATGTCTATGCCATCAAGAAAGAAGGTATGGACCGCGCCATCGAGATGATCAAAAACCTCTTTGCCGAAGTCGAGATCGGAGCCACCTACACCGGCAAAGTCGTCAGCACCAAAGACTTCGGAGCCTTCATGAGTCTCTTCGCTGGCAAAGACGGCCTCATCCACATCTCCGAACTCGCTGACTTCCGCGTCAACAAAGTCGAAGACATCGTAAAAGTGGGTGACATGGTAACCGCCAAATGCGTCGGCATCGACGAAAAAGGCCGCGTGAAAATGTCCCGCCGCGCCGTCCTCAAAGACCGCGAGAAAGAGTTAGCCGCCCAAGCTGCCCCTGCAGAGGAAGCGCCTGCTCCCGCCGTCCCTGCTGCTGAATAAGCCCAGCTAGCATAAAAATCAAAAATGGTGCCGCCCTGCTGGGCGGCACCATTTTTTATGGAGTCGGGACACTTTTGTCCCATCTCTCACATATTCACAAAGGAGATGGCGGCCCATAGGCCATACCCAACCCGTTAGATAACCTGTAGCATTTTCAAAGCCTCCACCCAAGCTTTCAGCGCATTCTCCGCTTCCTTCGGTTCCACTAACGGCTTCTCTTGGTGCGCGATGCGTGTATTTCTGAAATCGTTCAACGCCTTCACCCGATCCAGCAAATCCCGTCCACCCTCAAAACGAAAAGTGGCCTCGAGCGCTTCAAAGACGCCCGTCAGTTTGGTATTGTCGTTCAGCGCATACTCCAGACAGCTCCGCAGCAGGCCGAGCAGGGAAACGCCGCTTTGATAGATCAACGTCTTTCTTAAATTCCGTGCCATCGCTTCGTAGTGCGGCACCATCCGCCGATCCGTTTGGGAAAAATGAGGCTCAAACCAATCCCTTTGAGCCGGAACATTTGTCGGCATCTCTGGAGCCAGCTTTTGCACCAGCAAGGCTTTGGCGGAATCATCCACCACACCCAATAGTGCGGTGAAGACAGGGGCAAAATTCACACCGGGTTTTTTCTCCAAGTAGCGGAAAAGTGAAACCGCTTCCTCCACTGCTTGCCGCAACCGTTTCGGCAATCCTTCCAGCACGGCTGCATCCACGATTCCTTGGGCCTCAGGAATCTTGCTCTCCAACAATCCATGCGCTGCAAACAGCGGCAATTCCTCACGGAATTTTTCCTCATTTACCAAATCCTGCAACGAGGGCAGACACGTCCTCACCAAACTGGCGAATTCATTCCCCTGATACCGCTGGAATACTCCTTCCAGCACAAACACATACTCCCATTTTAACTCCTTGGTGGAGGCTGCCTTGCACCATTCCATGGCCGCTCTGGCTTTTGCGGGAACGTCTTTGTCCACCTGTCCTTTGGTTTCCACCAGATAATGAGCGCCATTGTTCAGCCGCACCAGAAAATCCGGAGTGTAGAATGCTAGCCGTGATCCATCCGACAAATAATCAATCCGCAACGCCTGCGGTCCGGCATTTTTCACGAACGCTTTCAGATCCGTACACACGCCGCAGAGCGTGACAAACGCGGATTCCAACTCGCGATTACACGGCACCAGATTGAACAATGTCTTGGCCGCTTGCAGCACTGGCCTGCGTTCGCTCACCGTAACTTGAAATGGCTTCCATGACGCGGTGGAAATCGCTTGAGCCTCCATTTCACGTAGTTGCTGTTGCACGATACGTTGCCGAATCAGGGGTAGAAACACCGCTCTTAAATGCTCCCTCACATCTGCGTCAGAAAGCCGCCGCACCAAGGTTTGATCGAAAATGGAGTTGCCCGGCCCAAACAACATTTCCTCTAGAAATTTCTGAATCAACGGAGCCAACACCTGATGGGTTCCCTTTACTTTGCAGATGTGCTCCAACTCCTGCACGAAAAACGAAATGGCTCCCACGCCTGATTCTAAAAGGATCAGACTCACCTTCATGTATTCCACCACTTCTCCGGTGATGAGATGGCGGCCTTCATACTGCACCTCATCCAATCCGGCTTCACCGATGGGCAATGCAGGATATTTCGCAAAGGCAGTACGCACTTCCGCTTCCGTAATCGGCCCCAGCACTGCCAGCGTTTGATTCCCGGCCCGGAGTCGGGGAATCGCAATGTCCAATTCCTCCACATTTTTGTGCGTTGAATCTGGGAAAATGGAAATCGTGGTGGTCGGAACGTTTTCCACATCCACTGTTTCAATCTCCAATCCTTCCTGCGCCAATTCCTCCCGATAGAGTCTGGCGAACGCTTCGTGCTCCACCACCGTCACCACCTCATTCGCCTGACCCGGCGGGGTCATTCTCCGCAAACCACGTCCCAGCGTTTGTTCGGGTAGAATGCCCGCCGTTGAAGTGTAGGGACGCAGCGGCACAATCGTCGTCACATTCTTCACATCCCAACCTTCCCGCAGCATCAACACACTGACGATGCAATAATACGGACTCGCCCCTGAATCCAGTTCCCGGCTGAGTTTTCGCAACGCCTTCATATCCTCGTCGCTAATGTCCTTATCGTTTTCCACGAACTCTTTACGAGCATCATTCCCCTTGCCCACCGTCTTGATTTTACCTTTGAGGTTCGTGTGCAGATTGATCGTCCGCCCATTGATTTCTTGGAACAAAGCATCGCCATTTAGCCTGCGGCAAATTTCATCCGCCTCTTTGGTGTCATTACACATGACAAACAACAGCGGCTTCTTGCCAGACGGCAACCATTCCTCACGACTCTTTGCCCAGCGTTGATAGCCAAGCCGCAAATGAGCCTCATAGCGATAAGCTGCATCATCCGTCGCTTGTTCCACCAGCTTTCCAGCTCGCCCAATGATCGGCGTTTTTACGATTCCCGCGTCCACCGCTTCACCCAGTGGCGTGTCGCAGACGATGTGTTTGAAATAGTGCGCCTTGTTGTCTTTCGGCGTGGCGCTGAAATCGAGTTGAGCCACCAATCCTTCGCTGCTTCCACCGCTGCGTTTGCGGATCGTGCGGTGCAGATATTCGATGGCTTCATTCCACGCAGAATCTGGGTCCCAGACATGGTGGGCTTCATCATTCAGAATCATCACGCGGGCATGACCCGTGATGCGTTCCCGCAGCACGGAACCCGTATCCAGCGCCTTTGCTTTGGAAACATTCGGCCCCATCCAGGGAAACGCTTCTCCAGCGGCACGGGGTTTGGATTGATCGAAGAGTCGGTGAATGTTTGTCAGATACAGCACTCCACCGGTATGCGCGCCTCCCGCTTCATCCTGCAAGACCGTGCTCAGATTCCAATCACCGCGCCACTCCACGGGAATCAGCGGGTCGGTATCGAAAATATCCGGCCCACCGCCTTCGGGTTTGAAATCTTCCTTCAGCCGTTCAAACACCGTCAAATTAGGCGCGATCACCACAAAATGCCGCGCCATTTCCGAATCGGATTCTCTCAGCGCATGGAAATAGCTCCAGACAATCGCCAGACTCATCACCTTCGTTTTGCCTGATCCGGTGGCCATCTTGAAGGCATAGCGGCTCCACGCATCCTCATCATCCGTGATTCCCAGCGCTGCGGTTTCGGCTTGGTTTCCGCCATACTCCGCCACCAGTTTCGATAGGCAATCCTGCTTCCGCACTTCCTTCAAATACACCAGCGTTTCGATGGCTTCCCGTTGGCAAAAATAATAGCGAAACTCATGCCCACCCACCGTATGCGCCCGACCGAACCAATGTGTCAGCAACTGCCGTGAGGTGTCACTGGCCCCAAAGTAAAAGTTATCTCGCCATTCCTTCACCTGTGCCCGCAGGTTCTGAGCGATGGAAATACTGCTGCGTCGGCGTCCTGGTTTGCTGGTGGAGCCTTGTCCGCTCTCGGCACGGACGCGGTGTTTCGTCGGCTCTTCCCAGGCGGAAAAGAGCGGTTCCAGAGATTCTGTTTTGATGGTGAGTGTTTCTGACATGTTGGAAATGGGTGATGATATAGATCTTGGATTTGAAAATGGGAGGCAGTGCAGATCACGCTAGACCGTGACCTCCAGAGTCACGCTGGTGTCACAGCCGAAGACATCCACCACCTTCACACACAGCGTGTATTTCCCTGGCTTCTCATAAACGTGTTGAGCCTCGCTGACTGTTTTCAGAGTGCGATCCTTCCGCGTCCGATAGTCCTGCCAATCATGATGGAATGGCTGATTCGGATGCCAGTCAAAATCCACTGCCCAGAAGTCGATGAAATCAAACCCGCTGCGCACCGCCCGCTCTTGGAGCGCCTGCAATTCCTTGCCCGGAACCTCGGCTAGGCTGGGCAGGAATTTCGTCAGTTTCACTTCCACCTCTTTGGTTTTTCCTTTTGTCTTCACCACGGTTTCTGCCCCCAACACTGCAACCTCTAGAAATGGGGGAGGCGACTTGCGATTCTTCTCCATGATCTCGCGAGGGATTGGCACCAGCTTCATGCGCAGGTTGAATTCCGCTTCCAGCCCAAGGCAATATTGGCGCAATTCCATTTCAAACTCCCACGCCAGACAAAACACTTCGCGCCCACCCGCCGCCGTCACCGCTTCCGCCACGGCCTTGGCTTCATCACGCGTGAAAATGCCATCAATTCCATCCACATGGCAAAATGCTCCCGCCTTCCGTCCATGCAGCAACGGACTTGGAGGCGAGGTCAGCACTTCCGCTTTGAAAAATTCCAGCACGACTTTCCGATGCTCCTCCTCCGCTCCTTTCAGGCGATCTTTCTGCCACCACTGGCGTTCGTAGCGCCCTAGATTATAGACATCGAATGCACGATAGGGTTTTTCTTCCGTATGGAGTTTGCGCTGAAGTTCAATCAACCGCTTCCGGCTAGTGTGAATGGCGAAGCGCCCGAGGTCCGCCATGATCCAGCGCCGTCCGAGCCGTTCCGCCACCGCGCCTGTCGTCCCGCTCCCGCAGAAGAAATCTGCCACGAGATCGCCTTCGTTGCTGCTGGCTTTGATAATGCGTTCGAGAAGGGCTTCGGGCTTTTGAGTGGCGTAGGACGTTCTTTCTTTAGCGGAGGAATTCAAAACCTGAATTGACCAAACACTGTCGAGAGGTTTCCCGCGTTTAACAACTTCTTCGACATACCGTCTATATCTCGGCCTCCCAGTTCCACCATCTGTCCAAATAAACTCTTTGCCATTTGCATCTATTAAAACGTCATGCCTGTGATTAATGAACTCTTCACGTGTCCAAGGCACTGTATTTTCAAAAATTCTCGAACCAGCATTGGCAAAAAACAGCAAAGTGTCGTGCTTACGATCAAATTGTCGATCTCGAGGTTCTGTGCGCTGGCCATAATACCAAACAATTTCGTTTCTGAACAAAGCACTTCCGAATATTTCTTCAAGGATCAAGCGGAGTGAACTGTTCATTCTCCAATCGGAATGAACAAATATGGCTCCCTTCTCTGAAAGTAATTCCTTCATCAGGGAGAGGCGTTCAAACATCATGTGGAGATAAGAATCCGTGCCTTTACCCCACATGTCGCGGTAGGCGACCATCTCCAAGGTGGATTGATCCTTCTCGATGGTCTCCTTCCCGTCGCCAATAGGCACGTCCATGGTGAAGTCCGCACCGACGTCGAAAGGCGGGTCGATGTAAATGAGATCCACCCGCCCCTTGAACTCAGCGAGCAGGCTGGCGAGCACGAGTTTGTTGTCACCCCAGATGAGGCGGTTGCGGAAATTGTCTGGCTTACGGTGATTTTTCTCAAACAGATCGAGATGCCCCTGCGCTTCCGCCCGTTGACGTGGATCATCCACCGTTTCGATTTTCTGCATCGGCATGGAGAGCGCAGCGGTATTCACTTCCCGCCGCCTGCCGTATTCGTCGTATTTCCCATCCCACACCAATTCGGTGCGCATGAGTGAGAGCGGATGGGGATTGGCTGGGCCCCAGTGAAATTCAGGAACAGATGAGGATGCGGACGAGCCGCCATTTTTAGAGGAAGACATGAGGATGCGTGGCGAACGCGTGCCTCTGTCTGCCTTCGGCGGATTTCCTGTTCTGAGACGATTCTTGCCAGTGCCTGAAATGAAAGTGGGACGTGCCTACACACATCCCACCACAGGCACCGGAAGAGCCTCAGAACAGGACGCTTTCGACACGTCCCAATCGGGGCGTGTGTCCAGCGCTGCCTGTTCCTTTGAAATTTCCGGTTTCGTGGTGGATCAGCAGCCGAAGCGACGCAAATCGCTTTGGTTAAAGATGTTAGAAAATAATGTTAGATCATGCAGTGTGGTGGAGATTTGATGACTCTGCATGACTGGGCGTCTGTCCCCTAAAATGCAAGAGACGATTAGCGTAACCTAAGCGCTGGCCCTAGCCACCCCATAGGACAAAGCCCAGGAATTCGATAACTACACCGACCGTCCTAACTCCAAGCATTTGCTATTAAACTATAATTTTCCTTCCGTTCCCCGTGGGTGAAACTGACCGCTTCGATGTGGTAAGAATCGTCGCGGAAATTGAATTGGCGGCCCCGTTGCCTTTGCGAAAAAATCTTCAAGTTGTGCGGCCCGGAACTGGGCGTTACTGGCTTACTAGCTGGACCTCAAGCTCCCGGCACCCTCTGAGCATCTTGGAAGAAGGCATCACGAAAGCCACCATTGGCCGCACCGCCCTCCGGGAAGTCCTGCACAGTGTCATCCCTGAGGCCAGTGACGGCCCAGGGTGATGAAACACCGCTGCACTTTATTTTGACAAGCGGGGGGAGCCCGGTTATGTGCGCGGCTGCTCGTCAGCGCACGCGTGGTTAGCTCAGTGGTAGAGCGGCTGCTTTACACGCAGTTGGTCGGGGGTTCAAATCCCTCACCACGTATTTCCTCACTAGTCCTCATCACGTGCTTTCCCCTTCCTTGTTCCTCTTGATTGCATGTCTGCTCCTTTGTTAGAAGTTCGCGACCTCCACCGGGCCTTTGCTACGCATGTGGCTATAGAGCGGCTTTCCCTGACGATTCATCCGGGCGAGGTATTGGGCCTGCTCGGGGCCAATGGCGCGGGGAAATCCACCGCCATGGGTTGCATTTTGGGCATGATCAAACCCACGCGCGGCAGCATTCGGGTCTTCGGGATGGACCCTTACCAGGAGCGCATCGCGGTGCTGCGGCGGCTGAATTCCTCCTCGGCTTTTAGTGATCTGCCAGCTAATCTGCTGGTCTGGCAAAACCTCTATGTATTCGCCAAAATTTATCGAGTGAAGAACATCAAAGCCAAGATTGCGGAGCTGCTAGAGTTGTTTGAAATTTCCCATCTGGCCAAGCGCGTCACGGGCCATCTATCCGCTGGGGAGGGCACGCGGCTGCACCTGTGCAAGGCGCTGATTAATGACCCGGAACTGCTGTTGCTGGACGAACCCACGGCCAGCCTGGACCCTGACATTGCGGATAAAGTGCGCAAGATCCTGCGGCGCGTCCAGCAGGAGCGGAAGCTGGGCATCCTCTACACTTCGCATAACATGCGGGACGTGGAAGAAGTGTGTGACCGAGTGGTGTTCATGCATCGGGGCGCGGTGGTTACGGAAGGCACGCCGACGGAAATCGTGAGCCGCTTTCAAGAATCGAGCATGGAGAATGTCTTCATTCGCATCGTGCGGGATGGCGTGATCGAAGACGCAGCCCCCACCCCTGCCGCCTAACTTATGAGCTTCCAAGTCGTTTATGCCTTTGTGTTGCGGTATCTGTTCCTCTACTCGCGGAATTACGTGCGGTTGGTGGAGCTGTTCTTCTGGCCGATCATGGAGCTGTTGGTGTGGGGCAGTCTCACGGTGTTTTTGAATCGCCAAGCAGGCGGTACGGTGCCGCAGTTTGTGTCGTGGTTGATCGGTGGGGTCATCTTTTGGGATGTGCTGTTCCGGGCGCAGCAGGGCGTGGCCATTTCCTTTTTGGAAGATGTGTGGACGAAGAATCTGAACAA
>JAYVOP010000343.1:0-13349 GCA_043757865.1 Verrucomicrobiales bacterium | reverse complement strand
CCTGCGGTGGGGCTGCGAGGCGGAAGAGCAGCACTCCGGGGGTGTCGCCCACGGCTTGCACGCGGTAGCTGTGATCCGCTTGTGGTATGGCTTGGCAGGCGGCGGCTAGCAATTGTGGGGACTCGAGGGCGGTCCCTTCGATCTGGCGGAGGAAATAGCGGCTGCCGGGGGCGACGGTGACTTTATCCAGCGGGCGCAGGGTGGCATCGAAGAGATTGATAAATGGACCGGTTAAGATTTTCGACGGAGCCTCGGGAGCTTCATCCAGGCCCGCTGCGATAACATAAGGCCCGCGTCGTAGCACGAGGCTGTTCGTTTCCCTCCACGACAGCTTTCCTCGCTGCATGGCGGACTGCGTGGTCTGCACCACTTGCAGCGCGCCTTCTGGACTGGAACTGAGCGCCACGGGATTTTGCCGCTGCCACTGCACGTGGCCTTGCCCATGAGGCCAAGAACCACCGGACTCGGCGGGGGCATGACTGAGTAGGGAAAACAGGTGTTCGCGCGGATTCGCGAACTTTAGCGACCCCTCATTCCACCATTCGTGGATGGCGTTAAATGGGTCCGTGTCATCATCCCAGACCACCAGTTGGCCACCTTGCTCCACCCACGCGGCTAAGGCCGTATGCACCGCAGCGGTCAGCGGTTTCATGCCCTGATAGGTCAGATGCAGGACATGATAGGAATCCAAATAGTGCGGCACGATGACATTTTCTAACTGCACCGGAGCCACGGGCAGCCCACGCTTCAGCAGCGGGAGTGCGAGCCCATAGAAATGGCTCAGATACTTATCACTGGGCAGCGGTTGGCCGCGTTGGAACATGAGGGAATCACTCACCAGCACCCCCACGCCCTCACTGCCGCCCTCCCACTGAGTTTTCGCCTGCTGCATATCATTTAGGGCATGTATCACCACCTGCAATTCCGTGGCGTAGGCCGGAGGTATGGGCAGGCGCTGCTCCGGGGGAGCAGACTTCGGATAGCGACCTTTGAAAATCCGCTCCGGCCACGGAGCCACCTCATATTGCGTCACCTCTGGCTGCAGCAGGGATGCGGTTAGGGTAGCTTCCCAATTCCTTTGATAGTCTGACCAATCATGGTTCGGATTGTCCTCAATGGGATCGTTTAAATACCACACGGTGCGGCCCGTGGCGTGGACCAGATTCTGCATGGCCCCGTATTCTAGAAACGCCGTCTCGAACGTCCGCTCGCACGTCCGCCCTTGATACACATTCGGTGTGCGCGCAGTGCCTGTCCACACCTGGGCGATGTAGCCATCACACCCCTGCAACTGGGCTAAGCTGGACTCTGGACTGACGATATTCCACGATGCGTAGTTCAGCAAACTATGCGTCGGCACATAGCATCGCACGTGCTTTCCCGTCCGCTCATTCCAAGCGTGAACGTAATCGAACACCTGCTGCAAGGCCCGCCGATACAGGAAATATTTCAACTTCGACGCGCGCCACTGCGCATCCACCGAGCTGTGCGGCGGCTCCCACGGAACATGATAGTAATCCTGCCACTCCCGCTTGAATCCCTCTGAGTAGCCCGCATTGACCCAGAATTCCGGCTCCTCCAGATGGATCGCCTCCGCGCCTGCATCCAACGCGCGTTGCACGCCCACGCAGAGAAATTTACCGTAGTTGATCCCCGGACACATGTAGTAAACATCCCCCCCGTGGCTACTCTTCCGGCCATCACTCACCGTCTGCGCCTCGTCCTCGTGGTTCACTCCATCAAAGCGCCCGTAAAGATAATCCTGATACTTTCCCCAAGAAACTCCCGTCATCACATGAAGCCGATACCCGTGCTCTCGCCACGTGGCCATCCGGTTCGGTAAGCCCTCATCGATGCCATACACGATGGCCACATCCGACCCCAGATTCCCCTGCGGACTCCACTCCGCACCCGTCTGGAAACAAGTGCGCTCCAGCGCCTGGGAGGCCGCAGGATCAGCGTGGAGCGACAGACTACTAGCTAGAAAACTGACAAGGAAAGTATATTTCATAAGCGCCTCCGTTGGCCTCACGTTGGGACTGCCGCAACCCCACACGTGCGGGCACCACCTCGCGCAGTTTCGCTTCACCTTTCTAATGAGTGGGGACAGGACTGTCCCCACTCCATTGCGTTTGGCTCGCGTTTACTGGTTGACCGCCTAGCGCGGTCCGCCACCATGGCGGCTATGTCTCCACTCCACTCACTGATACTTTTTTGCCTCACCACTGCACTCACCGCTGCGGAACTTGATGGCGTCCGCGCGCCCGCTGCGGGGCCTTGTCCCACCGTGGAGGAGGCGATCAAAAAGATGACCGTGCCAGAGGGCTATGAGGTGCGGAACTTTGCCGCTGAGCCCATGGTCATCAATCCCGTGGCCATGACGTGGGATGCGCGGGGGCGGCTGTGGGTGGTGGAGCTTTATGAATATCCGCTAGGTGCCAAGAATCCCAATGACTACAGCAAGACGGCCACGGATGAAGATTGGCATCCGGTGATCAAGACGGGCGAGGGCTCGCCCAGGGATCGGGTGATCGTTTTAGAAGACACGGACAATGATGGCGTGGCAGATAAACGTACCGTTTTCGTAGAAGGTTTGAGTTTGGCCACGGCCATTCTGTGCGGCCATGGTGGCGTGTTCGTGGGGCAGGTTCCGAATATGTTTTTCTTCCGGGACACCGATGGCGATGACAAGGCGGACGAGTATAAAACGGTGCTCACTGGCTTCGGCATGGAAGACCGGCACGAGCTGCTGAACAGCTTCACTTGGGGGCCGGATGGCTGGATGTATTTCACCCACGGCGTCTTTACTAACAGCAAAGTCCACCGCCCCACCGTCCCCAAAGAAGAGGGCAACACCCTCAACGCCGGCATCTACCGCGTTAAATTTGAAAACAAGTCAACCCCGTCAACAAAGTCCCCACCAGCAGGGACCAAATTGACCGGAGTGACAGCGGAGACCGGCCCCACCGCCACCCGCCACGAGGTCTTCGCAGACGGCACCAGCAATCCCTGGGGCTGCGATTACGATGCCGCTGGCAACTGGTTTGTAGAAGCCTGCGTCATCGACCACTTATTCCACATGGCTCCCGGCGGCATCTATCAACGCCAAGGCGGGGCCCCGGAGAATCCGTATGCTTACGAACTGCTGCCGAGCATTGTGAATCATAAACATTTCCGCGCAGCTTATGCAGGCATCCAAGTCTATCAAGGCGGGCGCTATCCAGCAGACACCAACGGACATTTATTCTTTGGAAACATCCACGATAACGCCATCCACGAGGAAGCCGTAGAGCCCGTGGGAGCCACCTTCAAAGCCAAGCCCATCCGGGATTTCCTCCGCGCTAACGACGGCTGGTTCCGCCCCGTCAGCATCCAGACAGGGCCAGATGGATTCCTCTGGGTCATGGATTGGTGTGATAAATATCCCTGCTACCAAAACGCCCAAGCCAACCCCGAAGGCGTGGACCGCGAGAAAGGCCGCATCTGGCGCATATGTTATACAGGCGATACTTCAAGGAGCGGGGGCGTCCCGCCCCCGTTACTTGGTTCACGACCTGAGAAAGATATGGATTTACAAAAGAAGACGACAAATGAGTTGGCTCCACTAATTGCCGATTCAAATAGCTGGATGCGACGCACTGCGCGACGGGCCTTGGGCGAGCACAGCGATATTCAATTGGCGCTAAAAGCGGTTGTAACAAACGCCAAGGAGCACCCTGCGGAAGCGACTATCGATTCCAATTGGCTAACCGATGGATTATTAGGGCGTCTGCGGGTTGAATCCGCCACTGGAGTGGGAAATTTTTCGATTTTCAGCTTCCTGAAAAATGATACTGATCCCGTTGTTAGGACATGGGCGGCTCTACAACTAGCAGACCGGGAAGATGCTTGGGGCGAGCTGAGGCGAGTCATCCTGCCGGATGCTCCGCCAAGCCCTGCTCAATGTGGACTGCGATGTCTGCCATTTTTAGAAAATCTAGCAAAGGACGCGTCCTCAAGCGTTCAGTTTGCTGTCGCCTATGCTGCTAGGAAACTTGCGTTGAGCAGGCGCTCACACCCAGAAGCAGACACCACGCAGCCATCTGTGTGGAGTATAACCAAGAAGCTCATTCTCACAGCACACAACGCCCCGGACAAGACACTAGAACTTATAATTTGGTTGGCCATGGAGCCTGATTTGGCTCAAACCCCAAGCCCAGTCTTAACAGAATTTGCCACCCTAGCCCCCACCACCAAACCCCTTTCCGAAACCCTCACCTACAAATCAGCCCGACGCATCACGGACACCCGCAGCGCTGAGAACATGGACCTACTGCTGGCTTTCCTAGACCAAATCAAAAGTGATGACACGCTGGTGGCCAAGGCGCTGGAAGGCATGTTGAAGGCGCAGGAAGCGGGCGCAGTGAAACCCGCCAAGACGGATCCCGCGCCATTCTTTGCCGCCTGGGCTAAGAGCGCAAACGCCGCCGTGCGAGATCAAGCGGCTCGGCTGGCCACGCTCTGGGGAGATCCTAACGCGGTGGCCGCGCTCATGGGATTAGTGCTAGACCCCAAGGCGGACGAGGCCAAACGCATCTCCGCCATCCAGACCGTGCGGAAGCTGAAAAGCGCGCAAGCTCGCGCGGGGATTCTGACCTTGCTAGGTACCAAGACTTCCGACGCGCTGACGCTAGAAATCTTACGGGCAGCGGGGGAACTGGGCGGCATGGATCTGGCTAACGCCGTTCTGAAAGCCTGGAGCACCTACAGCCCCGCCCTGAAATCCGCCGCCACCGAAGTCCTCATTTCCCGCTCCGACTGGGCGGCCAAACTCCTCGACGCGGTGGAAGGGAAATGGCTGGCCAGCCAGCAAATCTCCCCCACTGAAATCCCCGCCACTGCGCGCAGATACTACGCCACCCAAGGCGATGCCGCTGCCAAGGAACGGGCGCTGAAGCTGCTAGGAGCTTGGAATGAATCGAACGCCGACACCAAGGCCGTCATTGCCGCCAAGCGCAAAGCGGTCCTGACGGGAGAGCCCAACCTAACCACTGGCAAACTCCTCTTTACCGCCACCTGCGCCACCTGTCACAAGTTCCACGGCGGTGGGCAAGAGGTGGGGCCGGAGTTGATCGGGAGTGGACGGAGTAGCTTGGATGCGTTGTTGAACAACGTGGTCGATCCCAACCAAATCATCGGCAATGGCTATGAAAACACCATCGTGAACACCAAAGATAACCGCACCCTAGCGGGACGCGTGGTCGAGGACACGCCCACCCAAGTGACGTTGCTCGGCATCGGTGGGAGACGTGAGGTGATTGCCCGTGGCGATATTTCCAAACAGGAAAACACCCACCAAAGCGTGATGCCCAGTGGCTTCGGCGGCTTACCAGATGAGGCGCTGCGGGATCTGCTCTGGTATGTGCTGGCCCCGCCGGAGGAAGGTCCACTGACGCCAGAAAAGAAAGCCGCCTTGGCAGAGCCTGTCACTTCCGTCACCCCGGTCACCGATGTCACCAAGGCCAAAACCGCCGCTATTGATTGGGAAAGTGTGCGCCTCTGGCAGCCCGCCTGGACGGTGGAGGCCCCAGAGTTTGAGGGCACGCCGCTAAAACTAACCCATTTCATGGGCCGGAAAAATGTGCTGCAAATGCATCCTTTCCCTGACAAGAAAACGCCCGCACGGCTGGTGCAGAAGGTCAGTGTGAATGCCGAGAAGCCGCAGACGCTCCATTTCTCTGTGGCGTCGAAGGCCGATTACGACTGGGAACTGATCGTCCGCGTGAATGGCCAGGAGGTAAAGAAAGAAACGATCGGACCCAAGCCAGAGCGCTGGCACGTGCAGGAAATCTCCCTAGAAAAATGGCGCGGCCAAACGGTGGAGGTGAGCCTGGAGAACCATGCCAATGGCTGGGCCTGGGAGTTTAGTTACTGGGAAGGCCTGGGCTGGTGAGGGTTTTATTCAAACCGGATGCGGGGATTCAGCACGGCCACGAGCACGTCGGAAATGATGTTTCCTAACACGAGGAGAAATGAACTCATAAAGATGGTGGCCATGACGATGGGGTAGTCCCGATCCACCAGGGCATTGAAGGTGAGCTGGCCGAAGCCTTGGATGTCGAAGACTTGCTCAATGAGGAGGAATCCGGAGACGAGCAGGATGATATTTTGCCCGAAGGTGGTGGCGATGGGGATGATGGAATTCCGCACCGCATGGGCGAATACCGCCCGCCGATAGGTGCTGCCCTTAGCCACGGCAGTGCGCACGTAGTCCTGGGCGAGGTTGTCCATGAGGCTGTTTTTCATCAGCATCGTCGTCTCTGCGTAGGCTGGGAGCATGAGGCAGCCTAACGGTAAAGCGGCATGCTGGAGGAGATCGAGCAACTTCCCCCCAAAGCTGAGGCTCGCAAAGTCATCGCTGGTAAAGCCGCCGATGGGAAACCAATCCAAGCGGAAGGCGAAGATAAGCAGCAACACCGCCCCCACCGCAAAGCCGGGGATGGCATAGCCAATGAAGATGAGCGCAGAGGAAGCGCTATCAATCCAGGTCCGGTGGCGTAAGGCTTTGAGGATCCCTAACGGTAAACTGATGCCATAGGTGAGGAGCAAGGTCAGCACGCCATAGAAGCAGGAAACGGGCAGGCGAGATTTAATCATGTCCCAGACGGGATCGTTATAGTTTAACGAATAACGGAAATCCCATTGGCAGACGCCCGCATATTTTAACTGATAGAGCACCACATGCTTGGCCTGGGAAATGATGCCCTGGCTAGGGTCCATGGGCGCGGCTGGGGCGTGGCCAGAGGCGTCCTTCCGGCCTTCCAGGATGTCTAGCTCCGTGGGCGAGGCGAAGCGCACGTGCCAGCCAGTGGCCGGGCTGGCGTCGTTGAGCGTGAGTTGCGCATCGGTGGCGCTGATGAGGCGGACCTTGCCCGGCTTACTTTCCAGATGTCCGGCGGCATTGCGGATGCCAAGGAAGACGGACTCCTCGGTAGGCGGCGTGGCCTCAGCGTTCGGCGTGAGGGCGAAGTCTTGATGATAGTCTTCCCGCGGAATGATCCCCCACCATTCGGCATAAGCGGCTAGGAAACTGCGCGCTAGGCCGTAGTTCCGGGCTAGTTGCAGTTCTTGTTCTTTACTCAGGGGCCCTGCTCCAGACGGTCCGCGTCCGCCACTGCGCCCGCCTTCTTCCGCCTGGGAGGCGGCTTGCATGGCTTTCTCCATGGGGCCACCTGGGAGGATGCGCGTGAGCCCGAACACGAGAAATGTCACCCCTAGCAAGGTCAGGGGAATGAGGAGCAGTCGGCGGATTAGGTAGGCACGCATCAAGGAAAGGGGAGGAAGGACGCGCGCACTCTGGGAGCGGCCACTGGGCGAAGCAACTGCGAACTCCGCTGCGGCCCGCTGGGCCTGAGGCATCGGGGGGTGCTGAAGATCCTAGAATCGAGACGCGATAATTTCTCGACCAAATTAGAGATTTCACTTCTTTTTAATTAATATTCATGGTAAGTTTCCACCGTTAATTGGCTCCCGTGAAGTGTTTGGCCTACGACCTGCTCCCTCCCTCAAGATAATCTTGAACCTATTTTCGCTAACCACGTCACACCCCGATTATGAAAACGAAAACCAACAAAACGACCAACCACATTGTCACCACGCTCTCCCAACCCCGGATCATCAGTAAACGAAAGGGGCTCCTCCAGAGCTACTTCTCGAATGCGCTCGTGCTAGCCGCGCTCCTGGAGTCTGCGCATCAGCAGCGGGAGCAACGCTACCTCTAGCCTAATCTTACAGCTTCTGTTCGATTCGGTATAAATGCGTCTTCGTGCGTAGATATAGCTCGTGATCTACGGCCACTGGACTGGCCAGTAACCCGGTGTCTAATTTATTAGCGGCTAGCTGTTGGTAAGCGCGTGCTGGTGCTAGCCAAAAACTATTTCCCTGCTCTCCGCAGAAGAGCAGCCGCCCCTCGCACAGCAGCGGGCTGCTAGAAAAAAGGTCTGGGAGGCGCTCAGACCACAGCACCTCGCCCGTGGCGGGCTCCACGCAGGAGACGTGACCATCATCCGACACCACAAAGATGAGCCCGTTAGCAATCACGGGCGTGGCCCGCAGCGGCATCCGCTTGGATTGATCCCAGGCGATTTGGGAGGTTAGATTGCCGCTGCTGGCGGCGGTGATCGGCAGTGCTAGCAGATGAGATTTCCCATAGCCCGTGTTGAAGAAAATGCGACCCTCTGCATAGACCGGGCTGCTGGCATTGGAAAAGCCATCGTAAGTTGCGGTCCAGATTTCTTTCCCCGTGGCAGGCGCATAGGCCATGGTGGCCTTGCTGCCCGTGCTCACCAGTTGGGCCGGGCCGGTAGGGAATTTTACCAAGCAGGGGGTGGTGTAAGCCTTGCGCATATCCCCGTCCGCCTTGGGCTTGCCGTCAGGCAGCAGATCATTCCAAACCGTGGAGCGATCCGTCTTCCACACCGTCTTCCCCGTGGCGATCTCCAGCGCCACCAGATACTGTAAATCAATGCCATCCATGCTCAAGATCACGGTGTCATGATAACGACAGAGCGATGAGCCCGGCCCCCGATAATGCCGACACGGCAGATCCCGCCGCTGCCAGAGCACCGCAAACGTCTGCGTGTCCAGACACGCCGTGCCGTAGCTGCCAAAGTGGACGATGACGCGCCCGTCTAACAAGATGCCAGTGGGCGAGGCATAGCCATTGACGGGGTTCCCTAGTGGTTCTGTGACTT
The DNA here is from genome assembly GCA_043757865.1 of Verrucomicrobiales bacterium. Lineage (GTDB taxonomy): Bacteria > Verrucomicrobiota > Verrucomicrobiia > Verrucomicrobiales > V1-33 > JAGNEJ01. Next base: position 4,617 of record JAYVOP010000343.1, on the reverse strand, counting down.
CATTTTTGAAGATCACGGATTCATGTAGTACCTTGCCAGAGCGGCGTTCCAAGCAGAGGACGGACATCTCCTTACCATCCTCGGTGGCGGTGGTCAGCCAGACCTGCGTGGCGGAGACTAACGGAGTGGACCAACCCTTGCCAGCGAGGGGAGTCTTCCACGTTACGTGCTCAGATTCGCTCCACGTTAGGGGAATCTGCGTGGCCGCACTATGGCCATCTTCCGTGGGTCCACGGAAGGCAGGCCAAGTATCAGCAGCGGCAATAACAGGAAACAGCAGGAATAAGCAACGGGGCAACATGGCGCGCAGGCTAGGGGTAAATTAGCGTCCGCCAAGTTGGGAAATTTTGCAAAACGCGTGTGGCCGCCGCCACCCCTAGCCATCTGGTTGAAAGTGAATTTCCTCCTCGTAATCAACCACCCTCCCAGTTTATGCTTCCGGCCCTCTTCGGCAGTGCCGTCCACCTTGCATCTCTATGTCTAATTTCATCACCCCGCTCCTCCATCGCATGGCTCAGTCCCCCACCTTGTGCCGGGTGTTAGATCGCTCGCTTGTTAAGGCGGCGGACTTCTATCAACGCTTCCGCCTCGCCAGTGTCACGGGTGAGGATGCCGTGCAATTTCAAACCCTCTCCGCCCAGCTTGCCAAGGATCTCACCGTCCTCCATGGTCCCTTTGCTGGTATGAAATATCCCGCCTCCGAGGCGGCTGGCAGTGCTGTCATCCCTAAGTTTCTGGGCAGCTATGAACAGGAACTGCACGATGTCCTCACCCACTTACTAGCCAAAAATTACGGCCACTTTATTGATGTCGGCTGTGCAGAGGGCTACTACGCGGTGGGCATCGCCCGCCGCCTGCCGCAGTGCCAAGTCGTGGCTTACGATCTGGATCCCCGCGCCCGCGCACTCTGCCAGAGCATGGCCGCGCTCAATGGCGTAACGCTCCAAGTTCGCGTGGAAACCGCCTGTGATCCTAACGTGTTGCGCACCTTCCCGTTCCCGCGCCGCGCCCTCATCCTCTGCGACTGCGAGGGCTACGAAAAACAACTCTTCACCCCGGACGTGCGCGACGCCCTGCGTGGGCACGACATCCTCATCGAAATGCATGATTTTATCGACCTCAGCATCTCCACTTACCTCATTGATCTCTTTAAAGACAGCCATCATCAGACCCTCATCACGAGTGTGGACGACCTTCAAAAAGCCCGCCGCTACGATTACCCGGAGCTAGCTGGCCTCAGCCTCGCGACCCGCCGCCAAGCCCTTGCGGAGGACCGCCCCCGCATCATGGAATGGCTCGTGCTAGAGGGGAAAAACTAAGGTAGGGCGGGAGCAGCCGCTGAGTTTCAGCACTGCTCCCGCCGCCATCCGTGGGGGTTAGGCCAGCACGCGCACTTCGATTTCTTTCGGGCTCACCTCCGCCCGCTTTTGGATGCTAACGGTCAGCACGCCGAGTTTGAAATCAGCGGTCACTTGCTCTGGGTCCGCCAACTTCGGCAGCGAGAAACTGCGGGAGAAGGGGCCATAGCTGCGTTCTTGGAGATGCACTTTTTCCGCTGGAGCGCCCTCCGGCAGGGCGGCGGGGGTGCGCTCGCCAGTGATGCGCAGGACGCTGTCTTTCACGGTCACTTTCACGTTGGTGGCAGTGACTTCTGGGAGATCCAGTTTCACGGCATAAGCCGTGTCCGTCTCCGTGACTTCGGCCAGGGGAGTCCAGGCCGGGTTGGTGGGTCGGGATTCATTCCAGAGGCTTTCCGCGAGGCGGAAAAGGCGGTTAGGATTGAAGTTGGCGCTCAGGTTAGGATTGCAGGTTAGGGTATTCATGTTCGTTGGTTTGGTTTCGGATTTTGGATTGGTGGAGGGTTAGCTCCGTGGATGGGAAAGATGCTTGCGAGAAATGTGCCAAGCGTGGCTGCGGTTTGTAAGTCGTTGATTTACAGCAGGTTATAAAAAATGGCTGGATTCCCGGGTCCGTCGCAAGAGCGCTCATTGGGGCCACCTTGCCGCACGCCTTGACGCGGTGGCTGAGTAGAAATGGCCCACGTTTGGCAGTTGCCGGACGCGCGGGGGCAGTCATGGTGGCTGCCTTTCCCCCATGTCCCATTTCTTGTCATCCCTTGGCCGCTTGTTGCTAGGCTTTTGCTCCTACTTAGGAGCATTGGCAGTGTTGGTGGGCGAGGTCGTGGGGTCGTTAGTGAAATATCCCATCCGCTGGCGATTGCTCGGCCAGCAGATCTTGGCCATCGGGTTCGGCTCGCAGCTTGTGGTCATCGTGACTGGGGCCTTTACGGGCGCGGTGTTTGCGGCCCAGGTCTATTTAAAATTTAACGAGTTAGGACTCAGTTCGTCCGTGGGCACGCTTGTCAGCCTAGCCATGTGTCGGGAGCTAGGCCCAGTGCTCACCGCCGTCATGCTTACAGGCCGCGTGGGCGCAGGCATGGCGGCAGAGATCGGCACCATGAAAGTTACGGAACAAGTGGACGCCCTGCGCGCCATGGCGGTGCATCCGGTGGACTATCTGGTCACGCCCCGGCTGCTGGCGATGATTATTTCCGTGCCCTTACTGATCGCGGAATCCATCACCTTCGGCATCTATGCCTCGTATGTGATCGTGGTCGGATTCTATCACATTGAGCCCGCCTTCTACGAGCGCCAGTTAGTCGGCCACACCGCCATGGGAGACATCCTCTTCGGCATGACTAAGGGCTTCGTCTTTGGCATTCTGATCGTGCTCATTTCCTGCCATCAGGGGTTAAATGTGCGGGGCGGCTCCCTGGGCGTGGGCCGGGCCACGAACGCTGCGGTGGTGCTTAGTTCGCTGGCCATCTTGATCGTCAATTTCTTCCTCACCATCGGCCTGAACTACGTCTGGCCTATCGCTAAATAACATGAGTGCCCCGCCGGAAAATTTCATTGAAATCACCAACCTGCGCAAGCGGCTGGGCAATCAAGAGATCCTACAAGGCATCAACCTCACGGTGAAACGAGGGGAGCGCTTCGTCATCATCGGCGGCAGCGGCCAAGGCAAAAGCGTGCTCCTCAAACACCTCGCTGGTCTCCTGGCCCCAGACAGCGGCAGCTTGAAAATCGATGGCGAAGACATCGCGAACCTAACTGAACGACAACTCGCTCCCGCCCGACGAAAACTCGGCCTCCTCTTCCAAGACGGAGCCCTCTTCGGCAGTATGTCCGTGTGGGAAAATGTCGCATTTCCGCTCTTTGAAACCGGCCTCAAAGACCTCACTCAGATCGACACCCAAGTCATGGCCGCCCTCACTGCCGTGGGCCTGGAAGCCCACGGAGAAAAGCTCCCGGGCGATCTCAGCGGCGGCATGAGAAAGCGCGCAGGCCTAGCCCGCGCCATCGTCACCAAGCCCCAATGTGTGCTCTATGATGAGCCCACATCCGGCCTGGATCCCATCCTTTCTGATGCCATTGATAAGCTCACGATCAAGATTGGCGATCTCTACCAGACCACCTCCGTGATCGTCACCCATAACATGAAATCCGTCTTCAACGTAGCCGACCGCGTGGCCTTCCTGCGCAAGGGCCAGATCGAATTCCTGGGCACGCCCGAGGAACTACGCAGCTCATCGGATCGCTATTTACAAGACTTCGTAGAAGGCCGCTCCGCAGCTGAGGATCTGTAGAATACGGCTAGCTGCACAAGTATTTTCCTGCCCTCACCTTCCTCGCTCCACCACCCACGCAGCATGTCGCAGCGCTTTGCCAAGGCGCGAACCATGGCCTTGCAGTCTGCTGCTAGTGCTCTAAAGCAGAGCGCATGACGACATCAGAAATACCAGCAATAGGCATCATCGGCGGCAGTGGACTTTATGATTTGGAGGGGCTCACGGACTGTGGCGGGGTTGGCCGTTGACGAGGACTTTGGATTTCTCATCTACAGTGCCTTCTACTAACGTGGTGCCTGCTCCGCCGGTGGTTTTGAGTTGGTTGCGGGTGTTGTACTGGGGAGGCTGGCGGGCAGGATGCCCACGCCACTGCTGATGCGATTGCCTGCGGCGTCGTAGCGGTAGGTGTTGTTGCGGGGGGAGTTCAAGACGGAGGACTGTGCAGTAAAACACCCCGTTCCGCTTTAAATGCGGCAACATCCGCTATCGCAACCTCCCTGCGGGATATACTCTACTGTGAATCCGTAGAGTGAGACCATTCGTCCAAAAAATTTCATGAATATAGTGCCCCTCACTGAGAGTCAGCTCGTCGATGTGCCACTCGTGTAGGTCCGCTAGATTCCCGCCCAAAACCTTGATCTGCGAGACATTGTGGTAATGAAATGTAATCCAGCGATCCCAGTAGGAACCCAGTATTAGTAACTCACACTCGGTTGTCTTGTTAGGTAGCTTGTGGTATGTAAACTTCTCTAAATGAGTATCGTGATTTGCTTTAGGATTTGAAAAATCAAAATACCAATTTGAACCAAGCCACTCCCAAATAATAGCACCGAATAGCGATGAATTCTGGTCAAGATATTCCTCATAGCGCTCGGTATCAAAACGGTGCATCCTCAACTACCTCCATCACCCGATCACCAATGCCACCGCCGAAGGAATCAATTCCATGATCCAAAGCCTCAAGCACGCCGCGCGCGGACTCCCTA
>JAYVOP010000342.1:0-3565 GCA_043757865.1 Verrucomicrobiales bacterium | reverse complement strand
CCTAACAGGCACGCGCCGATCAATTTATCTAGCGCGTTATGTCGGCCCACGTCCTCGTGCAGCAGGAGCAGCGTGCCCTGCGGATCGAAGAGCGCACTGGCATGAATCCCCCCCGTGCTGAGAAAGCTGGTCTGGTGCTCCCGCAAACGATTCGGCAGATCCAAGATGAGGTCCAGCGGCGGCAGCGCAGCGCAGCGTTCTAACGGCGGCAAGGGCCGCAACGCAGCGGCTATGCTCGTCTTCCCACACACCCCACAACTGCTATTCGTAAAGACATGGCGCGTGAGTTGGGCAAAGTCGATTTTCCCTGGATCCTTCAGCACCACCTCCACCACGTTGCCCTCGCTGGCACTGGGGCAGGTCGAGATTTCAAAGATGTCCGCCGCGGATTGGATCAGCCCCTCACTGAGCAGGAAGCCTGCGGCCAGCTCCCGATCATGTCCGGGCGTGCGCATGGTCACGGCTAGGGTGCGGCCTTCCACGCGGATCTCCAGCGGTTCCTCCACGGCTAGCACGTCTGCACGCGTCGTGGTTTCCGCCTGGGAGCAGCGTTGCACGAGAACGCTGCGGGTGGCTTCATTCATAGAAATAGTAGGCCAGCGCCTCAATGCAGCCTTGCGTAGCCGTGCCCTGGGCAATGAAGCCCTCCTGGCTAGCCACCACCTCCTGCACTTCTGCTAACGCATTAGCTGGACAGGCCAGACAATGCGCCACTTCCGTGCTCAGCATGGAGAGATCATTGTGATTATCCCCCACCACGAAGACATGCTCCGGGCTTATTTCCAGATACTCACACAGCGCCCGCAGGGCCGTGCCTTTGCTATAATCCACGTGCGTGAAGCGCAGGTAAACCGAGTTTCGTTGATAGTTTAGTTCCGGATGCTGCGGCAGGCGCTCATTGAGCCACGCACAGATGGAGTCCATTTCCATTTCACTGACACTGATGATGCCCGCGGGGTCTTGGGGCTCGCTCACCCAGGTGGCAGCGGTATGGTCCATCAGGAATTTCCGCGTCTCCACAAAGAATGCCTCCTTCGCTTTGTAGAGTTTCTTATGATCGCTCGTGCGATGGGAATTCCAATCACCCAGATCGATCCAGCGGTTGTATTTACTGCAATGATAGATCTCTCCCTCCCGCGCCACGATGTAGTCCGGGATCTGGCGGATGTCGTGCTGCGTGAGGCCAGCCAACGTCTGGAAAAGCGAGCGCCCCGTATTGATGACCCACGCCGCCCCTCGCGAGCGCAGATCCTCAATCAGGGCCAGCAACTCTTGGAGAGCTTGCGGGTCCACATCGGGCTCGACGAAGGTGCCGTCGAAATCGAAGCACAGGATGGCTTTGGGAGGGAGCTGAGACATAAGGCGGGCGCATCCTAGAGGCGATTCCCCACGTGGCAACGAAGGAATCCACCCCACGGAAAAGAGTTGCGCAGCATCTCCGGAAGGGGCACATCTGCACTCGCTTTTGCCACTCCTAGCACTTCTTTACTAACTATGTCTTTGCCCGCTCCTTCCTCCTCTGCCCTGCCGGATGCCTTCGGGCATTTTGGTGAATTTGGCGGCATGTTTGTCCCAGAAACCTTGATGTATGCGCTCCGGGAATTGGAAACAGAGTATGCCGCCGCCAAGGCGGACCCCACCTTCCAGGCGGAACTGGATCGTCTACTGGCAGAATATGTGGGCCGCCCCACCGCGCTCTACCATGCGGAGCGGTGGTCAGAATCCCTGGGCGGAGCCAAGATCTACCTCAAGCGGGAAGACTTACTGCACACCGGGGCCCACAAGATCAATAACGCGCTAGGGCAAATCCTCCTCGCAGTCCGGCTCGGGAAGAAACGCATCATTGCCGAGACCGGAGCCGGCCAGCATGGCGTGGCCACGGCTACGGTGGCCGCGCGCTTTGGTTGTGAATGCGTCATCTACATGGGTGCGGAGGACATGCGGCGGCAGGCCTTGAACGTCGCCCGGATGCGCTTTCTAGGCGCCGAGGTGCGGGCCGTGACCGCCGGGCAGGCCACTTTAAAAGAAGCCGTTAGTGAAGCCATGCGGGATTGGGTCACCCATGTGCGCACCACCCATTACATCCTCGGCTCGGCCTTAGGATCCCATCCCTTTCCCATGATCGTGCGGGACTTCCATCGCGTCATCGGCGTAGAAGCGCGGCGGCAGATCCTCCAGCGGGAAGGCCGCCTGCCAGACACCTTAGTCGCCTGCGTCGGCGGCGGCAGCAATGCGATCGGCCTCTTTCATCCGTTTCTCGATGACGCCGATGTCAAAATGATCGGCGTGGAAGCCGGCGGAGATGGCATCGTGCAGGGCCGCCATGCCGCGCGTTTCCAAGGTGGGAAACTAGGCGTCCTCCAAGGCACCAAAACCTATCTACTGGCGGATGCGGATGGCCAGATCGAACTCACCCACTCCGTCAGCGCGGGCTTAGACTATGCTGCGGTAGGCCCAGAGCACGCCTTCTATCATGCCAATAAACGCATCCACTACACCTACGCCACGGATGTGGAGGCACTCGCGGCCTTCCAAGAACTGGCCCGCGTAGAGGGCATCATTCCCGCCCTAGAAACCGCCCATGCCGTGGCGCATATTAAGAAACTAGCGCCCACCATGAGCAAGGATCAGATCATCATTATGAACTGCTCTGGCCGTGGGGATAAGGATGTGGCCGAGGCCGCGCGCCACGTCTGGGGAGAGCAACTGAAGCTCTAACCCCAAGAGAGGAGGGGCCTCCCGCCCCTCATGCGCCCAGCCACCGTGGACCTCTCCGCATCCCTCCAAAAACACTTCGGCCATGCCACCTTCCGGCCCGGCCAAGAGCAAGTCATCCGGGCACTCCTCGCCCAGAAATCTGCGCTGGCGATCTTTCCCACCGGCGGGGGAAAGTCCCTCTGCTTCCAACTCCCTGCGCTCCTCCTGCCCGGACTCACCCTCGTCATTTCCCCACTCATCGCCCTGATGAAAGACCAAGTGGACGCCTTGCAGAAACGCGGCTTACCCGCCTCCCGCTTAGATTCCACCCTCTCCGCAGCAGAAGTGTCAGCGGTCTATGCCGCCCTGCGCAGCGGGCAGATCAAGCTCCTCTACGTTTCCCCGGAGCGCTTAGCCAATGCCACCTTCCTCACCCAACTGAAATCCATTAAAGTCAGCCTGCTGGCCATCGATGAAGCCCATTGCTTGTCAGAGTGGGGACATAATTTCCGCCCAGATTACCTCCGCCTCGCCAAACTAGCCCAGCAATTCAAATGGCGCACCGTCCTCGCCCTCACCGCTACCGCCACCCCCCCCGTAGCCGCAGAACTCGCCACCCTCTTCAAGATCTCCCCGCGCCACCGCGTCGTGAATTCCTTCCTCCGCGCCAATATCCTCCTCCACATCACCCCCGTGGCCAGCGCAGAGCGCCTCGCCCTGCTCACGCAGAAACTCACCCTAGAGCGACGATTCCCCGCCATCGTCTATGTCACCCAGCAGCACACCGCAGAGCACGTGGCCACCCACCTCACCCGCTCCGCCCTCCCGGCCCAAGCCTACCACGCAGGCCTGCCGGACGAGCACCGCA
>JAYVOP010000341.1:0-3575 GCA_043757865.1 Verrucomicrobiales bacterium | reverse complement strand
AGCAAGATGCGCTCGTGCCCTCCCACGGCTAGTAATGGCGCATTCGGGCTAGCGGCTAGGGCGATGGCAGGGCCCGCTACATTTACAGCGGCTAACTTGGTATCCGGTAAATTTTCCGGCAACGGCCCGGGCTCGTTGCTAGCGGCCACAGCGGGCATGGTGGCGTCCAACGCTTGGCCGCGTGATTTGGCGGCCACGCCACCCTCGCTTTCGATGCAGCCGCCTGCGATCCAGGCTTTGATTAGTTCTAATTGTGCTGCGGGGAGTTGCGGTTTTTTCGGCGGCATTTCCGGTTCTTCCAGGTGCGCCACCACTCGATAGAGCAGGCTGCCATCCGCAGAACCCGGCTTCACGCACACGCCGCTGGAGCCACCTTTCATCACTCCGGCATGAGTGCTGAGGTCTAGGTCCGCCTTCATTTTATCCGGGTTGTGACAGCCCAGGCAGCTTTCTTTGAAGACGGGCAGCAGGTCTTGGTAGCTAGGAGCGGCGGGGGAAATGCTGGTAAGGAGCGCCAGCAGGAGCAGTGAATATTTCATCTCTAGCATCAATGGTTAAAGGTGAACTCCGTGGTATTCATGACGCTCCAGAGCACATCATCCAGATATTTCCGACGCACGGTGTAGTCCTTCCAATCAAGCTCTGTGGCTGCGGCCAGCAGCGTGCTGGATTCCGTGGCGGTGGGTGGGCGGCTAAAGGCACGGAGGAAAAGTTGTTCGATCCCAGCCTCGGGCGTAGCGACTTTGGCTAGATCTGCTAACACCGGACTGCGCTGTAGGCAGCCTTCTAGCACGTAGCCGTTGATGAGTGCTAACGTCTGCGTCAGCGTGGGTTCCATGCGCACTTCGCAGGCGCAGACGGTCTCGCGCTTGGAGGCACCGAAGTTTTTGAGGAAGGCATCCGTGCCTGCGCCACCCTCGAAGAGCTGCACCGCCCGCGTGTTGCTAGGATTGCCATTAAACGTCTGCGGAGCCCCGGTGACTTGGCCTATGCTGTCCAGCAGCACCTCTGCCTGCAGCCGCCGCACGATGCTGTGGGAGAAGCAACGATCATCATTTACATTGGCCGCATTGACCGTGCTGGCCAGTTGATAGGTGCGGCTAGTGCAGATGTCGCGCGCCAGCTTGCGGATGTTAAATTGATTGGCCACTAACTGTTCGGCTAGGGCCGTAAGCAGTGTGGCGTTGCTAGGAGGATTAGAAATGCGCGCATCGTCCACGGGTTCGATGATGCCACGGCCAAAGAAATGACTCCATGCGCGGTTGGCTAGGCTCTGAGCAAAGCGTGCATTTTCCTTGCTAGTGAGCCAATCCGCCAGGGTCGTGCGGGGGTCTGCTCCTTGTAGATCGGGCTCGGCTCCGCCTAGGAATCGCGGCTGCATGGCCCGGCCATCCACGGGGTGATCGATGCTATGTTTCTCATTTCGATTAAACACAAAAACTTCCGACGACGTGGCTCCGCGCTTGGAATCTAGCCCCGTGAAGAACGCTGTGAAACCATAGTAATCGTCCATGGTCCAGCGATCGAACGGATGGTTATGGCACTGCGCACATTGAATCCGCGAGCCCAGGAAGAGCTGCGCCACGTCCTCTGCGCGTTCTAGCGGCGTGCGCTTATTGCCCACGGCGGTGGTGTAAAAGTTCGCCTCGGGATTGGCCAGGTTGCTCCCATTACTCACCAGCAGATCATGCACGATCTCGTTAAAGGGCCGATTTTGCGCGATCTGTGCGCGCAACCACTGGCTGTATTTATAGACGGCCTTCCGCGTGCGGCCATACTCTGCGTTGTTTCCATTGATGCGCACCTGGAGGATCTCTGCCCACTTCATAGTCCACAGATCTGTGAACTCCTCGGTGGCCAGGAGCGCGTCTATCATGCGTGCGCGTTTGTCAGGCGTGGTGTCCGCTAGGAACTCCGTGGTGCGCTCTGGGCTAGGCGGGAGGCCAGTTAGATCCAACGACACCCGACGCAAGAACGTGTTATCATCCGCCAACTCCGAGGGCAAAATTTGCAACTGCTGCAAGCGCGCAAACACCGCCTGGTCCACATAGTTTACCGGCAGCGCAGCCGCTGGCCACGTGAAATCCGTGCGTTCTGGCAGCACGATCATCTCTGCGCCCACGGTAAATTTACTGAAGCGTGCAAACACAAACGCCACGCCCGCATGGTCAGATTTTGCCACGCCATCTTTGTTGATAGTGGCCACAGAATCGTTGTTAGAGAGGAAGAGCGCCAGCTTGGTGACATCGCGCTCTGTGCCATCGGAATACTGCGCTGTGACCTTCGTTGACTGCAAGGGCGGAGTTTTGACATCGCGCCTAACGGAGATTTTCTCTGGAGAAAGTTTGATGCCCGTGACGGTGGGCGTGCTTGCGGCATCGTCCTTGGCCCCAGCGGCTATCCAGTTAAAGATTGTCTGATAGGAGGCCGAGCCGACTTTAAATAATTCCCCGCCCGTGTGCGTCACCATTCCCGTGGCCTTTTCTAATAGCAGACTTTTTCCTGGCTCCACCACATCCAGCCGACGCCCCGGGAACTCCCTGGTAATGCGGTGGAAATCCCCCGCCGGATCAAAGCCGAACAACGACAGCCGGAACCCATCCTGCCCCCGCGCAGAGCCATGGCACGATCCCGTGTTACATCCAGAGCGCATCAACACGGGCTCCACATCCAAACGAAACGACGGCGGTCCCTCCGCAGCAGAAAGCAGCGGGGGCGCGAGGAGCAAGGCAAGCAAGCAGGGGCGGAAGAGCATGGGCAGAAGCTAATCGCGTAGTCCGCCCCGCCTAGCCCCCTAATGGCGGAATGCGCCCACGCTTTGACGGGTGGGCTAGGCCTAACGGCGGCTCCAGTTCCGGCTGCGGCCCTCGCGCAGGGCGGTGATTTCGAAGGCGCTTTGCAGCCATGTGACTTGCGGCGGTTGGCCGATGCGCAGGTTCACTTCCACGATGTCGCAACGCCAGCGGATTTCTGGATAGTGCAGCAGCCGCAGCCACGCCTGCACGCCCCGGGCAATAAGGCGTCGCTTGGCATCATCCACGGCGGAGGCAGGGCGACCGTAGTCTGCACTGGTGCGCGCTTTTACTTCCACGAAGGCCAACACTTGGCCGTGGCGGATCACGATGTCCACTTCTCCACCGCCAGGGGCGCGGAAATTTTTGGAGAGGAGCTTGGCCCCCGCCGTGTAGAGATAGCGGGCCGCAATGAGCTCGCCTAATTGACCAATTTCAATGTGCGTCAGGGCCTGGCCTCTGCGCGTGAGCACGCTGGGAGCGTTGAGCAGGCGGCTGAAACGTCGGACGAGCGCACGGAACATAGCGTTAGTAAAGATCCGCCAACGCTGCGGCTAGGGTGGGGAAGCGGAAGCTGAATCCAGCCTGCAAGGCCGCCTGCGGCTGCGCGCGCACGCTGTCCAGAAACATGCTCCCCATCCCGCCGGGCAATAATTTCAAGACCGCCGCAGGCACCGGAAACAGCGCTGGCCGATGCACCGCCGTCGCTAACTGGCGGGTGAATTCTGCATTGGTCACTTGTTCAGGAGCCACCCCATTCCACACGCCCTGGCCGTGCTCCAC
>JAYVOP010000340.1:0-13435 GCA_043757865.1 Verrucomicrobiales bacterium | reverse complement strand
TGCTGGCTCCCGTGAGCGCCACATTCGCAATGTTAGCCGTGCCCGCCGCCGCGGTGCCCAGCCCCGTGCCCCGGATTAAGCCAGTGCCGTTATTGACCCGCGCGATGGAGGCTGTGGAACTCAGGCTCACCCCGCCATTTCCAAGGGTGGCGCTCGGTGTGAGGGTCAGCACGCTGCGATTCGAAGAAAAGTTCAACGCATTGGCTCCCAAGGCTTCAGAGACGGCCGTAACTCCGTTAAAACCAACGATATTTAAATTTCCCCCCACCAAGTTGATGACCCGTGCGCCCAAGCGATTGCTGGTGGCGGTGGTCGTGTTATCCAGCGACGCGATGCCCGTCGGATTGATCGTCCAGTTGCCGCCCGAGGAAGTGCCCGCACCACTCAGCACTAATGTGCCAGTGTTTACGTTAGTGGCATTTATCGTTGTGTTAGCTGCGGTGATGGTCACGGTGTTGCCGCCCACTTTCGTGAAATTCTGTGCTCCAGCAAAGGCCGTGCTGAAGGTCATGTCCCCACCCGCTCCCAAGCTACTGCTGCCGACGCTGGCCGACGCACCGAGCGTCACAGCCCCGCTCTGCGTAACCGCTGAGCCACTGTTGATCAGGGAGGCAAGACTGTTGATGGAACCGTAATTGCTCGTTCCTGCTCCCGAAATATTCAGCGGCTCCGCTAAAGAAAATCCATTGAGATCTAGCACCGCCCCGCTCGAAACGATGGTGTTGCCAGCCGTAGTTCCTAACGCTGCCGCATTGTTCACTTTCAGGAAACCAGCACTGACCGTGTAGGCGGCAGTATTCGTGCTAGCACCACTCAAGGTCAGCGTGTTAGGTCCGACTTTTTGCAGGGTGAAATTTCCGGTCTGCGCACCGGTTAGGGTGATATTCCCCAATCCTCCAATGGCCGTGTTGGCGGTAAGCGTGATCGGTCCACTGGCGCTGGCTGCCTGCGTGGAGCTATTCCAAATGGAGGCTGCGGCTCCGGAAATACCTGCTCCAGCCGCCGTGCCCAAGCCGCCGATGTTCAATGGTTCCAGACCTAGCGCCACGCCATTGAGGTCTAGCACTCCGGTGCCGGAAATGGAGGTAGCTCCAGCCGCCGTGCCCAACGATGCTGGGTCCGTAATTTGTAATCCGCCAGCGGAAACATTGATCGCTCCCGTGAAGGTCTTGGCTCCTGCTAGCACTAGCAAGCCGCCGCCCGTCTTGCTAATGATGCCATTGCCCGTGACATCGCCTAGCAAGGCCAGCGCGCCCGTGGTGGGATTCAGAGTCGCTGTGTTCGCTCCTACTGCCGTGGTGCCGCTCACCGTGATGGCTCCGATGCCGCCTGCGTTGGTGACATTGAGCGTGCCCGTGGCACCAGCGATCGTTAGATTATTGATCCCACCATCCAGATCCGTGCCGCCGCCATCCAGCGTCAGACTGCCCGCCCCTGCGATGCTTTGGTTCAGTCCAGAGTTCGCCACATTGCTGTAGGCGGTTGGCGTTTGCAGTGCGGTGGCGGGGATGGGCCGCATCACACCACCGGAATCTGGACCATTAAAGGATACCTGCGCCCCGCCGCCGCCACCGCCGTTGATAACTTTGAATGCAATTGTGTGCAAGCCGGCCGCCAAGGTCATGGGAATGCTCACGGGCGTATGAACCACGCCAGAGGAGGCCGCTCCTGTATTGATAGAAATGATCGCCACCCCATCGACCACTAACTGCGAGCCATCATCCACATAACTCTGGAAGGTGTAGCTGCCGCCGTTGGTAATATTGAGCAGGCCGGAATAAACCGCCATGCCATTGGTTAGGGCCGTGCTAGTGACCGTTGGTGGTCGATTCGTGATCGCACCATCCGAAATTGTCGGCACACTGAGCACCCCGCTGGGCGTTTGACCGAAGTTCGTGGCGTTCATGGCAACGATGCCGCTCAGTTGGTAAAATTTTGCACTCAAGCCACCCGGTGTGCCTGCGGTTAACGATCCCCCCTCCAGCACAGGCGCGATGCCGATGATGGGATTAGCAGCTAACGTCAGGGTTGCCCCGCCCAACTGATTATTACTGGCCCCGACCGCTGGGGCCAGCCGCAGCGTGCCCGCAGCCGATAAATTCAGCGCCCCTGTGAAGCCCGATCCATTTCCACCAATAATTAAACTACCCGTACTGCCCGCGATGGTGGAAATGCTATTGCTCCCGCTCAGATTGTTCAGCCGCAGGTTCCCCGTGGTGCCATTCACCGTCAGTGCACCGCCTAAATTGATCCCATTGAACGCCACGGAATCATTGTTTCCACCAGTCACATTCAATTGCAGCGCAGCCGTGGTCGTCAGGGTGCCTAACCGCATTTCCGTGCCTGATCCAATGATGGTGCTTAGGGTCGTACCGAGTGCATTGGTGAGGACTTGCGGGGTGTTATTCACGTCGATGCCGAAGATGGGCACGGTGTTCGCCACGGTCACCGCATTGCCGTAGTTGGTCACGTTCGTCACGCTTTGTCCCACTAACACCGCCCCGACCGTGCCGCCAATGTTGGTGTTAAGCACTGGTCCATTGTTCCTCAGTTCCAATGTCGCCCCGCCCGCCACGATCCCACCGGAGACGGTCGTCAGACCTTTGTTAATCGTCAGGGTGCCCACGCCCAGCACACTGCTGGTGGGGCCTGCGCCACCGCCTGCCCGCAGGATACCGTCATTTAAAACGAGCCCGCTAGCAAACGTGCTGTTCGATCCCGTGGTGGGATTGCTGCCATTTAAAGTCAGCCGCTGCCCGCCTGCTTTGATGATTCCGCCATTGGTGATGATGGTGTCGATGGTGCCATCATTGCTGAGTTGAGAGACACTACTGTTCGTGGTGATCGTCCGGGTCGCTCCGCCCAGATCTAACGTGCCGCCGCCGTAGGTGGTAATGTTCACCGCATTGCTAGCCGGAGCCACGCTGGTGATCAGGGCCTCGCGTCCGGTGTTGCCAGCGGCATTGCGGTTGTTGTCGAAATTAATATTTCCACCGACGATCAGTTTCCCCGTCGGTCCCGTTACAATCCGTCCCATGTTGGTGGTGGCACCGCGCACATTCACGGCCCCGACAGTTTCCGTGAAACTATTCAGATCTAACGTCGCACCATAGCCTGCGCTGTTGTTGGTCAGCACATTTAACGTGGAGTTGTTATCAATCTGCTCATTAGCCATCAGCCGCACCACTGCATAATCAATAGCCGTCGTGCCCGTAGCAATGCTGGTATCCAAATTCAGCCCCCCCAATCCAATCGCATTCTGGCCCGCCGTCTTATTTAGTAGCAGCAAACCCTGCGCCATATTAAAGGCACCCTTGAACGTATTCGCACTGGTGCCGCCGAGGATGACGGTTCCCCCTCCACCATTTTTCGTAATCCCAAACGTGCTGGCACCATCGTCGATCACGCCATTCACCGTCACTAGGCCGAGCGGGCTATTAATAAGGCCACCTTCCGCATTCAAAGTGGCATTTCCCGTCAGGGTCACCGCTCCATTTACGATCACGTTAGACGGGGCCAGCGTGGTGGTGATAGGCACCGTAACAGCGCTACTGGCCGAGGTGATTCCGCCGCCTACACTCAAGGTCACAGGCCCGTTCTGGGTAAAAGTATGCCCCGTGGCACTGTTGAAAGTCACATTCGCGCCTAACGTCATCGTGCCCGCGCTGGTGGTATCGAATCCGCTCGTTTCCAATATGGATGCCGCCGTAGCTGAAATATTATTGGTCATCGGATAAACCAAGCCGCCCGCGACATTCGACAGTGCAGCCACGCCGACCACATTCATATTCGTAATCACCCCGCCGGTGTTATTGGCCGCCACCACGGTTCCGATGGTCGGAACGATCAATTGATCCGGTCCTTGATACGCCAACTGGTAACCGCCGCCCGTGCCGCCATTTACATTTTTCACCGTAATCTGGTGAGCCCCGGCGGACAACGTGACCACTCCCGCGCCGATGGTGGAAACCGCGTGGCCACCTTCATTGGTCACGATCTGCACCCCATCGACAAAGACCGAGCCACCGTCATCGCTGGGCAGTGAGAAGGTGTAGCTGCCAGGATTCGTGATCGTCACCAGACCATTATATACGACGCCGTAGCCTTCGAGAAAGGCAGTGGTGGCCGCTTGGCCAATGCCCTGAGGCACTGCGGTGTAACCCGTCCAGGCACCAGGTAAGCCATTGACTGGATTTATTTGCGCCATGTTAGGCTGATCAATGGTGAGATCTGTCCGGTTCGCACTCGCGGTGGCCGTGAACCAAGGAGCGGCAAAGGTGCTATTGATCGCATTGGTCCCCAACGAGATGAATCGCCCGGCAATCCCCGCCGTCGTGGTCACGGTGCCCACCGTTGGCGTTAGGGTCAGCCGCCCACCATTTAAAGTCAGCGCCCCACTGCCCAGCGATCCCACGGAATTCGCGCCCGTGCCGAAGCCCACTGTCGCGTTCACAATCGTATTCGGATCCACCTGCACTCCGCCCGTCCAAGTTGTGGCATTGGCTCCAGAAATGATCACCCGCCCAGTGCCCGCCGTGGGCCCCTGAGCAATCAAATTTCCCGCTCCGGTGATCGCCCCAGACAACGTCAAATTTCGCCCCACACCAGTGGAATAAAAGTCGCGCGCCCGCGCAAAGAAATTTCCGTTAGCCGTGACCGCACCAGAGAGCGTCACATTGCCATTATCCCCAGACACCGCCCCACCCGCATTGGCGATGATCGGTGCTTGGTAATTGAATGCCGAAACCACCAACTCCCCCGTGCCGCCGACGGTGATTGGATTCGGAGTCATGCCCAAGCCTTGGATGTGCTGAATTTCCACGAAACCCGCATTGATAATCGCATTGCCCGTAAACAACGGGTTCAACTGCCCTAGCTGCAATGTCCCGCCGCCCGTCTTGGTAAACGTACCGCTGCCCGTGAGCTGATCTTGAACGGAGAGCAGGATCTTCGTGCCTGATCCACCCGCAGCGCCAGAAACGTCCAGCGTATTTCCCGTGCCCGTGATCGTGATCGCCTTGCCCGTGGCCATACCAAGAATCCCATTCTGCGTCTGGGAAAATTTCCCATTACCATTTAAACGGACATTGGTGGCCCAGTTCCCCGCCGCACCCGTAGAGGCGAGCGTGCCGTTCGCACTCACCACCACATCTCCGCTGCTCAGCGCAGAGACATTGCCCGCATTCACCGTCCCATTCGTGATGGCCGTGCCGCCAGTAAAGGTGTTTGTGCCGCCTAGGGACAAGATCCCCGCCCCATCCACCATCAACCCATTCACGCCTTGCACCGTGTTATTGATTGTGGCGGTGCCGATATTCACCGTAATGTTCGGAGTCACGCCCGTAAAGTTCGGATCATCCAACGTTAGCGTGGATCCACTCAGGATATAACCGCTAGTGTTAAACACCAACCCATGGGCATTAATTCCCGTGCCCAACGTGACTCCGCCAGAAGTCAACCCGCCAAACCGAGCCGTATCCCCCGCCGCGCTATTCCACAGCACCTGTGTGCTCCCCACGGAATCCCACCAACTCGTGGTCAGCCCATTATCCCAAGTGCCCGAGCCCCCTAATGTCACGCCCGACGTGCCCCCGCCCCCCACGCCCGGATCCCAGTCATAAGTAGCTGCTTGGGCCACTGGTAGCAGTCCTAACGCCAGGGCCGCTGGCACCGCAACGAACCCCGCGCGACGTCGCAAAAGTCGAAGCATAAACACTGGTAAATCGATGGAGGAAGGAGGTTGGAGTTTCATACGAGGGATAGGTCTGGATGAGTGCAGGATCGGTTTTGGGCGCTCCGCTGATGGGGAATTAACGAAACGCCATGCGGTGTTTAAGAATTATCCAAAATACTGCCAAGCAATATTTTTACCTATTCATGGCACTCCCGCCTGATTGATCCTCCGGGCCTCTGCGTTTCCCACATTCCCTGATTTAGGCCTACTGCGGCAGGGTCACGCCGGTTTTTTGGAGGCGCTAGTGGGTTTTCAGTATCTTAGACTCGGGCATCACGGGTGTATCCATGAGGCGGCGGAAGACGGTGGGGCTTGGTCGGCGGCCTGCTTTTAATAGGTCTGTTAGCAACGCGATGGCTTTGGGCCGACCTGCGAAAAGTTTGACCACGGCCATGTCGTGTGGCTCCAGAAAGAAGACATCTTCTAATCCGGCCATGGGAATGAGGCGAGTTTCCCAGCCGGGCAGGCCGAATTGGCTGGCAAATGCGGCCTCGCTGCGAATCGCATCTCCCACCGTGCGGCCCGTGGCGCATCAAATGGATCAAGCACAAAGTCGGCATCCATGGCGCGTATCATCAACTCGTAATAAACCTGTCCAGGTTTTGGAGAGTAATTCCCCCTGGCAAGGGCGTAACTCACCTTGGCAATGAGGCACATTGTAGCCGCCGACGTAAGTAGTCCTGGCTATATCAAAAAGGGGCGGACTCACATCCGTTGCTACGTTCTTTTGACCAACGAAGCGCAGAAATTTTTGTGATTTCCTCCTTGTGAAATTTTTCACAAGCGCCTATGACACACCTCACGCTATGGTTTCTCTTCCACTCCGTTGGACTCATCTACTCTCCCTTCAGTCGCTGACCGTCATCCTCTCTGTCGGGGAAGCTGCATCAGCGACCATCGCTATTTTTTGACTCTCTGACTCTCTCTTTTCCCCCATTTACCTGACAAATGAAACGCGTTGTTACCCACCCCGAGGAATCCCAGACTGGCAAACGCTACTGGCGTAGTCTCTCCGAATTCGAGCGCAGCCCCAACTTCCAATCCAAGCTGGAGCGTGAGTTCCAAGACGGCCAAGCCGAGATGAAATCGGATGACGAACGCGAAGCGTCGCGTCGGGATTTCCTGAAATTGATGGGTGCCTCTACGGCTCTTGCGGGCCTAGCCGCGTGCCGTCCTGAGACCTACATCAAGCCGTATGCGAAGTCGCCTGAGTGGGTCATCCCTGGCAGAGCTTTATTCTACGCCACTTCCATGCCGCGTTCCGGTGGTAGCACACCGTTAGTGGTGACCTCATTTGAAGGTCGCCCCACGCATCTGGCGGGCAATGCCCTGCATCCAGAATCCAATGGCAGCGTGGATGTCTATGCCCAGGCCAGCATGTTAGGGTTGTATGATCCTGATCGTGCGAAGCAATTCACTCTAGGCGGTAAGAAGTCCACAAAGGAAGCCTTTATCAAGGCGTTAGGAGAAAAGAAGACTGCGCTGGCTGCCAGCGGAGGCAAGGGTTTAGCCATTCTACTAGATGAAAATAATTCGCCCACCCGCGCGCGCTTGGTGGGTGAAGTGCAGAAGAAATTTGCCGGAGCCAAGGTCTATCGTTACGAGGCGCTGAGCGCTACGGGCGCGGCGGCGGCTAACAAGGCGGCCTTGGGCGATGGCGTGGTGCCTGTGTATCATTTGGAAAAGGCGGATCGCATCGTCAGCCTAGACTGTGATTTCATGGGCCTGGATCGCATCGGCAACAATGCTACCAGTGATTTTATGAAAGGCCGGAAGGCTGAAAAACAAGGCGATCCGATGAATCGTCTCTATGTGGCCGAGGCCCGCTACAGCATGACTGGCGGCATAGCGGATCACCGTCTGCGCGTGGCGGCTAGTCAAATTTTCAAAGTCGCCTCTGGTTTGGCCGCTGCGTTAGGCGTCTCCGCTGGTAAGGCTGGGGACGTGGGTCATAAAGATGCCGCCGCCTGGATCGAGGAAACCGCCGCCGATCTCAAAGCCTCCATGGGCAAGGCCGTAGTGCTAGCAGGCAATGGCCAGCCTGCGGAAGTGCATTTGCTGGTAGCTGCTATTAATAACGCGCTGGGAGCGTTCGGCACCGTGATCGAATTGAAGCAAGGGGAGAAGAATACCGCTGGCAGCCTAGCGGATCTGGCCAAGGCGCTGGAGTCTAAGGAAATCACAGACGTGCTCGCCATCACGGAAGCAGATCCGGCTTTCGATGCTCCGGCTGATTTGAAATTTGCCGATAAACTCAAGGCCGCCAAGACCATCCTCGTTTCCACTCGGCATCGCACCGCCACGGGCCGCCTCGCAGAATGGGCGGTGCCTGGCACGCATTATCTAGAGCAATGGGGCGACGTGCGCAGCACGGACGGCACTTACTCCATCGTGCAGCCGATGATCCTGCCACTCTTCGGTGGACTCTCGGACATCGATGTGCTGAACCTTTTCCTGGATGACGATAAAGGCACTGTGGCCCAGGCGCTCTGCACGCCCGTGTCTGCCGTTCCGTTGGCTCCGGGAGTCCCAGAGCCCGTAGGACCAGCCTTGCAAGCCGTGCGCGCGACGTTTGACGTGGTGGCTGCCGCCGCTGCGAATAAGGATGATGCCTGGAACTTTACCCTGCGGGATGGCTTCCTAGCCAAGAGCGCTTACCCAGCAGCTCCAGCAGCATTTAACGCTGGATCGTTAGCTCCCGTGGCCGCTTATAAAGACGTGGCCGCTCCCGGTGGGGCGGAGTTTGAACTGAACCTCACGCCGTGTGCGAAAGTTTATGATGGCCGTTACATCAACAACGGTTGGCTCCAAGAAGCCCCGGATCCCGTGTCCAAAGTGACTTGGGATAACTGCGCGATGATCAGCGTGAAGACTGCCAGGGCCCTGGGCGTGGCGCGGGAATTCATGAGTGTGGATGTGCAGGCCGCGGTGCTGTCTGTGGTGGTCAATGGGGTGACGAAGGAACTCCCGTTAGTCGTGGTGCCGGGCACGGCGGAAAACGTCGTGGTGGTGAATGTCGGCTATGGCCAAGGCTCAGGCGATGCCGGCCCCGGACTTGTGGGCAATGGCACGGGCACCAATGTCTGGGATCTGCGCACGACCGCCAATCCGACTTTCGCAGCCGCTAAAGTAACCTTGTCCGACAAGACTAGCCCGCTGGCCCTAACGCAGGAACACAGCAGCATGTATGGTCGGGATCTGGTGCGCGAAGGCACGCAGCAAGACTGGCAGGAGAAGGCGGATTTCGTGTTAGAAATGGGTAGCGATGCCCACGTCCAAGGCGACCGCGAAATGAAGAAGAAGCAGCAAGACTACAGTTTCTACAAGCCCGTGGGCCTGGAGAACGAGCAAGGCGTGCGCACCCCGCACCTCAACGACGAGCTGCATCAGTGGGGCATGGTCATCGACCTGAATCGCTGCATCGGCTGTAGCACCTGTCTGGTGGCTTGTCAGAGCGAGAATAACATTCCCATCGTGGGCAAGGAACAAGTCATCCGTGGCCGGGAAATGCATTGGATCCGCATGGATCGCTATTTCGCCACGGACCAAGATTCGGAAGTGAATCCTGAGCACAGTTTTTTCCTCACAGGCAATCCCGACGTGTGGCAAGAAGACTTCCTGGACGAGCCAGAAATGGTCGTACAGCCGGTCGGTTGCCAGCAATGCGAAAGCGCCCCGTGTGAAACCGTCTGCCCGGTGAATGCCACCATCCACAGCCCGGATGGTCTGAACGTCATGGTTTACAATCGCTGTATCGGAACCCGTTATTGCGCCAATAACTGTCCATTTAAAGCCCGCCGCTTTAACTTTTTCGACTACAACAAGCGCAATCCCCTGGTGAAGAGCGAGAAGCTCGGCTTCGAGCACGGCAACCTCTATGATGGTCCGCTGGGTCAGCGTTGGGACACCGAACTCAGCAAGCTTCAGAAGAATCCTAACGTCTCCGTGCGGATGCGCGGGGTCATGGAAAAATGCACCTACTGCCTGCAACGTGTCGAAGGTGCCCGGGCCGATGCCCGCAGCAAAGGCCGCAAGAAAGCCGCTCTCGAAGCGGGCAAATTCGATGAAACGCTGGAAATAACCAACGAGCAAATCCGCATCCCTACGGACAGCCTCAAAGTGGCCTGCCAACAAGCCTGCCCAGCGGACGCTATCATGTTTGGCAACATTGCCGATGAGAAGAGCACCGTGGTGGCCTGGAAGAAGAACAGCCGGAACTACGAACTGCTCAGCTACCTAGCCATCAAGACCCGCACCAGCTATCTGGCCCGGATCAAGAACCCCAACGCCAAGCTGCTAGAGCGCGTGAGCTACGAGAAGACCAAAGCTGGCAACGCCAGCAAATACCACGTCGGCCACCACGCCCATGTGGAGCACGGAGTGGAAGGCCATAGCGCGGCCCCCGCGCATCACGAGTAAACTAAACCGAAAGGGCGGAACGCAGGTTCCGCCCTTTCTGCTTCCGGGGCGGCGGAACCCCTTATCGATGGGCCTCCGACAGTGATCTTGCGGTGCTTGGGGGCTGGAAATGAGCCACATGGAGCTAGGCGGCCTCGCTCGGCCTGGCGACATACCACCAACTCAGCAGCGCCATGGCGAGCACACCCAGGACTGCCAGCTGCCAGTGCGCATCTTCCTGAGCCAGGCGAGTGAGGAAGGCGGCTTTGGCAGCGGTGAGGTCATTGCGGGGGGCGGCGGTGGTGAAGTCGGCCTCGCGCGTGTCGGCAAAGTGCGCAGCGCCCTGGATCAGTTCCTGCGGGCCTTGGCGCACGGTAAAGGCCCCAGCGGTGGCGGGGGCTTGCAGCAGGCTGGCCTGCTGCGCGGGGTAGTGCTGAGTGAGTTCCCCCGTGGGCGATGGTCGCGTTAGGGTGACGTCCGTGGTGGAGTCGGCGGGTAAGTTAGGGAGATGGAGTAATTCTCCATTTTCACAGTTCCGCGTCTCCCGCAGCGGGAGTTGGCTGCGGACTTCCTCACAGAAGCGATGCAGCATGATGACGAACGCCGGGAGCTTATGCGCATTGGCATAGCGGAGGTCGAAGTTGATGAAAAGTTGGAGGTTAGCGCCCTCGCCTCGCAGGAAGAGCAGGCTGCGCTCGCCCTGCCAGAGCAGGCTCCGGTCGGTCTTGCGCAGGGGGATGCGCGTGGCGTCCAGGCAGACGAGGCTTTGCCAATTGAGTCCTTCCACAAAGGGATGAGCCTCAGCGACAATCTCCCCGCTGAGCACTGGCAACTCCTTGCGGGGATCGCGCGTGAGCACTAGTGCAGGCTTGGTCGGCAGCACTGGTTTGAAGGGATCGTAAGCGGAGACCTCCACGTTAGCGCTCGCAGGATCGGTGGTTAGGGTCACTTGGGCTAGGCTGGTGAGCAGCCGTTGATACAGCTTCGTTTCCACGGGCGTGAGCACTTCCGCCGGGGGTAGCAGCACGTGGAGTTGCTTCGGTTCTGGCCGCACACAGGGCAGGGCATCATCCACGGGAAAGGCATCCGCGTCCGTGCGCAGGGTGAGGAAATTCACCCCTGGCGGGAAAATGTCTTGCAGGGACTCCGCCGCGTGAGGTGCTAGGGTAACACTGCGTTTCACCGCTGGCTGCTGCGGAATGTCCACCCACCAACGGCGTTGCTGCGGGTGATCGGAGTAGTTTTTCAACGTCGCCTTCCACAGCAGTTGGCCATCTCGCTCCTCCATACTCAAGCCCGCAAAGCCCACATTATCCAGTGGCGTGCCGACCGAAAAAACCTTGGCCCCAAACGGCAAATTTTCCAACGCATGATCCGTGGCCAGGACCACCAGCCCGTTCTGATCCGCCAAGCTGCGGGCTAGGCGCAGAGCAGCCGTCACATCGTGAGCGCCACCTTGCGGAGTCCACGTGGTAAGGGCTTGGGCCAGCTCCGTGAGCTGCGTGCCGTGGTAAATATTTTCCTGCTCTAACTGGGAGTCGAGCACGAGATACTCAGAGGTATTCACGAGGCTGGCCAGGCGCTGGAGTTCTGCGGGCAGTTGCGCTACCAGCCTAGCTTGAAAGGCCTGCATGGAAATGGAGCCGTCCAGCACCACCACCACGCGCTGGAGCAGAGATTTCTGCACCCAGCGTGGTTGCACTAGCAACCATGTGAGCAGCAGCGCCATCAGCAGTTGCAGCCACAGGGGGACCGAAGGACGCAGGCGCTCGATCCTTTGTCCACTCAGGCTTTCCCGCTGCATCTGATCCAGCAGGAACAACGTCGAGATGGGCCGCACGACCGCCTTCCGTTGCAGGAAATGGATGGCCAAAAGCGCAGGGATGGCCAACAAGGCCCAGGCTCCGGCGGGATTGTTAAAGGTAAGCATGGGAGCAGAGCATGGCGGGAAACGGGGGGCTGCCAAGGTGAAATCACTCGGGCGAAATCGCGCACATCGCACACAAGTCAGCACCGCCACTACCAGGGGGTTACCATTTGGAGTCCGCAGCATGACGATAATTTTCTAATATGTACAGTTAGATGTGTGGCTTTGCCTTTGTTTTCCAGAATGAAACTAATTTCTAGTGTAAGGCGGGTGAAAACTCACCTCCACCTCCAGCCCAGTCGGCGGGGCCGAGACCGGAGTTCCGCTGCGATGACGTGAGCACCCTCATCAGGTAAAACAGGATCGAAAAGGATAAAATGAGAGCGTAAGAGAGTCGATGCTGATTTGTAGTGTGTGACACCGGGCCACTCCCCTGCTGCCACTCGGCAACACATTGCGCCCCTAGGAGAACCTCCTGATGCGTCATAAACCGCTCTCACCCTGCGGAAAAATTTCTTGTCCTGCAGGAAATTTACCCTGCGCCCTCGCAGCGCAGACCTGTCTGGCCGCCAAACTTCCCTGCCGCCTCACGGCACACCCCTGCGGTGCCATC
Organism: Verrucomicrobiales bacterium; assembly: GCA_043757865.1. Lineage (GTDB taxonomy): Bacteria > Verrucomicrobiota > Verrucomicrobiia > Verrucomicrobiales > V1-33 > JAGNEJ01. Next base: position 823 of record JAYVOP010000340.1, on the reverse strand, counting down.
CAGCACCCCTGCCCAACCCCGCCGCAGGCCTGCGCGGCCACAGAACACCCCTGCGGTGCCAACCGGCAAGCCTGTCCGGCCATCGGACACCCCTGTCCTGCCGCAACGCAAGTTCAACAACGGGGCCAGCCCTTGCAAAACCCAACATCCAACGATAACCCCTCACCACCCAGAACCGTGAGCCCCATAGCTTAATTCCACGCCATGCTGGCCGAACAACGGGCCCCCCCCCCCTCATCCATCCTGCGGATGCAACTTGGCTCCTTGGATCTGTATTAAGGATCACGGAAACCGCGCCCGTGGTTTCCAGAGCTTGATTGAACGTGCTGAGGCCACGCGCCACCGCCCTCGTGTTTCGACGCCGCCCAGCCGGAGCACTTTACGCGTGGTCCCCTGCTTAGCCGTGACTTAGCCGTGAGCGCGGCAGGTAATAAGCGAAGCCTAACCGCAGAGCCTGCGGCACGAAGGATAATCCAATCACGGCAGGGCACTCCAACAAGCCTGTCCGTGCGGCCTCGACACCTTGGTGAGGCGGGGCCCCAGATCTGGTGCGGGTGCTTAATTTTCAAGTCTGCATCTGCGATGGCGAAGATCCCCACTTTAGCCCATTTGCGCCTCTAGGCTTTACTCCAAGCCTCCAGATCTTTGCGCCCACTCGCGCAGCAATGCCTGCGGTCTGACTCCGGTAAAACCTGGGGTGGCTGGAGTTGTTCGCGGGTGGACATTCGCGGGTGGCGTTCGCGGGTGGACACAAAAAGACCCGCTTTGATCTTGCGATCAAAGCGGGTCATAGATTCTGGCAACGTCCTACTCTCACAGAGCC
>JAYVOP010000339.1:0-43739 GCA_043757865.1 Verrucomicrobiales bacterium | reverse complement strand
ATCCGCCTCCCATCTCATTTCAAGAACTCCCTTGTGCCCGCAGCGGGCAAATTGCGGGCAGAGCGATCACCAAATAATGTCTTCTTCGCGTCTTTCGTATATCCGCAGAGATGTCCACTAAACGTCTATAAATTAAGAAAAAGAGTGGTCCCGGCGGAGGGACTCGAACCCACACGCCTTTAAAGGGCAACGGATTTTGAGTCCGCCAGTAACTATTGATTATTAAGGGTTTAAAATTTATGTAAGGTAATTGTAAGTTATTTTCTCGACTTTTCGTGTGTTTTCTGTTTAGGTTGCAGTATTGCGCCCCGCTCTGATGTTTCAACCGCCAGAATGAGGTTTTACCCATATCTCAAAACGCAACTTTGAAACATGCACGCCACAGCCCTTACCGCCGCCGCCGTCAACGCCAAGGCGAAAGAATCCACCCGCCCCAGACGCCGCCGCCCTACGAATTCCCAGCGCCTTGGTGAGTCCCGCGTCTCCGTGCTGGAAATCAGCCACCCACGCTACAAGTTCCAGACGGTACTTTACCACGGCGGAAAGCGCGTGGATCAAAAGTATTTTAAAACTAAGGGTGAAGCTAATACCAAGGCGGATGAATTCCGCACGCAGCTAATCAATTCCGGCGTCCATGCTGCCGCTACCATCACCAGCCTAGATCAAAGCCTCATCGTAGAAGCGGGCCAGAGGCTGGCCCCCTATGGGAAGACGTTACGGGACGCGCTGGACCACTACCTCACCCATCTGGGGCGCACGGCCAAGAGCATCAACATCCGCGACCTTGCGGACCACTTTCTACTGGCCAAGCACCGGGAGAAAAAGAGTCGTCGCTATCAAGATGATTTGCGGGTGCGGTTGGATCGTTTCGCCAAGGACTTCGGGACACGGAATGCAGCGGACATCACCCCGGCGGAGATCAGCACTTGGCTTACCAAGTTGGAAGTGGCCCCGGTTACGCTGGGGAATTTCCGCCGTGTGCTGGTGGTCATGTTTAACTTTGCCACGGAGAACAACTTCGCCCCTGAGAATCCCGCTACCAAGGCCATCAAGCCTGCTGAGACGGATTCAGAAATCGGCATCCTGACACCAGGGGACACGGCGGGCTTAATGAAGACATTCCGCCCGGAATTGGTGCCGATGGCTGCTTTAGGATTCTTTGCTGGTATCCGTGAGGCTGAACTCTTCCGCCTAGATTGGAGTGACCTCGATTTTGACGGTGGCCATGTCGAGATCAAGCCTAGCAAGGCCAAATCCGCCCGCCGTCGCCTCATAAAGATCCGCCCGAACCTCCGCGCATGGCTGGAGCCGCACCGCCAGATTTCTGGCCCTATCATTCCGCGCGCCTCCGTGGACCGAGTGCGGGAAATGATGAAGGAGGACCGCCGCCGCTACGGATTCGGCCCGCCCGGCACGGAGACGTTAGAAGAAAAAGCGCAAGGTGGCATACTGCGCCCGTGGCTCAGCAATGCAGCCCGCCATAGCTTCGCCAGCTACGCTCTGGCCAAGGATCAAGACCTGTCCGGCTTAGCTCTGGAAATGGGCCACAACTCCACCGCCATCCTCTTTCAGCATTACCGCGAACTAGTCCGTCCCAAGGCTGCGGAGACGTATTGGAATATCTACCCCGACGGAGGTCACAACAATACCGAGCAAATCGCTTGGGAAGGCCATTGCTGGAGCCGCATAAATCAAAAATCCCCCAAATGAACCCGGAAATTACATACAGCAGCGAGGAACTTTTGCTCATTGAGCAAATGCAGCGAATAGGAGCCGATGGCCGGGGAATCCTAACACAGATCCTCTGTGGCAGGTCTGAGCAGGTCAGTCGTGAACCGCTGCTTGATCAAATTATCCCCTTCTGGCAACAAAAACTCCCACAAGAATCCCTAGAAAAGCTGAGGCTCTTTCTTGATGCCTACTACCGTGAAGAAGCTGACCTAGCAAGACAGCGAGTGAAAATAGGGCTAGAGGGTTTAGCGAATATGGGATACACTTGGTGGATAGATCGCGCGACGCTGCCAGTTGAGATGGATGCGAGCGCTACCGATGACTCAATCCAAATTCTGGGCCAACAATTGAGAGATTGCATTTTAAGCCGTGACGAGGACGGGTGGTTGAAAGGCTTAGTGGCTTGTCTCAGCGCTTTGAAGAGCAATCCCACGCAAGGAGGATCGACACGGAAGTTGATGCTGGAAATGGAAACTTTTGGAAGCGCGGAGTATCGCAAAGCGGATATGCTAAGGAAATTCGATGTATTTTGCCACAAAAACCAACGATTGCCTACCATTGGAGAGTTGAATTTTGACTGCGGTTTGGACAAAAATAACGCGTTCCGCTACCGGAAAGAATTAGGTTTGAACGGGATTCCGAAAATCGATAGGAGTATAATTCGGTAGGGATGTAAATTTTTTCCAGAAGCGGTTACATCCCACCTGAACGGGAGTTGTGGAACTCTGTGCGCACCGCAAGCGAATTACCGCCAGCGGAAACCACCAGCACATCATGACCACACCAACCACAGAGCCAGAAACCGACGAACTCATCACGAAGCTAGAACTCGCCAAGAAACTCAAAGTCACCACCAAGACCATTGAGGACTGGGTGAAGGCTCGGCGCATCCCTGCCATCAAAATGGCGCGGGCCGTCCGCTTCTCCTGGCCAGACGTGAAAGCCGCTCTGGTTCGTTTCACCACCACCACCAAGTAAAATACCCCGCTCCAGCAAGTGCCGGAACGGGGTAAGTAGGGTGATACTTTTTTCGTAAAAACGCATCATCAAATTATGCCAATTCTGGGAGCCTACAACGGGGCAATTATGCCTATGCAACTTTCTATTACAGAACGCGCCCGCCGTTATATAGCGGGCATTCACAGCATTTCCGGCAGTGGTGGCCATGTTTCCGCGCTGAACGCCGCCAGCGCCCTCGTAAAGGGCTTTGACCTCTCAGCGGAAAACGCGCTGGAACTACTCACGGAATGGAACGCCACCAACGCCCTGCCACCGTGGCCCCTCGCAGACCTGCGCCATAAAATCCGTGATGCGGCCAAGTCTGACAAGCCCAGCGGCTACCTACTAAATACCGACCACCAGCACACCAGCACACAACGGCCCCGCGCCTCGGTGCCGCCGCCCGTGGCTAATGATGCCGCCGCCAAGGAACAGCAGCGGAAGCAATGGCCGACGTTTCGACTAGGAAGCGCGGAGGAACTTCGTGCGCTGGCAAAGCTGCGCGGGATCGGCCACGGCATCGTGTGGACGGCCCAGCGGGAGGGACTGCTACGTTTCACCACGGCCAGCACGGGGGAACTCTGCTATGTCCTCACGGAAGGCACGCTCGCACAAGTCCGCAGACTGGATGGCAAGCCATTCACCAAATGCGACGGTTCCACCATGAAATCCAAGAACCTAGCTGGCAGCGTGGGGAAATGGCTTGGCTACGACTACCTAGCACGTCACCTAAAGGCCCCCGTGGTCATCGTGGAAGGCCTGATTGGATGGCTGGAAGCGGCCCACGCCATTACCTCCAGCGGTTCCCCAGAATGGATTCCATTCGCAGCCCTCAGCGCCTCAGTAAAACTCGAAGCTGGCGAGTTGGCGCTATTGGCAGGGAGACGGGTTGTGATCGCCCGTGATTGGGGTTCTGAGGGAGCGTTGGCTGCTGTTATGTGGCAAGAAAGTATGGCTGGGGTTGGCGTAACCGCCGCAATCTGGACTCCGCCTCTCCCTGCCAAGGACCTAGGGGAGGCGCTAAACCTCCCTGGTTTCGATCCATCCTCCATTTTCAACCAATCTTAGGTTATGAACGAACAACTGAACCTATTTGGGCTCCCTCCTCTAGTAATCCCGCCTGATGGAGCCAAGCCGGAACTGCCGATCCCACCCAATGCGAGTTCTGAAGCGGAACTTTCTGAAGCGAGGCGCAAGCTGAAAGCAAAGCAGACGGGGTTTGGGGTTGCGGCTCCCGCACTAGCACCACTAGAAGCAGCAGAGATCCCATCGTTTCCCACGAAGTTGTTACCACCAGTCATGCGCGACATCATACAGGAAACCTCCCGTGGGCACCTTATCCCAGAAGCGCTCCCGGCTGCATGTGCCTTGGCGGCCATTTCTGAGGTGTTGGGAGCGGGTTTAGTGGTGCAATCAGACCCTGCGGGTAATGGCTCGCTGGCAGGGAATCTGTTCATCATGGGCGTAGCGGAGTCGGGCACCGGCAAAGGCCGTGGTTACACGGAGATCATTCAACATTTGGACGAATTGGCCACGGCTGAGAGTGAGGGATGGGAGGCCAACGTGCGCCCGGTTATCTTGGCAGACGTTGAAGAGCAACACGCGATCATTGCCCGAGTAAAAAAGACGCTGACTAAAGCCACGGATTCGACGGAGCGCGTCGCCATGAAGGAGGAAATGAAGGCGGCAAAGTCCGCGCTGGCGAGTCTTGAGCAACAACTCGGCAAGGCTCCAGTCTGGAATGCTGGGGAAGCCACGCGGGAGGCGTTGGCCAGATTGGCTGCGGGCCAGGTGGGCGAAGCCATCTCCTCCCGCAGCGGAGAAGCACGGGGCATCCTGAGCGTGCTTGCAGGGCGCTATGCTAAGGGAAACGAGAGCGATGAGGATATTTTCCTGCACCTCTACAGCCGCGATCCCAAAACGATCAACCGTCAGGGGTCCCCGCCGATTCAGCTCAAACGCCCCACTGGCACCGTCCTTTGGTTAATCCAACCAGACAAAGCGCGAGAACTCCTTGGCATGGCGAACATGACAGAGAGCGGACTCCTTCCGCGATTTATCACCTTCGATTCGGGTGCCCAAGCAGAAGATGTCCCAGAGGTTCGCCACCAGATCAGCGAGTCTAGCAGGCAGGCTTGGGCCGATCTCCTGGCCTGCCTGGCCTCTACCTTCCGGGCCAATGGTGAAAATCCCAAGTTGGTCGTGCCGTGCCCAGAGGCATTTGAACTATTCAGGACCTTTGACAATGAGACGCGGGCCGCTCGCAGAGAAGGCGGGGAGTATAAAGACATCGCCCCCTTTGCTGCCAGATGGGCTGAGAACGCATGGCGGATCGCCTTGGTGCTCCACGCAGCCATCCACCGGACTAAAGCCGCAAATCAGCCCCTGAGTCTTCAAACCACCCAAAGTGCAATCGCGCTGCAACGGTGGTTCATTGACGGGCAACTCAGGCTACTCTCCACTGGACGCAACTCCCGTCGATCCGCCCGATTGGAAACCCTATGCAATCTGCTCACCAAAGGCCCTCTCACACTCAGGGACCTCAGCAACAGCCATGGGTTTTCCAAAGCGGAAGTGCAGGCTCTCGCCAAAAATTCACTCATCGAAGTCATCACGCTGAACACTGGAGGTAGGCCATCACCAGTAGCGAGAATCAGAAGTAGGCCGCCTGCATAACCTGCAAAAGCTGCAAAATCCCCAGAGGCGCTACCTATTGAAGGTTCTGAAGGTTTTGCAGGCAGTGGGGCCTCACTCTTTAGAGTATCAGATCGAACGCGGAGCTTCAAACCGGGATTGCAGGCCTGAGACATGGACCGTGGACCGATACAGGGCTTTGGCGAGTTCAGAAGAGGTGTTCACTGGCGAACGAGATTTTGGACTTGGTGCCTGCTTCAGACTGGGGTGATGTCCACATTTGTCTCAAGGCAGGGCCTAAGACCGAGGTCGGATGCTCCGATGTGGAGCCAGTCTTCGGGCTTCTGGTAAATGTCGAATCCACGACCGATCTTTAGGCTCCATCCATTGCTGAGGCGAATCTCGCGATCATGAAGCTTCGGGTGCTTGGAAATGACCAGCTCAACATTGAACAGCTTGAGGCTATCGGTGATTGTCCAGAGTTTAGCCATCGCCTCATCTTCCTCTAGCTTGCTGTCGAACTTGGTGATGAGTGTGATCTTTTTGGGTGAACCAAGCCGAACCGCCGTCTCGCAGAATCGAAGAAAATTTACGATCTGATGGTGCTGCCGAATGTAGGCGTCCTCGACTTCAATTTCGTCGGCACCGGGGAGATAATCACCAAAGATCGTGTCATACGAGTAGCCCGTCGCTCCGTAATGGATTCGGTAGTGTCGTTCTTTTGCGGTCACCGTCGCTACAGCACCGGCATCTGTCATCTCGGGCTGAGTCGTAGGTGATAATGGAGCAGGCTGCTCCCCCACTGGCTCAACTTCAGCGGGGGCAACCTCGGACACTTTAGGAGGTTCGGGCTCGTCCTCGTTGAGAGACCGGCGCACAGGGGACTGTGTCGCTGCCGCATCCTTTGATTCGGGACACCAGACCGTCACCAAGTTGCCAGCAGGGTCATAGTAGCCTAGATTGATGCTGGCAAACTCGTCGTCGGGTTTCCTTTTGTTGAGTTGCTCTTTAACTCTGCGCCGACCTTCGATGGCGTATGCGAGATACTCGTTGATCTCAGCCTGAGTCGGATCTTGGCCTGGATGCAACATCTTGACGAAGGCACACACGGTTTTGAGCACCGCGGTTTGATCCCGCTGATCGTAGCCAGGCCCCAGTTTGCAGGCTGCTTTGACTTGAGCGAAGCGGTTCGTTTTGCGGGCCAGATGATGAAATGCCTCGGCCAGATATTCGATGATCAGACCGTAGCTTCGCGTTAGATTCTCGTCTTTGTTTTTGGGGATTTCCCAGCCGGGGACAAAGGTATGGAATCGGTCGAGGATAGCCAGGTCGAACACCGGATGGAGCGGTTTGAAAAGCGTGTGATCGGGTGAATTGACGATGCCTGCTACGGAATCATCAATGTTGCCGACAAAAGCCAGACTGGCGTTGGCGGTGACAGTGGTCGAGCGGGTAAAGTTCCCGTTGGCCATGTATTGCTTCATGATTTGGAACGTTTCTTTATCTCGCACTACGACGCCTTCTCCAACCTCGTCAAAAGCTACGACATCCCAAAAACCAATAAGCCCGACCTGCTTGCGCTGGTTGTTCCACCAAAGCGTTGCGGCTGATGTCGGCGCTCCCAGCAGTGTGGCGTAAGGTGAAAACTCGCTGAAGGTGTAGGATTTGCCATTCCCTCGCGGCCCCAGTTCGATGAAATTGAAGTTGGATTCAACGAGCGGGGCAAGCCGGGACAGATAGTGGAATTTGATGCGTTTGCTCATCCACCCAGGCTCCAGTCCAAAAGATCGAATGATGACATCCAGCCATTCATCGCGGGTGAACTGGGCACGCCCTTCCACATACCCCTCAAAGTCGAATTTGGAGAGTTGAATCGGCTTGAGTGCCTCAACATAAAAAGCGTAGTCGTCATCCTCGACCTCGTTGTGAACCAGTGTCACCTCAGCCCAAATTCCGCCCTCAAAAATGCGGTCATTCTCCCCTTTGTAATAGCGCTCGTTGATGGCAATGCGCGATGAGTTGAAGTTCTCCATTCGAGCCCATGGCCGCTTCTCCTTCTCGTTATATTTGACGTGGATCTTGTCGATGAAGGTGTGCTTGCCTTTTCCTTGGACGAGCATCTGGGCCTTATTGCTTTCGTCAGGGCGCACATAGTTTTTCTGGATCGTTTCCAGCACTGCCGCCATGCCCTCTTGGATTTCCCTTGGGTCGTCACTTGCGCAGTAGCGTGCCAGCAGAAACTCCAGAACAAAGGAAGGCACGTTGGTTCCCTTCTTGACTTGGAGCAGCAGATCCTTGCGGACGACTTTACCAAGGAAAACGCTGTTCAGTTTACGGTCTAAATCGTCTTGAGTCATTCGAGGTATGCGGTCTTGAGGTTGAGGTCTGCGAGAGTTACGTTCGTCGAGGGATCAAGCACGCGAACTTTGAAATTTCCGCTGAAGTCTTCTTCCATTTTGATGCCCACCGAGACAGCGCTTCCAGGTCTGATGCGGACACATCCAGTCGCAGGATTCACGGCCTGTCCGGTTCCTGCCAGGCCTATGATCTTCCCTTTGGTATCGACAGCTTCGACGGCCACTTCACGCTCGCCCTCCTCTATGAAAAGCTCCACATCCGGCCAAGCGAGGTCCACAACGGGTCTTCTTGAAGTGATTTTGTCGATTTTCCCCTGACGATAGGTCAGCGTGAGGCGCGGTGGATTGGAGCGCTTCTTTGCCTCTGCTGAGCTTTCGAGTTTGACCGTCAGACAGGGCAAGACGCACTCTTGCAGGGACAGCCCTTCGTGATAGTAAATCTGCCCCCGAGAATAGGGCACCAGCGTCTTGGGCACGGCATAATTTCGCACTTGGCCGGGTATGCCAAACTCGCTGGCTTTGAGCACCAAGTTGTGGCTCTCCGAGTCGCCTTCGCCCAGGAGGCATCTGGATTTCTGAATCATCCAGTCACCGGGAGGTTTGGGGCACACATCTCCTGCGGCCTGATCGTGAAAGAGCACGAATCCGTGATCCGTTGCGATCACAGCGTGGTCATAACCCAGCTCACCCGCTTTCACGATGCCTCGAATAATTAGCCGCACCAGTGCAGGAATGATGTCGAGCACTTGATGGGGGCTGTCGTGGGCGATGGCGTCGATGTCGCGGGTTCTGACGACGAGCAGCTTGGTCTTCTCAGCAATCTTGAGCTGGGCCTTGGACTTTCTCACCAAATCCTCCAAATCCACGTCCGCGCATTGGTCCCCTTTGCACTTTTGAAGATAGGCAAAACGTGTTGCCGGAGCCGTGGCGATACTGCCCCCGAGCGTGGTCACCAGCTTGTCGTCCTTGGCAACCAGTGACAGCGCGGATTCCGCATCGGGCATGAGACTGGCCATGCCGATTTCAGTGTAGGTTGGCAGTTGGGCGCAGACCGTGATGAGTTCCACCTTGAGTTTGTCAGAAAGCTGCTTTTCGACTTCTACACCGAGTTCATATCGCAGTGAATCGACGAGGAAATAAGCAACCTTGCTGCCTGCTTCGAGCAGGGGATTGACCTTTTTCGAGAACACCTGCCGATTCCATAGAATCTGACCATTGGAGACGGGCCATCCCTCGACTTGGACGAGGCGGATAAACTCAGCCTGAAGAGCCTCCACGGACTTGAAGTAGGCCTTCCTGGCGGTGTGGAGCAGACGGTCGATTCCTTCGTGCTCATGCTGGATCTGGTTGGCCGCCTGCTCCATCTCACGATGATGCCGATCCAGTTCACGCCAGGTGCTGGCATACCCCTGAATGATCGACTCCAGAGTTGGAAATTTGGGTGTCGCCAGTCGCCCGGTCGCGTCCAGCAGCTCGATGGCTCGCGCGGCCAACGTCCACTCCGCCATGCGGTCTTCCCGGCTCAGCCAGACCGACTTTTGACGGCTCTGCCAAATCTCGCGTGCCGCGTCGATTTGCCCCACGATGGCCGCATCGACCAGACGACTCAGGAAAATGCGTTCCTCACAGGCGAAGGTGTCGCGCACCCCCAGGTTCTTCATTCCGAGGGTCTTTGCTGCCAGTTGCAGATCGTCCTCCACTTCTTGGGCGGTGGTCCGGTAGATGTCTTTGTGGTCGTCGTGCCGGCGTAGCGTATCACAGACGTCAAAGATCAGTGCCTTGGCATCCGCACCCACTCTGGGGACGGATTCCAGGCCTGTAGGAATATCACCCGCTGAATCCAGAACGAATTCACTAAACAGCAACACCCGCCACAACTCGTCAGCGATGGTCTGTCTCGTTTGACCTTTGGTCTTCAGCAGATGTCCAAGACTACGGTGGATAAAATCTCTCGCTTCGCTGCACCAGCCCAGATCAGCTTTGAGGGCCTCAGCCTGTTTTGCTTTGGGCGAAAGGATCGCTATGAGGATCTCCTTGGACGAGCCCACATCCAGCAACGTCTTGAGCTTCGGCCAGGAGCCGCCTTCTTCGAGTGCATCCACCATCTCAAAGGTGGGCTCACCACCTTCAAACATCCGGTTGATCTCAGAAACGTGGTCAGGTTTGGCTCGGCGGCAGATTTGGGCATATTCGTCGCCATCGCCTTCCGGAAATACCTCCCCCAATTCAGCGAACACCGCGAAAGGGTCTTTTTGCTTGTCCTCATCATCCACGGGGCGTTTGGCAGGTATCCAGAGGATGAGCTGATGAATGCTCCCATCCACCAGCTTGCCCATCGCCATCGTCGCTGCCTCTCGTTGCTTGATGATGGATGTTGAAACATCAATGACGCATCGCTTGTCACCTGCCAGCGACGTAGCGACTTCGCGATACCTCCTGGTGGGATCATAGATGACCAGACAGCCCTGCTCTTGAGCACGGCGGGTGAAGACTTGGTCGCGGATGTATTCTCTGAGGGTCATGTGTCGTCCTATTGTTTGCTCGGATCGAGCTTGATCAGCGCAGCCACCAATTCGTGGACGAGCGTGGATGGGTTTCGTCTCGGTTGCTCATTGATTGCATTTTGAAAGGCGAGCTTCTGGGCGTTCCGAAGAGCATCCCCTAGCCTGCCCTTCATGGTCGCGTGCAGGGAATCGTCCGCCTTATCGTATGTTTTCCCCAGCAATTTGGAGATCATGCCCCACATCTCATTCCGGCCGATGGCCGTGTCTCGGTAGTTGAAATGCAGCAGATACCAGAGTTCAAAGCATTCGTTGGACCAGCACGGAGTAATCCTATTTTGAGTCTGGGCTAGTTCAAAGGCCCGGCTGAAGTTCTCCTGTGGGAAACTGTCCCTGTCAAACACCACCCATATCCGCTCGTATTGGGCACAAACACGCCGAGCCTCTTGCGCCTTTTCGACCGCATACTCCATCAAGCTGTCGGTATTCATGCCAGTGCCGACGCATTCGATTTCCACCTGATTCTTGTCGTGGGGAAACGAAGCGAAGTAGTCCCTCGAACTTTTGGTGTCCTCGCACAAAATCAGGATACGCCTGACCTTGCGGGGCAGCCGTGGCTTCCTTCCCATGTCTCGTCCGTTATTCCGTGGCATGAGCGGCAGCTTCTTGGAAATGGGAGAGTTGGGGCACGGCTCCGAAGAGGCCGAGCATGTATTGGCGGGAAAACTTCGAGGTTGGGCGCACCAGGTCGGAGTCGATGTCAGCTAGGGTGAAGAGGTCCGTGGCTCCTGCTGGGTCCTTTTCGCAGAACCAGACCTGATCCCGCCGGAAGCGCTCCGGGTCCAGCAGGGTCACATCATGCGTGGCGCAGATGAGCTGGGCATTCTTCTTGTTCACCGGGCTGTGAAAAAGATCGAGGATCGCCTGGGTCAGCCTGGGGTGCAGCCGGGCTTCCAGTTCATCCACCACCAGGATGGCCCCCTCTTCCAGGGTGTGCATGATGGGTCCGCTCAGCGCGATGAACTTCTGCGTTCCACTGCTTTCGTCTTCCTCCAGGTTAAACTCCACATCGCCGATGATTTCGTTCTTACCGTTGAGTTTCTGGTGGCTCGTTCTGATGTCTGCGGTGAGGAACTTTCGGCTCAGCAGTTTCTTTTTCAGGTCCGCAGGCATCTCAGCGGGGAGTTTGGCTTCGGTGATTTCTTCCAGTTCACTGCGGAGTGACTGAATGTTGAAATCAGCCTTCTGGGCCAGTTCCAATAGTTGCTCCCGGTGCTTGGGATCTTGCAGTCGCTCCGCGGTGAAGGCGTAGAAGCCGGACTCGTTCAGGCCGGAGACATGACGGAAGCGTCTCATCCAGGCGAGCACTTTGCCAGCTTCTGCGCCGTTAAACTGGGCACAGACGGACAGGAACAGTGCATTAGGCCGGGTTCTCGGCTCCAAGCCCTTGCCTTCTTTGAAATTCGCCGCAGAGACCTCAATGGTCTGGCCCTCTCGGGTAAAGAGCTTCGCCTCTTTGGCCGTGGGAGATTTGCGATACAGCCACTCGGCCTCGACCGCTTTGGCCGTGAGGTCGAATCCGTAGCGGTATTGGTAGTCTTGCCAGCGAAACTCCACCTCAAAATGGGTGGCCGCACTCTCCGTCTCTGAGGACAGAATGAAGGGCTTGATGTCGATGGTGTCCCCGACCTGTCCTTCCTTGGAAGAATCCATCACAAACGTGCGGAACCACACCATGGCCTCAATGATGTTCGATTTCCCAGAGGCATTGGGTCCGTAAATGGCGGCGGTTTTGACCAGGCGGAGCTTCCCCTCCTGAATGACGTTGCTCCACGACAAGTGGTCATCCGTCCGCGCTTCCAGGCTCAGCGTTTGGAGATCCCGGATGGACTTAAAGTTTTGAACTGAAAAGGCAATGAGCATTTTAAATGTATTTCATGGTCAAATTCGCAGAAAATCTGCGGAAATCTACTGGAAATTGATCCAAATCAGGCTTTTCTGCGGATGCGGGGGACATAAAAGCGATTGGAACGGGAAAAATGACGTCCGGGAGGCAGCGAGGTAGAAGTTTGCTGAATCATTCCGGCTCAATCCGGCAAAAATGAGCAGCGTCGGTCCGCAGACGGAAACTCCCGGGTTATGAGGGTGGCAGACGTTCCTGTTATGGAACCATTCCGGCAGATTCCGAAATTTTGAATGGCGGTGTCCGTCCGGGATTGCCGGACGATACCGCTTTTCCTGGTTGGCGAATGCCGTGGAACCCTCGATTTTGGTGCTTTTGAAAGGAGTGCCGATCTGTTTGTCCATCTGGGTTTTTGATCTCTGCGCGGACATTTACTAAGACTTTGAGGTCTGGTTCAAGATAGAATTCATTGGCGTAAATCAGCCGCTGGACCCGCCTGAGGATGCCTCTGCCCCAGAAACATTTGGAGCTGCGGGTTTTTCAGGGGAGGGAGTGGGAGGAGGAGGCATGGAGAGCGCCGGTGCCGGGCATTATTTTTGGAACTCAGCGTTCTCCGGAAGGTCTGGGTTGTCCCGTGTTATGTCCGCGCTTTCTGGACGACAAAGAAACCGGGTGAGCTTCATGAGGAAGAAGTAAAATCCGTTCTGGGTCAGGGAGGCAATCCTGCCGCCATCGCCCAAAGCACGTTCATAGACCTGCGCGCTCATGGAAGAAAGGCGATCCATGCGGACGACTGCGCCTGCGGGTAACTGGGGGCAATTGGGGAAATAGAGGAGTTCATCAATCTGATTTGCCCGCACACTGTCCAAATATTGCTTTGCACGGCCATCATCTTTTTGAGCTAAAATGGACGCAGCAAATTTATCGAAATGCTGCAACGGAGCAACCGTCACCATTTCAGAACGTTCGGGCTGGAGGTCACAGGCATTGTTGATGACCATGGCGGTAAACCCTTTGCATCTAGGCTGACCATCAGGTGCTACGATGGCGACTGGCAGTTCCCTCATCACGTCACCTTGTAAACGATTTTCCTGCTGGGACGGATCACAAACCAACCAGGCAAACGATCGAATTTTGAGGGCGCGTAATAACTCGTCCACATGCTCGGGACGCACCATTCCGCTGGCAATCGCTGCTTCCTCGAACTCCATCAGTCGAATTCAGCCCAGAAGGCATTGGCTGCCGCTTTCCGTTCCCAATTGGTCATCGGACGGGAGTCTTGCAGGGTTTGGTTTACGAGCGACATCCAAGCCATGGTTGCGGCTTGGGGGGGAAGATCGGTGAAAGGCACCCGGGGCTGGTTGCCAATAGCGCGGGCAAATGTTGCGGTTTGGGGGGAAACCTCGGTGCCAGGCACCGGCAAATTCTCCCAAGTGGTCACACACGTCGGAAGAAAATCCTCATGCGTATCCACTGCCAAACTGGCACACGTATTACTCAAAGAAAACGGTGCCAGACTGAGGAAGAAACTCGTGATTGGCCAAGGAAGGGAAATGACCGTGGTGCTCATGATGCTGGTAGGGGCTCAAATTGTTGTCTCAGAGAATCGCGCACATAGGCTTCAAAAGCAAGCGAATGCGGACCATGAATCCGTTCTAAATGATGGGGTAGATCGTCGGCAGGGATACTGGCTTCCAGGATTACGTTAAAATCCAAAATCACCCAAGTGGCTCCTTGGGGGGCCGCTTGGTCCTTGGCGATATTCACGGTGCAATTCAGTCCTCCATCAAGCGGTTGTTGAAACACCATGTGGAATTTCCCCTCAGCCTGCTGCATGGATGCAGGCAGAGGCAATGAAAAATGGAACCAGTCCTCCCATTTAAGGGGATTTTGAAGAATCTCAATTCGGTTAATGTAACGCAGCCCGATCCTCGCCACTTTACCCACTCTCAGCATTTCCTTTACTTCATGCCACCTGGCCAAAATGGTGTCTCGAAACCCCTCTTCCCAACCCATGTAGGGGCGCAGTTGGTTCACCGCTAGTAACCTTCCGGAGAGTTGGACTAAACGTAACTGATCTTCCGAGCGACAGATTAATTTGTGACCTTGATTGCCTTCCACCACGGATGCGCCCTGCATGTCCACCCTCACTCCGAGTGACCTTTCTACCACAGAATTTTGTTGAGGATACTCCGCCCTCCAATGATTGCCCAACACTTCGATTTCGGATTCTGAGTAGAGATGCCCATCAAACTGAATCTCGCAAACTGCTTCCAGTATAGGAGGTTTGCGATAACGCGGTTTTGATGAGGCTGGTGGAGTCATTGGGAGAATGGGATGCAGCTTTCCGTTTTTTGCCCCAGTGTCAAGTAGTGGTGCTGCGGCCCGGAGCAGCAGTTCCCTCGGTGGCAATCAAAACTAAACTCAGATTAAATCTAAATCCGCCGCCGGACCGTTCTTCGTGGCCTTCTTCGCGGATTTTTTTTTGGCCTTGGGTTTGGGTGGTTCGACCTTGCAGAGATGTTCCAGGCCGTGGGCGATGGCGATGGAGCGATCCTTCTCACAGGCCTTTTCCACGCGCTGCGGCCAGATGCTGTGGGCGAGGTGCGCCCAGTCGTAGTCGCCTTTGGCCAATTCGTTCCAGCAGGTTTGTAATTTGTTACGCCAAGCGGGCAGTCGGAAGAGCTTGTGGAGCGGGCTGGCGGTGATGAGCACGCCGTCGTTGAGGTTGGGCTTCCAGGGGAGCTTGATGATGCGCTCAATCTCATCGTGCAGATCCTTTAGCTCATCCAGAAACTCACGGACTTCCCCCGCACGCGTGCCGGTCTGGCCGTTGAGGGAACCGAGTTCCGCTTGGACCTGGCGTATTTTGGGATCGAGGAAGTCGATCAGGCAAGTGTGCAGCGTCTGGTTGGTGAGGCGGTGGTAGTAGAGCCAGAGGGTGTAGCGGCCGCTCGCGGTAGAGAGCGGCCAGTAGATGGGGGCCTGGCGGCGGCTCTTCGAGTAGCGTTTCAGGTGGTCGGCGAAAAAGCCGGCGGGGCGGCGGAACCACTCGCGCAGGGTCGGCACGCCGAGCAGCGCGCAGGCTTCGTGTTCCAGCGCGTCGGCGCTGGTGGAAGTGGCACCGCCACCGCCCCAGAGGACGGCGAGGGCGGCGTGGACGCGGCGTTCGAGGTCGAGCGGGTGCTCCGGGTCGTCCACGAGGATGCCGTCCCAAGCCACGTCGAGCGGATACTTCCCTTCCTCCTTCATCCTTCTGCCTTTCTCCTTGCCCAAGGGCAGGCCGTCGTCGCCTTGGAGCATCCCGGGCGGGCAGACCGGCAGCGGCGCAAACGGGTCCGGCAACTCCGGCGCCGGCCGCTCGCCCGTGGCATACCGGATGTCCCAGCGGCCGAAAGCGGTGCCGACGGTGTAAGCTAGCTGATCGGAAACACTGATGCTGCACCCAGCCAATAAGGCTCGAATTGAAGCACCAAATTCATACCGGCCAGCGGTGTTTATGTCGTCCGCCGCCCGATTGTCGAAACCGTAGGCATCACCGACGATGCGATCTATTGCGTCGAAATCCTGAACGATTGCCGCTTCGAGGGATAAACTGCCTTGCGTGGGAAGAGTCGGTCTTTGGACGCTAAAAAGCCGAGAGGTCTCCGCAGTTACAAGATTGCTGCGCACGAGTGTTACCAGCTTGGTTCCGAGTTCCGTGAGCTGCTGGGTTTGTCTCTCGGTAAATTTCGGGACAGGGGTCGGTTGAACGGTGCCTGCCTGATATAGAGCGTTAATTTCTAGCAAACCAAGTCGCGCCGAGATGAATTCATTAACAGCAGAGGAGTTCAGAAAAGCCAAACCGCTGGGAAGTTCTGGTGCTCGCGTGAAGACGCCCATCCCAGCGACACCCGTAATGGTGTTTTGTGGAAGCGCAGCAGGGGAGAAGCGATTTGTCCGATACGAGAAAGTCATTCCTGGCGCGAGATATAGGTCGGGATTCGTTCCCGAATACATATTTAGTCGCACTGATGGCTGTGCTTTGATTTCCTCACCGCCATCCTTCCAATTCACCACCAAGTGCACGTCAGTGTAGTAGGGGCTGTTATCTCCCCCCTTCGCATGTGAAAACCATTGGCTCGACAAATCGTCAGTAGGCACCTCTGTCCACAGCCGGATAAAGCGGAAATCGTCACCTGTTTGTAATCCCACTCTTACTTTTAAACCGACTTCCTCAAGGCTCGGCATGTTATCAAGACACCAAAAGATTCGGTCATCCAACCAATACGCAAATGGCATCCCATCCAGAGCGTCAAAGGCGTTCAAGGGAATTAAGTAGGTCTTCGCTCCGGTCTCAGCGTAGATGTTGGTCAGCACAAACTCTCCCGCAGTATTCTTGGGCCGAACAAAAAGTGAGGGGCCGCGAACATTCCCCCCTAGCACATACATGCACACTTCAACCATCGCTCCATCCAGAACGCCGCCTCCCAATTCAACAAACACAGCGATGCCTTCAGGAGAGACGACCTTTTTACGCCACTTAGCTGAGGTCGGGGCAAAGAACACGGTTCTTGAACTGATTGCCCCGATAAAACCCGAGGGCGCTTTAAGCTCTGCACCTCGCTCTACGAAGGCTGTGATGATATCGTTACTTCCTCCAGCAAACTGTGTTGAAGCGAGGTCGCGAAACGGGAGCGAAAACTCCCCAAACGGCGGATTCATCACCACCACGTCGTAGCGTTTGCGGCAGAGGTCGATGAAGGCGAAGCCCTGCGCGGCGTCGTCGGCGAAGAGGCGGCGCTGGAATCCGCCGCCGTTCTCGGCCTGCTCGGCGTAGGCTTCGAGCGCGTCGTAAATCCGCTGCTCGGCGCGCTCCCAGAATTGCTCGTCGGTGATGCCGGAGAGGTCGAGACGCATTTCGCCCTGGCCCGGCCTGGCTCCGTCCTCGGGAAAGAGCGTGGCTTGTTCGTGCTTCGGCCCGGCTTTCCAGAGCCGCTTGGCCTCGGCGATGGCGGCGCGGATTTCCTCCTCGATGCGGAGGAGGGAGCCGGCCTCGCCGGCGAGGGTCATGCGGTCGAAAACCGTTTCCAGCAGGAAGGCAAAGGCGGGCCGCTCGCCGGCCGGGAACTGCTGCTCCACGAATTCGCGGAGCAGCTCCTTTTCCCCCGGCATGGGCTCGGCGCAGACGAGGTTCGAGCGGGTGATGCGGGGCCGGTCGGCGGGCGCAATGCCGGCCTGGTGCCAGGCGCGCTGGGCGCGCAGCCAGAGCGAGAGCCCGGCGATTTGCGCGGCGCGCGGGTCGATGTCGATGCCGTGGAGGTTGCGCTCGACGATGAGGCGGGGGATTTCGCGGAGGAAGTCCTCCTCCACAGGGAAATCCCGGGCCCATGCCAACCCACCCGATGAATCACGGAGGGCTGCGGTGCCGACATCCACGTGGGCCGCATACGCTTCCTGATAGATGATTTCAAAGAGATCGAAGGCGTAGAGGCCGAAGTGCATGGACCCGCAGGCGGGGTCAAGGAGGCGGACCTCCCGCGGGTCCTTGAGCGGACGGTGGGGAATGAAGACGGGCTGCTGGAGCAGTTCCTGTTGGGTGAGGTTTTCGGGGGTTTGCTGCAAGGCATGACGGAGGGCGGGCCAGAGATGGCGGAGCACGGAATCGGCGGAAGCGAGATCCTTTTCTCGATAGTCACCATTGCGCAGGCAACCGCGCTGGTAAGCAAAAAGAGCGCACCAGAGCTCAAAGGCATCCCCCTGCCAAGGCGTGCCCGATTTCTCCGCAGCTTCCGCCTGGGGGTTGTAGAAGGTTTCGATGAACTCATCCCACGTGCGCCCCCGGCGTTCCAGTTCGCCATAGCCATCAATGGCCAGGCCCAGATCAGAAAGGGCGCTCACGCTGGGATCTTCCGGGAGATCGGCAAAATTGGCACTAACGACGATTGCTCGCACCCAGGGAGCCGCGTGGCTGAGGCAACTGATGACCGAGGGATTCCCCAGAAACACTTCATTTGGCCGCCGCACGAGATAGCGGCACCGCTCACGCAAGCTGGTTCGGCCTTTGGTCATCTCATACCAGAGACGCCCGAGGGTATTGTCGGTGAGGAACTCGACGACGTAGCGCGGGGTGAAGAATTGGTTGCGGACGGCCAGCTCCCGGCTGTTGCGTGGCGCGGAGGATTCCTCGCGCATCTTCTTCCGCTCGGCGGGGTCATTGTAGTATTGGTAGATCCAGCCGATGGTTTCATCCTCAGCCCACAGGACCTGCAAATCCTGGGCATTTAGCAGATTCAGCAATGCCAGCAGGGCTGGCTCACGCGGGAACAATAAAGCGTGGGGGGAACGGCGGTCAAACAGGATGCCCAGATCAATGGCCAGTTCATCGAAGAGGCAAAAGAGATAGCAGCGGTAGCGGTGGTAGGTGTCTCCCAAGGCGGAACCCGCGACGGTCTCGAAGACCTTGAACCCCTTCGACTGATAACTCTGCCCCACGGACTCCACGATGATGCCACGCTTTTCTGCCATGCGGACGGCGGCGAGGCGGTTCAGCACCGTGAAGGCCTGCTCCCGCGCGAGCCGTGCGACGGCGACTCTGGCCCCATCCTTGTCATGGGGGTGGTTCTTGATCAGGTAATCAATGCGCTCCCTGAGCCGGGCAGCGATGCCAAGGCCCTCCTCATCAAGATGGCTCAAGCGGTCAAGCGGGGCGATGTCACCGGTTGCGGAGATGCCATAAAGGCTCTGGAACTGCTCGGTGAACTCGTCCGCAATAAGACCGCGTGCCGCTGCGACGAAGCTGGCCAGACGGTTACGAGTCGATGTGTCAAAAGCCATGGGGGATTAAGGATAAGTGCTGGTGCTCTTGCTGGCGATGTCGTCGATGATCCGGCAGGTGATGCGCAAGGAACTGCCAGCGCGGATGGCGGCCAGGTAGTCATTCAACTGCTGGATCAGATCCTCGACCTCCTGAGCACTATTGAGAGAAACCGGCAGGAAGAGCTGTTTGGCTTGAACTTCGGCCTTCGGCTTGGTTTCTGCCCCTGGCTCTAGCTTTTGATTCTGCTTCTCCGCCGCGATGAGCTTGGCGAGTTGCTCAGCCGCTTTTGCTTTGAATTGGAGTCCCAGATCACGGAGGCGGTGATTGAGCGTGAAGTCATGGTTGAGCAGGTCACGCAGACCACTGGCATCTCCCGCCACAGTTTTCGCCAGCTTTTCGATCTCCTGTGTGTGCCAATCCCGATCTTCGCCATCGAGGTCCTGCCAGTCGGAGGCGCTATTCCAGCCTGCGAGGGTGTCCTGGCGAAGTTTGTGTTGCTGCGCGGTCAACTCGATGACGGTGGCGGCGATCTGTTTGTCCAGCGCATCCGACTGCTTGGCAAGGGCAGCCCCTTCTTCAAAGAACGAGGCGCGGCCAAGAATGTCGCTGACTTCCTTGAGGGTTTCATTGGCGGAGGTCTTGAGCTGACCTGGAATCCCGGACTCTGGAAGGGCCTCAATGTCACGACGCAGGCGGCGCAGGTGGGAAAGTCTCAGCCGCAGGCCATTGTCCAGAGCCTTCTTCAGATTGCGCGCCCAGACGAGGTCTGCATGAAGGGAGCTGTCCACGCCACCGAAGCGCTTCACCGCATCTGATCCGTCGCCACTGACGACCTCTGTGAGGTCATTGACCAACTCCTCCGCACGAGTGGAACAATCCTCAGGCAGGCCCAGGTTTCTCAACTCCACGGCCAGTGGGCCAAAGGCAGCCTGATAGATCGGGAAGTGCTTTTTGGCAGAAGCCGCGATCTCATCCTCCAGCGGCATGATGTTATCTCCCGATAGATCCCGAAGGCGCTCACTGGCCCGCAGCAGAGCGTCAGGATCAGGCTTTTCCTCCCGGAGAGACACCCCCACGGCACCGAAGGATTTGTTGGAGGCAAAGGCGGCCAGAGATTCATCACTCTTGACCTGATGGTCAGTGCCCGCGATGCGGAGCTTCACCACGCCTCCCAGAAACGCCGCTGCCAGAAGGTAACGGGTGGTGTCCTTTGACCAGCCAAAGGGTGGTGAGGAAAAATGGTCCAGCAATCGGCGACCCTCAACCTGCCCGCTCTGCCCCAAATAATCCACCATGGAAACGATGGCCTTGTGATCGCTCTTGACCTGTGCCCGACCACCTGCCCGAGAGACAAGAGAAAGAGGGTCTTCCTTGGAGGTAATGCGATCCAGCGGGGTGGTGAGAAACTTTTCCGCGAGAGCAGAGTCCGCCTGATGAGCAGCCTCGTCATAACGGTCGAACACTTTGGCTGCTGCGTCTGCCAGGAAGGTCTTGGAGGCTTCCATAGCGTCGATTCCTCGACCTGAAACCGCCTCGTGAGAGCCGTGTGCCACAAAGGAACCCTGAAGAAGTGAGGCGGACAGTTTGCGCTCCAAATCACCTGAAGCTCGCTGAAGGCGTGCGTCGATGATGCGCAGGAATTCCTGGGTTTCAGGATCAGAGGCGGTGCGATGGGTGTCGAGGAATTTGCGGCAACGCACCATGGTGAGGGCAAGCTGATCTGCCTCTGCCTCGCTGCGGCCCAGCAAATAAATGAAGGAGCGCTCGCGGGTGGACATGGAGTCAATTTCCCGGTCGCCCCGAACGGACTGATAGGAGCCAGTGGGGACAAACTCGACGAGGATCTGAATGGGCTCTTTTTCTCCTTCCAGCGAAATGGATTGGCCGCCACCAATGACCACTCGCAGACCTGCCGTCACAGGCCGGACCTGGGCAATGCGGGCTGAAGGAAGCGGTTTAAAGAGGTCGCGCAGCACGCCATTGAGTTCCGCGCGGACATCGGCGTTGCGGTATTCGATCTGATCAAACTGTCGTTGCAGCGTGACCGCAGCCTGGGTGAGGAAGCGCAGGCCCCCATTCTTTTCTCCCAGCGGAATCAGGCTGTCATTGAGCATGGTGTTGACCGCCGTTTCCACGGCATCTTTGACGGAAGGCGAACTCACTTCTGGCTGCATCAACGCCGCGATGTTGGCGACGGTGACAGGCAGGTTTTCAAGGATCTGGAGCACGGCTATGGACTTGGCCACTTGCTGGCAAAGCACCTCGTTCGGGAGACGCTCTTCCACGCGCCGAACACCTTCAACCACATGCGGGAAGCTGCTTTGAATATCGCGCCGCAAAGAATCGTAGAACGTGACGGTGTTGGCGAGCTTGCCCACGAGGGCATCCGCCAAGGGATTCTGCCCCTGGCTCCGCTCAATGAGAACTTCCTGAACCACCTTGATGGCCGAGCGCAGGCCCAGGCCACCGGTCTTCTTGGCCAATCGCCCTAGGAGCTGGAGCAGAATCTCGAAGTGCGCAGGGAGGAAGGGGTAGAGATCGACGAAGAGCTTCTTCGTGAGGTTGGTTTGATAAACGCCCGCATCGGTGAGCTGCGTGGCGGTTCTGAGCGAGGCACCGCATTGGTCGAAAAGCTGATTCAGCTCCTGCTCACCCGTGGCGGATTTGGTGAGCAAACGCTTGTGGCAGATCTCTTTGATGTCACTGGCCTCCAGATGAACCTGGATGGGGAAACGATCCTTCAGCTTGTAAAGTCCCGGGGAGTTGAGAGCCGCGGTGGGATTATCATCTGTCAGGGTTTGCTGGGCAGTGGCAAAGATCCAGACCGAGCCGCCACCGATCTGTTTCAGATTCTTGGCCAGGCCGTCGAGGTTCAGAATCAGACTTGGCTTGGCGGAAACATACTGCCCGACCTCGTCGATGATGAAGATGACGTTCTTCTTCTCTGACTTGCGCCGGATGAGTTCGATCATCTCCTCGGCCCTCCTGTTTTCAGCTTTGCTGACATGGAGCGTAAGGTCCCCGAAGTCCGAAACGCTCTTGAACAGGTTTGGGTAAAACTCAGTCGCGAGATGAGCGGCAATCTGGTTGGCTACGAGCGGTTGATTGTGAACCTCAATCCAGTCGATGCCGTTCAATTCCTCTTTCGCTCGTGTCTTGAATGCTTCCAGCTTTCCATCGGCCTCCAACATGCGCTCAAGTTCGGCGACTTTGAGGTCCTCTGAATATCCGGCCCATTGGAGCACCTTGAGGTAGAGCACGGTGGAGATGTCCTCCATGGATGCGCCTGCCAGCATTTCGCTGGCAAGGTCAAGAAACAGCACCGCCGCGTCATAAACCGTCGAGACCTGATTGAACATGGCACGGGTGCCAGCAGACCCGAGCTGGTTCTGAAGCAGCTTCACGAAGGGATCGCCACCGACCTTCATGTTCCGGTCGAGGGAGAAGCCGAGATACTTCGTGAATGAGCTTTTCCCTGAACCGTAGAAGCCGGACACCCAGACGCCAATCTCGTGACCACCGCCTCCCTGCTGCGCAAGCTGCATCTTGCTGAGTAGATCCTCGAAGCTCTGCTCAATGTGGCCTGTAACCACATATTCGGAGATTTCGGCCCGGAGCTGCTCCTCGGAACGGTTTTGATAGGTGATGACCTTTTCAATGGGGCGGCTGAGCGCACGCGAAGAGTCGAAGAGATTACGGATTTGAGACATGGTTCTTCTGGGGGGTGAAATCAGCCGATGTGTTCAGAGCGGTAGTTGGGGTCAGCAGGGTAGAATTCAAGGAACTTTAGGCTGGTCTTGCCTTCGCGTTTTCCAGGATAGAGCACCATCACTGGAGAGTGGACTTCGTCCTGGATTTTTGCCTCGATGCTGTTGATGCGCAGGTAAGGATGAATCGCTTCGAGGTCGGTGACCAGCAGCAGTCCATTCGAATGGCTGGACGCCTCCACCACTTTTTGGCGGATCAAGGTTAGCAGTTCGGGGCCTTCGGTCAGCGCCTTGGTAAGGGTGGTATTGATCTGACTGATGGCGGCTGCCGGAATGGCTCCTTGAGCCTTCGCCAAAAGCATTTTTTCACCCATGACCCAACTGCTCCTGAGCTTGTGATTTTTGAATATCGAATCAAGCGTCTCTGCAAATGAGAACGTCACGACATTCCATCCCAGATTCTTCAACTTGGCGGTCCAGGCCTTGGTTTGGCGTTTGACTTCGAGGATCTGTTTCACCGGGAAAACTAGGTAGTAGATCGGTGCTGAGCCGGTGCTTTCCAAGCGTCGCCCTTCGTGAACCCGGAGGCAGACTTCGTCGAATTTATCTTTGAGTGAGTGCATGCAGACAATCCTCCATAGTTTGATATTTCCAGGAAATCTGGACGAGTTCCCCACTCGACTGGACGACAAAATGCCCGTCGTGAGAAAGGGGCTTCAGTCGGTTAAGCGCCTCGCCAGGTTCAAAGCCGAATAGCATCCAATCGCGGTGCTGGATGATCGCGGTATCGCTGATTCCCGCAAAATGCAGTTCGTGAGCCAGATAGAGAGCTGCCTCTGGCCGCATCGAAAAACGTTGGATGCTGCGCTCACCGCGGCCTGAAGAGGCCAATAAGCCAAAATCGGCACAGCAGCCCAGCAGGTAACCAGACACTCTTTCCACCGTGGAATCGGACCAACGCATGGCGGTCCGGCCAGCATCCAAGGCACGTTGGACGAATTTCTCAGCGTCCTGCCGGCTCATTGAAGAAGCTCCGCCCCTGTATTTGGGCCAGTAGATTTCCAACACGAAATCAGCAAAGATTCGCTGCGCACGCGCTGTATAGAGGAAACAGAGCTGGACCACGACATCTTGAGGGAATCGGTGCTCACTCAGAAACTTCAAGCAAGCGGCAGCCTGTCCATGATCAACGAGGTATCGTGGAGCAAACATTTCGACCACAAGATTCCGGGCGCGCCTGGCAGTAGCTCTGGAGAAAAGTCCTGTCTCAACGACCTCCTGAGCCAGACGAGCGGGAATCACGCCTGGCTTCCACAAACGCAAGAGGTCCAAGGTCTCGGGAACCATGCCGAGGCCTGCCTGAAGCTGAGTGGTGTAGAAGCCTTCGTTGATCATCATCTGTCAGCAGTAAAATAGGGATAGCAGCGTATTCCCTGCGAGTAGGAGGAGTGGTAGTGGGCCGCCATTTCCTGAACAGATGTGGCCGTTAAGATTCGCTTTTCGATGCCAATCTGGACTGGGCCTTGAGGGGCAACAATTTTGGCATCAGCAATGCCCGCCAGATCGTCGAGAGCTGTTTCTTTCGTCCATGCTGCGGTATCCCCAGTTTGGGCATTGTAAATCAAATCCTCAATGCCTCCAGGCAGCCTAAACAAGTGGTAACAGTTCTTCTTGCCTAGTTCCTGGTCGTGCAGTCGTCGAGCGGCCTCTGCCGTGGCGTTGAGTGCCGCCGCTGACGCTGATCTTGGAAATGCATTCGCCAAGAAACGCAGCCCAGTCTCGCTCATGAAATTGCAGTCCCACCAAGCATGGTGAGGCCGGCTTCCCAAAAAGCCCACAAGTGCCCGCAGGCGGGCGTATGTCTCAGTGGTTTTGGTGGTATTCATTGCGTTTTGAATTGGCATTTAAGTGTTTAGGGTCTTCGATAGAAGCCTGCGAGGGCTTGGTGACCCTGGTGACGGTGAGAGAAACTTAAAGCACGGACTAAGCATGGCACATGGAAAACTCAATAGCTCAATAGGGATTTCACATTTAAAAGAAATAAACTGCCAGCCGCGATTCGTTCAATCGCGGACGCTGGCTCCCGGTGCTCACCGCCGACATCCCTGGACTCCACGCCCAAGAGGTGAGCTTATCAATGTTCTGAGCCGCGAGGTCAATGGGCTAATTGGCAGGTCATCCGAAAGGCGGATACTTTCGACAATCGGTCACGATGGCTCCGCTCGGTCAAGGAGTTGCTGCAATCTCGCTCGTGCCGCGGGGGAGGCCAAGAGGCGCACTAAGGCACCTGCATCCGGAGGCGCAGACACGACCGCGGCCTCGACTCGATTAATGGGTTTCCCCTCAAGGTAAGCCAGCGCGACCCGAGCGCTTTCCAACCGTGTGCGATGGTCTGGAGCAAGGCCCCGCTTGGTCTGGTGCGTTGCACTAAGACCTTGGCAGATAGCCTGAACGATCTTCTCAGGTGTAATCTCCTCCCGCATTGCATCCATAGCAGAACTCTGGCGAACGCCAGACATGCTGCGGGCTAAGGTGGTTCCTGTGAGGTGCATTGGACAAGGGGTATTGGGCTTAGAAACGGCGGATCTCTCGCGCGCGCGAGGCACAATAGCGCAATCGGCCAAAAAGTGTATGTTAATTGTAAGGTAAAATTCCTTCTTTTTAGCTCGCTCAGCCTCTTTGCACTTCTCCTGCAGTTATTTTCGACAAGTGCTCTGTTCTTTACTGGAGGCTGAAAGAGTGGTCCCGGCGGAGGGACTCGAACCCACACGCCTTTAAAGGGCAACGGATTTTGAGTCCGCCGCGTCTACCGATTCCGCCACACCGGGATTTGATTGGATCGTGGGCGGATCTTGCATGGGGTCAGTTAAAAAGCAAAGTGGTTTTCAAAAAATCATCGCGTGCGGCTCACCCTAGCAGGAACCCGAAATCATCTTTGGTCAGCGCCTTGGCGAAGCTTTCCTCGCCCAGGATGTCGGCGGCTAGCGCGCCTTTGCTGAGTTGGAGGGCGCGGATTTTTTCCTCGATGCTGTCTTTTACGAGCAAGCGATAGGCGATCACGGTGCTCTGCTGGCCGATGCGGTGGCTGCGGTCGATGGCTTGATTCTCGGTGGCGGGATTCCACCATGGATCGTAAATGATGACGTAGCTAGCGGCGGTGAGATTGAGGCCGCTGCCACCGGCTTTGAGGGAGATGAGAAAAATGCTGGGGCCCTCGTGGGTTTGGAATTTCTCCACCAGTTGGCCGCGATTTTCCGTGGCTCCGGTGAGCAGGAAATGATGCCAGTCCCGCGACTTAATTTCCGCTTGGATCAGCTCTAACATGGAGACGTATTGGGAGAAGAGTAGCACCTTGTGGCCTTCCTCCATCAAGGGTTCCAGCAAGTCTAGCAAGGCGTTGAGCTTGGTGCTTTCCGCGTTATTAAACTCCGGTGCGGTGGAGACTAACGCGGGATGGCAACAGATCTGCCGCAGCCGGGTGAGGCTGCCCAGAATGGTAAACCTTATGGAGTCTAGCGCCGCATTGGTCTGGGCATTGAGGAGGATCTGCTGGGCGCGCTTAAGTTCTGCTTGATAGAGCGTTTCCTGTGGCCCTTCCATCTCACAGAGCAGGTCTTCCTCGATCCGCGCGGGCAGGTCTTTGGCCACTTCTTGCTTGGTGCGGCGGAGCATAAAGGGGCGCACTCTAGCGGCTAGCCGCCGCCGGGCCTGGGTGTCTTCTTTGGCTTGGTAATGTTTCTGAAACATCGTTCTGCGGCCCAGCAGGCCGGGCATGGCGAAGTCCATAATGCTCCAGAGGTCCAGCAGGCGATTTTCAATCGGCGTGCCGCTGAGCGCTAGCCGATGGGTGCTTTGGAGCTTGCACGCGGCCTGGGCCGTGCGGCTGGTGGGGTTCTTGATATATTGCGCCTCGTCCAGGATCACGGCGTGCCAGGACACTTGGGCGAACTCTGCCTCTAGGATGCGGAGTTGGGCGTAGTTGGTGACGAGCAAGTGAGCGCCTAGCAGGTGCTGCTCCACGTGCTTGCGCGTGGTGCTGCCCGCGCTGGTGTAACGCCGGGCCTTTAAGCTCGGGCAAAATTTCCGCGCTTCTGCGAGCCAGTTATCGGTCACGGATTTCGGACATACCACCAGCATCGGGCGGCCATCGAACTCCGCCCGCGCGCGCAACCACGCGATCCACGTTAGCGTTTGTAAGGTTTTGCCTAACCCCATGTCGTCCGCCAATAAGCCGCCGAAATGATTCTCTGCCAGATAGGCCAGGAAATGGAAGCCCTCCACTTGGTAACTGCGCAACTCCGCCGTGATCGTGCTGGGCACGGGGGGCGTGGCGTGGAGTTTCAGCGTGGCTGCGCGCAGTTGCAGATCCTCCGTGGCCTGGGCGGGGAGAAACTTTGCCAAGCTGGGGTGCGCCAGGTGCAGCGCGTGCATCCGGGTGGGCGCACCGCCCACGTCTTGCAGCCTCAGGCCTAGATCCGCTAAGTGAGCGGCATCTTCCTCGGTAAATGCTAGATCCAGCCGCCGATACCCTTTCCCTGGCAGCAGCACCCAGCGCCCACGCGCCTTCAGCAGGGCTTCCACCTCTGCGGGCAGCAGTGCGTGATCGTCTAGATCAATGGCCATTTCCAGATCGAACCAATCCGTCTCGGTGGGCTGGAGTCGCAAGGTGAGGCTGGCGCTGAGATGGCCTTTTTGGATGGATTGCAGCAGCGGGTCCAGGAACACTTCCAGCGTGGGCGGCAGCGTCTGGAGCCAAGTGTAGAACTCCTCCGCAAAGCGCTCGCCCAGCGCGCGCGTCCACCGCCGCAGCTTCTGGGACCACGCCATGCCGCCCGCTAGCATCTGATTCCGGTGCGTTAGATGCGCGCTCGTTTCGCGAAAGATGACCGTGCTAGGATCGCTGGCGGTGGCCGCCGTATGCACGCTAGCTCCGGCATGGCCGATGGCCTCCACGCCGCCTGGCAGGCCGAAGTCCGCCAGCAACTGCGCCTGCATGGCCTCCCACGGGGGGGCATTTTCTAGCAGGTTGATTTCAATCCGGTAACGTGGCTCCAAGCGCACGATCCGGGCCTGCACGCTAGCTGGCAAGGTGGCCCCGAGCCGTTCCAGAAATTGCAATCCCTCCCGGGATTCCACCACCGCAGCGGGGATGCGCTCCAACTCACGCAGCCGCGTGAGCAGATTCAGCGGCGGGGGACCGTAGTATAAATGCGTCTGCGTGAAATAGTAGATCACCTCCGCAGGCACCATGCAGAGCCGATCCGGTGGCTCCGTGCCATCCGCTGCGGTTAGGGTGAGGCGATAGCTGGCGGAGGCGGGATCATTCTCTAGCAGGGTCCAGACCAGCGCGGTGCTGGCTAATTGAAACGCGCGACCGTGCGGATTTTCCAAGCCCGCGAGCGCCTCTGGGTGCTCGAACAGGCAGCGCAAAATAGTGCCCGAGGCGCTGCCCGTGTGCGGCACGCGTGGGCCCGTGGGATGCGCCGTGAGGAAATGATTGGTGAACGCTTCCCAGACGTTGCGGGCATTTTTAGTGAAGCGCACACTGGTGATCGGGCGCTCCTCGATCAGGGCGCGATACCGCTCCAGTGGCATCGGCTCGAACGCTGCGTCCGGCCCGCTGCTTTGCACTAACGTCAGAGACTCGCCCGTTAGGCGCAGGCGCAGATCCGTCTCTAGCCGCTGCTGCTGCTCCCGGGCGCGCTCCATTTTCAGTCCATCCCGCAGGAAGGTTTTCCAGGAGTCCAGGCGTTCCTGCTGGAGCTGCGCGCCTAGCACGTGCTCCATTTCCTGCTCCGTGGTGATCTGTCGCAGCGCAGGGATGGCCAGCACCTCCTCCGCCTCTAACACGCGCGCCAGATGCAGCCACGCCTCCCATACCGTGGCTGGGCGCACCTTCCACAGCGGCGTGGTGCCCATGCCATGCCAGAAGGTGGCGCTGTCCACTAACGGGATTAACTCACTGCGGGAAAGCTGCGCGGGGCTGCCGTATTTGGCATGAATGAAATCGATCCGCCGGGCGGCGGTGTGCTCAGACGGGCTGAGCTTCCGTTGTAACCGACGCTCGAACTCCGCCGCAAATCCATTGGTGGCTAACGGATGCGCGGTGGCGGGCGTCAGGGCTAGCTCCGTGGCCACTGGCTGCGCAGGCGCGACTTTGGGGGAGGGCGCGGACTGCGTGGCATTGCCCGTTAGGAAATAATGCGCGGCACTGGAGACATGCGCGCAATCTCCGCCCAGCTCGCAGGTGCATTCCGTGACCAGTTCCCCGAACTGGAAAACGATCTCCGTGACGAAGACGCTTTGCAGATCCTCCACATACACCGTCCACGTTTTCACGCCCATGAGCATCACGTCCAGCACGCTCGGACGCGGCTCCTGGCGCAGCCGGTCTGTCACCTCCACACGGGCACAGACGCTGCGCAGCTTAGTCAGCAGCAGGTTTTTTTCAGTCGGTTCTAGAGCAGGCGGGCGCATCGGAGGCGCATCCTCTAGGCAATGGTTCGCGCCTTTGCAAGGCTCAGCAGCAGCCTCGCAGCACCTCGCCTGGCGCGCAAGGCTCGGTAGCGGGGGAAATGCTGTCCAGGGTAATCTGTGCCGGACGTGGACCTAGGCAAAGCTAGGTGCCGCCACCTTTGGGCGCAGGTTTACACGTTGAAGCGCCACTCCACCACATCGCCATCCTGCACCACATATTCCTTGCCCTCAATGCGCAGCTTGCCCATTTCCCGGGCTTTGGCGTAGGTGCCCGCAGCCACCAGATCTTTGTAGGCCACGATCTCTCCGGCAATGAAGCCGCGCTCAAAATCACTGTGAATCACGCCTGCGCAGGCGGCACATTTCATCCCTGCCGTGAAGGTCCAAGCGCGCGTTTCCTTTTCCCCGGTGGTGAGGTAAGTCCGCAGCCCTAACAGGGAATAAACAGCCTTGATGAGATTAGAAACACCACTCTCCGCCGCACCTAGACTAGCCAGATATTCCGTCGCATCTTCCGCTGGGAGATCCGCCATTTCTTGTTCGATGGCGGCACTGATGACGCAGGCGTTCGAGCCATGGTGGTCCCGCGCATAGTCTAGCACGGCCTTCACGTGGGCGTGGCCTTCGGGATTCGCTAACGCCGCCGCCAGCTCCTCTTCCGCCACGTTGCAGGCGAAGATGGTGGGCTTGGAACTGAGTAGGAAGAAGCCTTGCATCAGCTTGTTTTCCGCATCCGAAAGATCACACGTGAGGGCGGGCTTACCGTCGTTGAGGTGGGGGAGGAGTTTCACCAGGAGTTCGTTCTCCGCCTTGGCTTCTTTGTCCCCGCCTTTGGCTTTCTTCTCATTGCGCTCGCGGCGTTTTTCCAGGCTGTTGATGTCCGCTAGGATGAGTTCCGTGTTAATGACTTCAATGTCCCGCGTGGGATCAATGCCGCCACTCACATGGTGGATGTCGTCATTTTCAAAACACCGCACCACTTGCACAATGGCGTGAACCTCGCGGATGTGGCTGAGAAATTGATTTCCCAAGCCCTCACCTTGGCTGGCTCCTTTGACGAGGCCAGCAATGTCCACGAATTCGATGGTAGCGGGGATGAGCTTCTGGGATTTGGTGATCTTCGAGAGCACCTCCAAACGCTCATCCGGCACCACCACGACGCCTTGATTCGGGTCGATGGTGCAGAATGGATAGTTAGCCGCTTCCGCTTTGCGGGAGCGGGTCACGGCGTTAAAGAGTGTGGATTTACCCACGTTAGGAAGACCGACGATGCCTGCTTGTAACATAAGGCGCGCATCGTAGGGACATGTCTGCCGGGGTCAAGGGGGCACGGCAAATTTTTGCATGAGGGCGGAGCCGCCGAGTTCCGCGCCTCGGTTGGGAGGAACTAGCGAAGTTCGCATGGCCCAGATATTTGCGGACCTAGCAGATGGCCAAGCCTTCTGCCAGCAGATGCCCATGGCCGGGTGCTGAGCGTGAATCGCTAAAATCGAAAATCTTGACGCTCCAACCTGGACCGCCTACGGTCCCGGCATGATTGCAATTTTTTATCCCGCCGCTCGAGAAAATCTGGCTTCGACCATGACCGAGCGTGCTTCCCCAGGAGGCCGCCACCGGATTAATCTCGCGGTGGCCCATCCTACGTTCGGGAAGCCGCATGGAAGCACAGGCCAGGTTTTCTAACTAACATGAGCACCGTCGCGCCTACTTTTGATGAATCCTGGCACTTGGTGGAGGGGCGTTGCCTGCGGCTGCGGCCAGCGGTCCACATCGTGGCGCAGCGCTTTCGGGGGCGGCGTTGGTATGTGGTGCAGGACGCGTTAGGGAATCAATTTTTCCGCGTGCAGCCGCCCGCGTATCGTTTCATCTGTGAGCTAGAACGATGCGCTACGGTGGGCGAGGCGTGGGAGCGCAGTCTAGAAATCGACCCGCAGGACGCCCCTGGACAGACGGAGGTGGTGCAGTTGCTTTCCCAGTTACATCAGAGCGGCTTGCTGCGGGGAGATCTAGAGGGCGATGTCGCTTCCCTTTTCGCTGCGCAGGAAAAACAACAGCAGCGCAAGGTCCGCAGCACGTGGGCCAATCTCTTTTTTCTGCGCATCCCGCTCTTCAATCCTGACAACTTTATCCGCACCACGTTGCCGTTAGTGCGCGGTCTCATTTCTCCGTTAGGTGGGCTGCTGTGGCTGGCGTTGCTGCTGTGGGGAGCGAAGGAGATCGTGGAAAATTGGCACCTATTTAAGAGTGAAGGAGGCGCGCTGTTAGGCACCGCCAACCTGCCTTGGCTCTACGCTACGATGGTGTTCATCAAAGCACTGCACGAGTTCGGGCATGGTTATGCGTGTCGGAAATTCGGCGGAGAAGTGCCGCAGATGGGGGTGATGTTGCTGCTCTTCAATCCGCTGCCGTATGTGGATGCCTCGTCCAGTTGGGCGTTGCGGAATAAATGGCAGCGCATCCTCATCGGTGGCGCGGGCATGATCGTGGAGTTGGCTTTAGCCGCAGTGGCCGCCATGCTGTGGGCCCACACGGGCGATGGCGCGCTGCATCGCGTGGCGTATAACGCCATCGTCATTGCGTCGGTGGGCACGCTGCTCTTCAATCTCAATCCGCTGCTGCGCTACGATGGCTACCACATGCTCTCGGATTTTTTGGAAATGCCGAACCTCCAAGGACGTGCGAGTCAGACCACGCTCTACCTGCTAGAGCGCTATGGATTCGGCCTCACGGAGGCGCGGAATCCGGCTAGTTCCCGACGGGAAACGTGGGCCCTCACGGCCTATTTCTTTGCCTCGCTGATCTATCGCACGGTCTTGCTGGTGGGGATCTTGTTCTTTATCTCGCAGAAATTCTTCGTGCTCGGCGTGCTCTTAGCGCTGGGGTTTGCGGTGGTGTGGTTGCTGCTGCCCATCTGGCGGGCGGGCGTTTATTTGCTGAGCCATCCTCGGCTGGAAACCAAGCGGGGCCGCGCGCTGGGGGTGTCATTAGGCGCACTGGGGCTCGTGTTAGCCTTCCTGGCGTTCGTGCCCATGCCCAGCCATTTCCGGGCGGATGGGATCGTGCGCGCAGATCCGTTTGCCCATGTCTATGCAGGCATGGCGGGGGAACTGATGGAGGTGCTAGCACCTTCGGGAACCCTGGTAAAAGCAGGCGAGGCGTTGCTGCGCTTGGAGAATTTCGAACTCGCCCGCGAGCTCGAGGGCGCAGCATTGGAGTTGAAAAAGGCGCGCTCCCAAGCGCGCGAGGCGTTGGATGTGGACCCGGTGCGGGCGCTCAATTTACAAGGGTATCTGGATGCCATCTTGGCGCGGCAAACGAAATTACGAGCCGAGCAAGAGGACTTGCTAGTTCGCGCTCCCTGCGCGGGCACCTGGATAGCGCCAGACGTGAGCACCTGGCGTGGATCCCTGGTGCCACGCGGCACGGAGTTCGGCGTGGTGCAGGGGGAGACGCAGCATTATTTATCCGCAGTAGTGCGGCAGGCGGATGTGGCGCGGTTGTTTACGGGTAATGTGAAGGCCACGGAAGTGAAGGTTACGGGACTGGAGACGAGCACGTTTAAAGTCACGGAGTTACAGGCCATCCCTGCCGAGCAAGGGCTGCTGCCCTCCGCCTCGTTAGGCTTAGCGGGAGGCGGCCAGACGCCCGTGGAGGCGGACGAGAAAGGCGGCAGCAAACACACGGGCTTGGTGGGTGCTGGCGAAGGCAAGGGCACGCGGACGACGGAGCCGTTCTTTGAAGTGCGCGGCTATCTGGGGGCGGAGCCGGGGTGTCTGCTCCATCATGGCCAGCGGTTAGTGGCGCGTTTAGAGCTACCGTGGGAACCGTTGCTAGCACAATGGTGGCGCAGTCTGCGGCAACTCTTCCAGCGGAATTACCAAGTCTAAAATTTCCTGTTATGCCTACCCCTACCGAATGGCAACGCGCCCTCCATGCCCGCCGGGATCGTCCGGTGCATACGGGCCTGGATGCGTGGGCAAATACAGTGCGCGGACGTTGGCGCAGTCGGGGTGTGCAGTTGCAGCAGATCAAGGCCCTAGCGGATGCGGTGGGCGCGCTGCGGGCCACGTTGACTGAGTTGAGCGAGGGTGAATGGCACCAGCGACTAGAGGCGGTGCATGAGGAAAGGCGACGCTATCCGCAGGCCAGCGAGGCCACGGTGGTGGAGGGCTTGGCGTTGCTAGCGGTGGTGGCGCAGCGGGAGTTAGGGCTCTCGCCCTATCATGTGCAGATCATGGCGGCGGCGGCCTCGATCCGGGGATTTCTCACGGAGGTGGATACGGGCGAGGGCAAGACGCTGGCGCTGGCACTAGCGGCTGCGTTCCAAGCCTGGAGCGGGTTGCCAGTGCATGTCATCACCGCCAATGATTACCTAGCGGGGCGGGATGCGGGGAACCTGCGCGGGTTTTATAAACGCGCGGGACTGACCGTCGGGAGCGTGTTAGGTAATGCTTTGCCAGACCAGCGTGCCGAGGCCTATCGCAAGTCCGTGACCTACACCACGGCCAAGGAGGTGGCCGCAGACTACCTGCGAGACCGCCTCCAACTGCACGGCCAAGCGGATCACGGAGCGCGACTTTTCCTCGCCCATGTCAGCGAGGCCACACCCCGACGGGAGGTGGCTCTGGTGCAAAACGGGCTTTACCATGCGCTCATCGACGAAGCGGACAACAGCCTCATCGACGAAGCAGTGACGCCGCTCATCATCAGTCGGAGCGCGCCGGGTGGCGGGCTGGAAGGAGCCTGCCAAGCGGCGTGGGAAGTGGTGGCCGGATTAGTGGAGGGCGTGGACTATGCGGTGGATGCGGGGAATCGGTTGATCGTGCCGGTGTTAGCGCGACTGCATGAAGAGGCGGCTAACATGGCGCTGCCGCACGTGGGATTGTGGGCTAGTCAGGCGCGGCGGGTGGAATTGCTGTGCCTGGGATTGGAGGCGCGGATGTTCTTTTTGCGGGACGTGCAGTATGTGATCGACGGCGGACAAGTAGTCATCGTGGACGAGGCCACGGGGCGCCCGATGCCCATGCGGACGTGGCGTCAGGGCTTGCATCAGATGATCGAGGCGAAGGAAGGTGTGCAGGTGACAGCGGCCACGGAAACGATGGCACGGATCAGCTTCCAGAGCTTTTTCCGCAAATACGAAACCTTGTCGGGCGCGTCCGGCACGCTCAAAGAAGTGGCCGCAGAAATCTGGCAAACCTACGGCGTGCCGACCCTGGCCATCCCGCGCCATTTACCCTGCCAGCGACATTACATGGGCACTCATTTCTTTCCTAACACGGATGCTAAAGCCTTGGCCATCCAGCAGGAAATCACCACCCGTCATGCGCAACAGCAGCCCGTGTTAGTAGGCACGCGCAGCGTGGATGCGAGTGAGAGTATCCTCCGGCTCCTGGACACGGAGAGCTTGACCTGCTGTCTTTTAAATGCCAAACAGCACCAGACGGAAGCCATGCTCGTCAGTCAAGCCGGGCAGTTAGGGAGGGTGACCATCGCCACGAACATGGCGGGCCGCGGCACAGACATTCTCCTGCAATACGGTGTGGCCGCGCTGGGCGGCCTGCACGTAGTGGCCACGGAGCCGCACGAAAGCGCCCGCGTGGATCGCCAACTCTACGGCCGAGCCGCCCGCCAAGGCGATCCCGGCTCCGTGCTGGCCTGTTATGCGGCGGATGATGAACTCTTCGTGCGTTACCTGCCCTCTCTGGTGCGACGTTTTTGGACCCACCGCCTCAATGCTAACCACGGCCAATGGCTAGGAAAATGGGCCCTGAAATGGGCTCAGTATCGCGCGCAAAAACAGGCGAGGAAACGCCGTGAGCAAGTGCGCGCGCGGGAAACGCAGTTGGTGGGGAGCCTGGGCTTCGCACGTGGAGATCGTGGTTAGGGAAATCCTGACCGTCATTTACGCGCAGGCGCTCAACCCGCACACACTTTCCGGACCCATCTTCAAGACGTGCCTCCATCAACAACGGCTCACATCCGTAAATCTCGCACTGCTGCCAGCCCAGTCCATTCCGCACCACGTAATTTCCGCGCCCCAGACTTCCGCTGCTCTGGAAAGTGCTTGCGTTTAAGCTCAAAAATCCGCTCCACAAATTCCTTCGTCCCAAAAATGCCACTGCGGGTGAAAAACCGCACTCGGCTAGCCAATGCCACCTTCCATGGGAGCTGGCCATCCTGTTCCCTAACCACCTCCGCCGCAGGCGTCGAAATCTGCCCCTGCCGCTTCCCACCCTTTACCTTCGCCACCGAGCCCGCCGCATACAGGCACCTCCGATACCGCGCCTGCGTCCCCCGCCAATCCAACCGCGCCATCCCCAAGGCCGATTCCAGCCCGCGTCTGGCTAGGGATTTTCCACCCACCGCCTCGCCATAGCCGCTATACCGATAATCCTTAGGATCATCCACCATCTTCGCCCGCACCGGGTTCAGATCCACATAAGCGCACGTTGCTAACAATGCCTCCCCCGTGCCTTCTACGATCACACTCGTAAACCGCTCCGCCCACAACGTCCCAAAGGTCTTGTGGAAAGCGTTATACCAGCGCGCAAACCGTTGTTTTAACAACCGCACAAACCACGAAAGATCATGCATCAAAGGCACATACTTCCCCCGGAACGTCGCCCACTCCGCAGGCATCACAGGCTTGGCTTCTGGTAGTTCCGCACCAGGCTTTTCCGGCCCTACCGCATCCTCCTTCCCGCCTCCAGCAGCGGGCGGAATGTTGTCCAGATTCCGTTTCGCCTCGTTCATCGCCTCCGCCCCATACAACACCCCAAACCGCCGTAACACCTCCGCATTCTCCACCGCCACATCCGCCAACTCCTTCACCGGCACCCTACAAACAAGATGCACATGATTCGACATCACCACATAAGTCAGCACCTCCACCCCGGTAAAATCCGCCATCTGCCACAGCATCTTGCGCAACCGCTCCTTCTCCACCTCCCCAAACAAAAACTCCCCCCGCGTCACCCGTGTGATGACGTGGTAAACGGTAGGTTCAGAAGCAACAGTAATGCGAGCGGTGGCCATAATTCTTGCACGATACCCAAATCTCCGCCCGGTTCAAGTAAATATTGTCTGTCTTTTTGTTCTGCACGCCACAGCGCGGCTAGAGAATAAATTTCAACCGAAAGTGCAACACCCTTGTCTGCAGCATCTTTTTGTTCTGCAGCTTGCATACCGCGCCGAATCGGGGAGGAAGTGCATGGCTTAAAGCTGGAGCCATTCACTACTGACCTTGCCTGACCACTGATGCCGAAAGTCTATGCCTTCAGGCTGATCCCCGCGTTCTAACTCATTCTGCTCGTAACGCGCTCGAAGCTCCTTGATTTGATTCCACCCTATTTTCGGCTCACCCCAGATTGTAGTGATGAACGATACGGGGAGGGAAATTGCGGATTTTGGCTGTATGACAAAGCCGAGAGGAAGATTTCGTCTAAAAGAGCGGGGCTTTTTCTGAATGATTTCAACCTCTTTGCCCGATCTAACCTCAAAAAAAAGATTTCTGTATCCAAAGCTATTATCAAAAGACATTAAGCGTAATGGAATCCTCCCTGTGTTTTCGAACACTACCATTAGAGCTGGAACTCGAGAAAAATCCTCACTCACCATTAATTCACCCAGCCCAGACCTCTCCATGCTGCATAATTTAATGGCTATTTGCTGTGCCGGAGAATCATTTTTCCCAAAAGCCGGGCAAGGGAGCGTCAGGCTGGAACAGACGGAAGTAACAAAAAGTCGCCTTTGCATAAGAATCAATTTTTATTTTACGACTGGCACTGGAGCACCGCCGTTTGCACCAGCGGTTACGGTTACGCCCCATTTAAAACACTTCAATTTCTTGTTATTTTCTCCAGCACAGACAAGGCACGTTTCAAACTCAATTTCAACTGGCTTAGCCAACGTCGAAGGATCAACGCTTGGAGCGTCACCGAAAAGCCGTTGTTCAGGACCAGAGAGTCCTGGATTTGCCTGAATATCCTGATCGGTATAATAGTATGGGTCTTTCGCTCCGGGGGGGTTATCGGTGTATGGTGTCGCAGGTTGTCCTGGCGCGGTATCTTTCGTTACAGTGCTGATCCATTTGAAATCGCCTCCTTTGCAGCAGCATTCTTTATTGCTGTCGAACTCAAATTTTGCGTAAATCACTGCTCCTGGAGTTGAATTTCCTTGGTATCCCTTTGGGGTCGCTTCATACTGCGTGATCGTTATCTTTCCTCCACAACTCTTTAGCGGGAGCACTGTGCCGGGCTTGACGAAATCATCCTTCAAGCCAAGACGATCCCAGCGATTCACCGGATCATTCTTCACCATCCCGTAGAAGTTCAGCCCCCCTCTTTCCCAGATGGGGTCTCTCGAGGGCCACCGTCCATTTCCTGGATCATAATACCGGTAACCATAGTAATTCAGTCCCGTTTCCACGTCGGTGAATTTGCTGCTAAAGTGGAAGGGGACGGTGTCGGCGGCGGGGCCGCTGCTGCGGAATTCGCGGCCAAAGG
This sequence comes from Verrucomicrobiales bacterium, assembly GCA_043757865.1. GTDB lineage: Bacteria > Verrucomicrobiota > Verrucomicrobiia > Verrucomicrobiales > V1-33 > JAGNEJ01. Next base: position 6,124 of record JAYVOP010000339.1, on the reverse strand, counting down.
CGTCGTAGTCGTAGATGGCTCCCGTGGTGGCTAGGTCGTTGTTCAGGGCGGTGGCGCTGGCGGCGGCGGGGCGACGGTAGCCAGTGATGTTGCCCAGGCGATCACTGAGGGGCAGGTAGGTGTCTGAGTTATCTGCCTGGGTGCCGATGACGGCTAGTAAGCCGCCCACGCCGCCTGCGCGCTGCCAGGAGCGCCTAGCATACGGGCTGCTGGCTAGGTCTGGGCCCCACACGTAGGTGGCCACGCGCACGGGGGTGGCGGGCAGGGCGTTGATGGTCATCACGAGGTTCCAACCATCATAGACGTAGCGTTCATCGGTGGTGGTGGTGTAGGCGGTGGTGGTGTTAGGACGGGTGGCTACTTTCTTGGCGATGCGGCGGGAGAGGCCATCGTAGGTGAAGGTGAGTTTGCGTCCGGCTACGGCGGGGATGGTGGTCTGCGGGGCGGATTCCATTTCCACGAGGCGGTTTTCCCCGTCCCATTTGTAGGTCCAGCGGCCATCCGTGAGGAGGTTGCCATCGGCATCGTAGGTGGGGGATTCGGTAGCGGGTGCGGTGTATTGGATGCCGTCCTCAATGGTGATGTTGGCTTCTTTGACGACGACTTTATCGTAAATGCCAGGGACGGTGTGCGCTACCTCGCTCCTCCATTGGTAGGAGGTGCTAAAGGTGGGACCTGGGCTGAGGGCGGTGGTGCTGTTATTGAGGTAGATGTCCACAGGATTGGAGCTGGCTCTGACGCCCAGGACATCGAAGCTCTGGGGGTGGGTGATGCTGGTGTATTGGTTCAGGGCATTGGCCGTGCCGTAGTTGGTGGTGCGCAGGTTATTGCCTGCGGAGTCGCCTCCTTCTTGGAGGGTGGTGCGATTGCCGATGTGGTCGTAGCTGTAGATGGATTTGCTACCAGGCAAGATCATGGAGCCGGGGGTTTTGGAGGCATTATAGACTTGGCCTTTGGTATCGTAGGTGTAGCTCCAGGAGATGTTATCCTCCCGCTTGGCGGCGGTGACGCGGTCTAGATTGTAGGTGTAGGTATGGCTCTGGAGGGTGATCTGGCTGGTGCCATTGAGGCCAGTGTGATTTACAACGTTGATGAGCCCAGCGGCAGTGAGGCTGGAAGATCGACGGAAGGTGTAGCCGCTAGAGGTGGAAAGATTGGCAGCGGCATTCAGGTTGTAAATTTGGTCGTTCGGAACGTCGGAAATATAGCTGGTGTAGTAGGCCCGGTAGTCGAGTTGATTCGGTGCAGTGCCTGCCGTAAAGCCATTGAAATGATTACTGGTGGCTCCGTTCAGGCCGATGCTGCTGCTAAAATAATTATAAGTAACGGTGGGGCTGGTGATGGCACCCCATTTGGGCGTGAGGGTGGAGAGGCATCCTTCCGTATCATAGCCGTAGTCGATGTGGGCTGCGGAAGGAATGTCCGTGGAGGTGGTTCTGCCGTCCCCGGTGTAGGTGGTCGTAGTCACCCCGGCGGCATCCGTCCGGTTCTCCACGCGGCCTGCAGCATTGTAGGTGTATTCCACGGTGGGCGTGCTGACCGTGCCGCCAGTGTAGCTGGACTTCTTGAGACGTGAGTAACCATCGTATTCGTAGGTGGTAATGACCCCGCGCTGCCAAGTGCGGGTCTTCAGTGAGCCATCAGGGTGGTATTTGTAAGAGACGGGATTTTGCGCGGGAGTGACGGCGGGGTATTTTTTCTCGCTGATGAGGTTGAGGAAGGCGCTGCCAGCGGCTCCACCATAGACCCATTCGGTAGTGGCCGCAGTGCTGGCGGCAGGATTCGGCCATGTGGCTGCCGTCCAAGTGCCTGTCTGGTAGGTATTCATCTTGGTCATGCGGCCTTCGGTATCGTAATCATAGCTCACGGGATAGTCTCCGCTGCCCCACTGGAATTTCAACTGGCCACTCTCATTATAATCATAGTAAGTGGTGCCCGCCGGAGCGCGCAGGCTGGTGCGGCTGAGCACCCGCCCGGCGTGCAAGCTGGTGCCGGGATAGTAGGTAAAGGTCTCTGTCTGCGAGGTGGCAGTGGCGTCACTCAGGTTAGGCAGAGAGCGGGAGAGCACCAAGCCCGTGGCTGGGGATCGATCAATCCGAGGCCAGTAGGCGGTGGAGGTGGATGTCTCCCTGAGCAGTTCCCGGAAGGGATTGGCGGGGATGGGCCGGGGTTCATAGGCACTGGTCATCATGGCGCAGAGGAGGCCATTGAGAGCATCGGTGTAAACGTAAGCGGAGCCGTCGGATGAATTCAGGCGGTAGGTGCGCATCCGATACGGAGCCGCTGTGGTGCCACTGCCGATGCAGGTATCTTGGGAAAAATTCGTCCAGGTCTTGCCTGTTTTGGTGTGCTTTTCATATTCCGTTATCAGCGGGAAAATAGCGCCACCAGCCACAATCTGAGAATGGAGCGCATATTTCACAGTTTCGATGGGAGCCCACGCGCCTGATAGATACGTTTCACTGAGGACGGAGCGCATCCAGAAGCCATCTTCGTCCACGTAGCTGATGGTGCGGCGGCGTTGGTTGGTATCTGCTAGATCCCATGCTGGGTCTGAGCTTACGGCCGAGGTGGTGACGAGGCCATCTGCGCTGTAGGTGAAGACCTCGTAGTAGGTTCCGCCAGTGGTGTTAGGATGAGAACGGGAACTCAAGCGTCCTTGGCTCAGCCACGGGGGGATCGCGCTCTGTGAAATGGGCTGCCCAGCTGCGGCAAATTTTTGCTTGGCATTGTGAACCGTTCTCCCTTATCTCCCCGCATATCTGCCCGGACATCTCCCTTTCCCCACTTTCCTAACTCCCCACGCTTATGGCCCGTCGTAAAAAATCATCCGTAAATCCGCTCGTGCTGGGCGGCGGTCTAGCCGCTGTGGGGGCTGCTGTGGGCGGATACTTACTGTTTGGAGGCAAGCACGCTGATGCCTTTGCAGGCATCACGCGGCTGGACGCCACGGAATACCTCAGCAATTCCACTAGCTTGCAAGGTAACACCTATCAACTCACCGCCATCATCAACGAGCGGCTGAAATACACCGAGGCCGGACGGCTCTATTCCATGAGCGCCAAGCCCGAGAAGGGCGGCCCCGCCGTGGATGTGGCGGTGCTCTTTCCCGCCACCTATGCTAGCGATAACATCCAGACGGGGCAAGAAATGACGCTCAAAGTGGAGGTGGACCTCACCGGCCTCCTCCGCGTCACCGACCTCAAACGCTCGTAAAATTTAGCCTACCCTAACTTGCCATGAAACTCCGCCCTCTCTACTGCGCCAGCCTGCTGATCCCGCTCACCCTAACGGCCCAAGTCCCCGATGCGGCCCCGGCAAATGGCGGGGGGAATACCACCATCAATAACACTCAACAGAAGCCGGAGAGCAAAGGTATGCTCGGCAATGACGTGCCCTTCATGGACCCCGGCAGCGAGACCGCCACTTGGGATGGCAAGGCCTGGAACGTCACCAACAATCGGCTCATCCGGGGGCGCTTTGAGAAATACCTCGCCACGCCCGAGGACAGCACCGACTCCGACAAAGCCTACCGCAAGGTGATCCGGGACATTACCCAAGCCCTCACGCCCAAACAAGGTGCGCTGCCTAACCTGTCCAAAGCCGTGGGCCTGCTGCCCCTGGCCGCAGAGTTCCCAGTGGATGCGAACCAGTGTGACTCTATAGCCAGCGCCATTTACTCCGTCTGGATGACCCAGAAAAATGAGGCCGCCATGGTGGCTGCTAACAAGGCGCTGGATAAAGAAATCTATGATGCCGCAGTGCGCGTGGAAGTGGGAGCTGAAGGTAAAAAACTAGATCCTCCGGCCGCCAAAAAGAAGAAAGGCGGAGGGGATGAGAAGGCCGACGACTCTCTTTCTAAAGAAGTGGCGCACAGCACGCGGCTAGGCGTGGACGTGAAAGGCGTAATTCAAAAGCAGGCGCTCTATGCGGCTAATATAGCCAAGATCGGCATCAATGAACTGAAGGCCAAGGTGGAGTTCCAAGCGCTCATCATTCAGCTTTTCCTGCAACGTCGCTTTGAGCACACCATCATTGCCTGCCGAATCTATAACAATATGTTCAATGGCTCAGATCGCACGCTGCAAGTGAAGGAAGGCTCCGATGTGGAGAAGATGTTTGCCAAAGGCTTCGGTGTAAATCCCACCATTTCCTCGATAGAAACCTTCGCCTCGGAAGCCATCCATGACGTCGATGAAGGCGTCAAAGCATTTGAGTATTCGATCGAGAAAGACGAACTGCAAACAGCCTCCAATCGGCTGCTGGAGGCCTTTGGCGTTGGGGAGTTTCTCCCACGCGTCCGCACTTTAGAGCGCGTGAAAAAGCAGCGAGTGCTAGAGTTCACGCGGGATCTGAATATGCTCATTTCCTCCTGCCAAATGAAGGACTTCGGGCGCGCGGATGAGTTACTAACGAAGGTGAAAGTGCGCACCACAGACTTCGATGACTCCAAATTCCGGGCCGCCATTGAGTCCTCCAAATCCGCCGCTAGCCTGCACATCGAGTCCGCTAAAATGGCTGCGGTCAGTTCGGATGCCAAGAAAGTGGAAGAAGAAATCCGCGCTGCCGCCGAACTTTGGCCGACCAATCCTGACTTGAAAACCTTTACCAAAGACCTCAGTGAAAATGGCAACGCGCAGACGCGCATCCTCATGGATTTCGAGAGCCTGCTGGCGCAGAAAAACTACCGCCAGATCTATCAAGACGCGCCCAAGTATGCCGCCGTAATGCTGACCAAGCCAGAGAAGGAAGCTAAGCTGAAAGAGGTGCTGGCCATCGTGAAAAAATCCGAAACCGCCGTGATTAAAGCCGACGAGCTAGCCAAAAGCGATAACCCCTGGGGAGCCTGGGAAAGCGTGCAAGAAGCCCTAGTGGATCTCCCAGAGGATACCGAACTCAACAAACGCGGAGCCTCATTTTCCTCCCAAGTATCCGACTTCGCCCAGGCCCTAGCCCGTGCCAAAGCGCTAGAAAGCAAGAAACAATATGGGGCTAGTCTGGCGTGGTTTCTCAAAGCCAAACGCATCTACCCTGCCAGCCGCATGGCCAAGGACGGCATTGCCCGCAACTCCGAATCCATCCTCCCAGACGCCACCGCCAGCCTCCCGCCCCGCAAAGACGAGCTGAGCGATCTACCGAAGCCCACCAAGAACGCGCCCTAGCCCTCGCGCTGATGAGCTTCCGTCTAGAAATGCTGCAAGTCGCCCGGCTCGCTCCGAACTTACTGGGCGAGGCCACGGAGCTAGTGCAATCTTTCCTGCTGAGCCAACTGAATGCGGATGGAGGGTTCCAAGATCGGGCGGGACGCAGTGATCTCTATTACACGCTGTTCGGCCTGGAAGGCTTGCTGGCCCTGCGCGTGGAGCCGCCGCTGGAGCAGGTGCGCGGTTATTTAAAAAGCCATGGGGTGGGGGAAACCTTGGATTTCGTGCATCTCAGCGCGCTGCTTCGCTGCTGGTCTGCGTGCGGTGGGGCGGAGGCTGCCACCCTGTCTGCCATAGCCGCTAGGGTGGAAACTTTCCGCACCGCAGATGGCGGGTATAACCAAAAGCCTAATGCGTCCAGATGCAGTGCTTACGGCTGCCTGTTAGGCTGGGCGGCCCAAGTAGATGCGGGCCGCACCCCGGAGCCGGGTGCCCTGCAAACCTGTCTGGAAAGCCTGCGCACCGCCGATGGCGGCTATGCCAATGAGCCCGGCCTCCCCTTCGGCACCACCACCGCCACGGCGGCGGCCATCGCGCTGCATCGCCAACTCCGCCGCACGCCGGACGTGGCGTTAGGCACGTGGTTGCTCCAACAAGCCGCGCCCGGCGGTGGCTTCAAAGCCTTTCCCATGGCTCCGCTCCCAGACTTGCTCTCCACCGCCGTGGCGCTCCATGCACTGGATGCCTTGCAGGTGGATTACGCTGCGCTCAAAGAACCGTGCCTGGATTTTATCGACACCCTCTGGACCGCCGCAGGCGGCTTCCACGGCACCTGGGCAGATGATTTTCTCGACGCGGAATACACTTACTACGGCTTGCTAGCGTTAGGGCATTTGAGCTTGTAACGGCAAGACCCCTGAACAGATCTACCTAGAGCGTGTTTGCTAACTTGCTCAGAGGGTGGCAGGAGCGAGGGCGCG
>JAYVOP010000338.1:0-13456 GCA_043757865.1 Verrucomicrobiales bacterium | reverse complement strand
GCTAGGGTGAGCATCCGATCCACCTCCCTTTCTGGTAAATCCATTAACGCCTCGGTGTTCACCCCGAAGATGGCTCCATACGCAAACCTTCCTACCTGGGCTTGCCATGCCGCTTCTGCCAGGGTCTCCAGTCCACAGAGTTCCAGGAAATGCCCCGCCACGTTCCAGCCCGCAGGCAGCCCATGCATGGACAGGTAGGTTGCACTCACATCGCAGGCACCCACGTCCCGGAATCCGATCGGTCCCCACGTTCCCAGGGAGAAAAATTCCCTGCGCACTCGGCACCCGCGGAGGTGGTCTTGAGTCTCATGGGCTAGTTGATAGGCGGGCGGCACCGGGGCGCTTTTCTTCCACCGACAACTCAACGCCTGTGGACTGGCCCAGGCTTCAGCGAGGCCTAGCAACTTCAAAAAATCTGGGCTGTGTTCGAGAGGATCACCTTGCGCAAAAACCGTTTTGGTGGAGCCGCGTCCGTGGCCGTTTTGAATGTGGTGGAGATAGGTATGGGCTTCTCGTCCGGTATTCTCTAGGTCTTCAACGTGGTGGCAGCGGTCCAGCACTGCAGTGGAGGGGATCTCTGGGCCTTTGTTGTAGAGGTAGATTTCATAGTTTCCGGCACCTTCAGCAGCCAGTCGATGTCCTCCTTGTAGCGCGCTACCACCAGGGAGCAGGCGCGGCTCGCGCCTGTTGCGGACAGGACGGGGCCAAGGGCCCCATCTCCTTGGGGCGTATTCAAAATTTCACCTCCCCGATGATTGGCCGTAGCTTCACCATGGCTTGTTGGAGCGCGGAGTAGCACTCCGCTGCAAAGGCCAAGCGGGTATGCGCTAGCAATGCGATGCCGAACAGAGCGCCTACGCTAGGACGTTGAATGGACGATGAAGCGGAGTGCCACTCCGCGCTCCATTTTGCAGCACTCAAAATTTCACCTCCCCGATGATGGGCCGCAGCTTTACCATGGCTTGTTTCACGGCCATCCACATGTCCAGATAGCTGTAGGTGGCTAGGCGTCCGATGAAGATGGCGTTCCGTTCGGCATCGGCTAGCTTTTTGTATTTCTGATAGAGCGCCATGCCTTCTCCAAACGGCATGGGGTAGAAGGGTTCGTTGGTTTCGTCGTGGGCCATGGGGTATTCCTTGGTGATGATGGTCTCTTGGCCTTCTGGCAGCGGTGGCGCGCCCACCGCGCTTTCCTCTGAGAAATACCGATGGTCATACATCCGGGTAAACGGCAGCGTGTTGCATTGATTGATGACCGCCACGGGGAGGCGTTCCCGGCTGCGGGTGTGCTCGAAACGCAGGCTGCGGTAAGGCAGCCGCCCATAGCAGTAATTGAAATACTCGTCGATCTTCCCCGTGTAGATCACCAGATCCGCCTTAGCCGCATACTTCCGCCACTCATCCTTCTCCACGCCCAGATGGACCGGGATGCCTTCCAGCATCCGCTCAAACATGGCCGTGTAGCCGTCCTTCGGCTGGCCTTGATAGCGATCGGTAAAATACCGCGTGTCCTCATTCTCCCGCCGCGTCGGCACCCGGCCAGTAATAGCCGCCGGCATCTGCTCCCACGGCACGCCCCATTGCTTCTGCGAATACTCCCGGAAGATCAGGTCTTTGATCTGCTCATCGCTCAACCGTTCGCTTAACTGCCGCTCCGACAGTAAATTATAGGGAATGAAAATCCGCCCCCGAGCCGTATCCGCCACCACGTGATGCTCATACCCCGTCCATTCCGTAAAGTGGGAAAGGAAATTCCACACGTCCGTGTCATTCGTATGGAAGAGGTGTGGGCCGTAGGCGTGAAGACGATTTTGTCCGTCTGATTCGTCACGGCAATTTCCGGCAGCATGCTGCCTGGACTCAAAAAATTCCACAGCAGAGCCAATTTTCCCCAGCATGATAGCCGCACTCGTGCCACTTAACCCAGATCCAATAATAACAACCCTCATTCGGATAAAATTAATCGGAGTGGCCTGCGGGTCGTAGACAACCCATTCTTGGTCATAACTCCTTTTGCCATTCTACCGCAGAGGCTTCATCATGATGGCCGCGCAAGAAATTATACACAGCTAGAGCACCTGCTTTTCGCTGCTCCCCGCTGGGGAGCGACGCCACCCAGGCTGAAGCCTCTCTTGAGTCCTGCGATAGCCAGCCTCCTACGAAAGTATGTACTAATTCACCGTTATGGGTAATTACTGAAAAATTAAAAATTCTGGCTTTAACTTCATCAGCATGCTCCATTCCCCATGTGTTTAAAACGTCAAAAAGCGGGGCACCAGGGGGGATCGTCCCATTTTCTATAGCTGTCATAACCTCATTCGGGTTTTTCCGAGAATGTAGTTCTACCACATATTTAAGAAGATCTTCCGACTGGCTTCCAAATGACGTCCGCACCTCTAACAGTAATTCAGGGAACGGTTTGCCGTCCCTTAAGAGACGCCGTCCGGCTTCCGCTAGCACGAGGCCCTTGAGTTGACCTGTCAATTTAGCCACGTCCACCAAAGCGACAATCTGCTGGGGTATGGCGTTGGTCTTGGCGAGGCCATCCACTATGCCTGCCAAATCACCAGTGAGGTTGGTAAGGATCAATCTGTTTAAAATTGACCAAATTTGATCTTTTTCCGTAGTTGCAATCAACATTTCGAGCAATCTAGAACGCTTACTCCCCGGGGGAAGGTCAATTATGGCATCTTCAAACGAATGGCGTGAAATGGTAGCTTTAGTTGTTTTGAGAGCCTCAGCGGCCTGGTACAAAGACGTCTCACCGTTTAGACTGACTAATTGTAGAAACTCTTCCGGCGTAGTTTCCACAACTTGGGCGGGAACCGCCTCAACGGCCGATTGCTTGACTTCTTTGAGGTGGCCTTGATCGAGGACTATGCCCACCTTTGTCTCTAGCGGCTTGGCTGATTTGTGAACAAAAATGAAGCTACCGCCAAAAATACACAGAGCTAAAACGGACTTATAAACTATAGAAGATTTACCCATTTAAAGGTTAAGGTACTACTTTCCACTTAGTCCAATGATCAGTGCAGGCTTCCCCCGGCGTATCATGCTCTTCCCAGTCATCCCCCAAGTAAAACCCAGTTTTCATATCGTAAGCCCTTTCCAGAAGTTTGCTCCTGCGGGCAACTTTAAATGTTATAGTGACCACGTTGTCAGGAGTAGTGTCAGCAAACGTATGCGCGACACCGTCAATAGTTAAAGTGGCACCGTAACTCGCGCTGAAAGTCCAGTGGTCTTCATAGTATGTGCCAGTAAAAGATAACCCCCCGGAGGAACCACCATTGTAATTACCTCCATTTTCGAACGCTATGGTTGGAAGACTTGGAGGCGTGATTGAGCTGGATGTCGTAGGAGCTGTGGTGGTCGTTGCGCTTTCGAGCCCTATAGAATCGGAGGATAGTTTTGCTTTCGCTGTTACTGTAGTTCCATAGCCGGGGTCAGGTATGGCGGAGTCGAAGCCTTGCAGTGCTATGTCGTCAAACCTGAGTGTAGCACGCCCCTTGGTGGCAAAATTAACTTCACTTAACAACATTGCGCTCGGAACATCGTCAAATTCTCCCGAGGAAACCACTTTGCTCACATAATCGGTGACGGTCGTAGCTGAAACTCCTGCGAGCATACGAAGTTTTCCAATATTTCCAGTCAAATCGACAGCCATCGTAACCACACTCGTAGGTAAATTTGTGATCACAACCATATACTCATACCTCATTTTGTATTTTCTACCTATCGGATTGTGTGAAGATCCGGTTTCCCCGGAAGCATAAGCAAACCTGGGTAACCTTGCTAATAGAACAAAAGCAGAAGCGGAGCCAACCTTTAGGAATTTACGCCGCTTGATAGGATCGCTGCTGACTGCTGACTGCTGACTGCTGACTGGCGTTGTTAGTGAGGTTCTCGTTTTTCATAGTGGATGGAGAATAACGTGTGAGGAAAAAGAGACAAGAAAAATCTAATGACAAATAAAATTTTCCTGACACAGGTGGCGCGCATGTTCCAAAATCGCTCTGTTACTGTTGTCTATTCTGTCGCCACCATAGAAGCGCTGTGCCTTTTACCAAGGCGGGCTGGAGCGCATGACAGGATTGGTGGATCAGTTCTGTTTTGTGCATTACCCTAACAGTGAAGCTGGGCTGTTGGAGGAGGTGGAAAGGTGGGCTGCGGGACGTAAAATGTCTTTCACGGTGATTAAAGGTCAGGTGCTTGCGAGTGTAACACCGTTTTTGCCGGAGGAAATTGTGGCGCAATGTGTGGCGGAAAATACGGTATATGTATATCTCAGTCCGACGCTGTGTTACCTGGGTGCTGAGGCATTTGAGCGGCTGCTAGAATTCCGTGTGAGGTATCCTGAACATTTGCTGGTGATCCCTAATCTGGTGAACAATGGCTACGTGGATCATCTGCGGCAGCGGATGGGGTTGGTGGAGTTTGCTCCGTTTCTGGCTACACCGACGGCGCATGGGACGGCGTGGAAGCATGAGAGGTATGCGGAGGCGGTGCATTGGACCTTCCTGCGGCATGAGCGGGATGGGCGGCTGGGGGAGCATGAGGGGATGTTTGAGCGGTGGATTCTGACGTATCATGAGGAGGTGTCGCTGAGTTGCTGTGCGTGGTTTGGGGAAGATATGGGGCAGGTGTTGGAGTTGTGGGGGGCGGAGGAGAGTCCGGCTAAAGCCGAAGCCACTTTGGTGGAGGGGGCTGCTGGGGAGCAAAAGGCCGCAGGTGGGGGACATGGGCGGGACGCCCATGCCACGTTGGAGAGGTTTCTGACTCGGGTGGCTCCTAAGCGGTTGGGGAGGCCGAATGCCATCTGTGGTGGGGCGGTGATGGTGAACTATGCGTTTCCGCATCAGAAGCAGTATATGGATAGAACAGTGCTGTGGCAGCACTATGTGAATCTGGCGGACGGGAAATCTTTGCCACAGGCGGTGGCTGCGCGGAGTGTGTATCCGGTGGAGGAGATGTCGGTGTGTTTTTTTACTTGTGATAGGAGCACGCGGGGGAAGACGAATTATATTCATCAGTCTTTGGAGAATCTGGCGCGGGCTACGGAAGGGCAGATTCACCAGGCGGGACGCCCGGTGGCCAGCACAGGCGGGACGCCTATGCTACGGACGGTGCATTTGATGATCGATGGGCCCAAGGAGGAGTTTATAGGAGATAAGCCGCTGCCGTGTGAGGCGCATCCGGTGCCGCCGGAACTTTGGGGCGGCATGGACGATGTGCAGGGTGCGGTATCGTTTTATGTTCCCCAAAAGGGTGGAGACAAAGGCCCCATGAAGAATTGGGATGTGCATCAACGCATCGCCTACAGTTATGAGCGGTGTTTCCAAAAGGCGCTGGAGGAAGATGCCTGTGGGGTGCTGATCTGTGAGGATGATATTGATTTCCGGGACGGCTGGCTGGAGAAGCTGCAAACCGTGCTGGATGAGTTAGCAAAGGATGGGAAACGGTGGTTCACGCTCTCGCTCTACACGGTAGGGGATCTAGACCCACGGGCGGAGTTGGATATGGGGGATCTCTACGGCATCTACCCGGAATGGCTCTTCTGGGGTGGGCAGGCGGTGTTTTTCTCACGCGATGCGATCCAGCTAGCCATGGACTTCTGGGCGCGGCGGGGATGGCGGGATACGGATCATGCGGAGGATGCCAATGATCGGCTGGTGGGACGCTTCGGGCATAGCCTCTGGCGGCAATTCGGCATGGAGGGCGGGCACTACCGCTGTTACCGGGATCTGGTGCAGCACCAGGGGGAAATCACCACCGGGCTGAGTGGGTATTTCCATTCCTCTGAGACATTTAAACGCCCTTGGCCGGGGGAGGACGGGGCTGAGGGGTAGGGTCTATTTTCCCCCATGCTTGAGGCGTGGTGGTGCCCAAATGGCGAAAAAATGAGGTGTGGGATGGTAGAACTGAGGTTTACTCACCGCCTACCTCACCCTCCACCGCAAGCCTCGTCACGTGCGTCATCACTGGAAAACGATCCGTCTCCTGCTCACCCTAGCCCTCATTATTGGGGGCATCTGGGGAGGCATGGTGGCCTATGACCAAGGGTTTACTAACAAGTGGAAGAACCTCATCATCAAGAAATTGGCGGACAAAGGCATGACCGTGCAGATCGGCAAACTGACGCTGGACCCAGTGAATGGACTGACTGCGCGCGATGTCCGATGGCTAGACCCGAAGAACCGGAATCATCAACTGGCCAGCATCAGCCACCTCAGCCTAGCCGTGGATTTGAGTAAAGTGGACCTGGGTAAAATGCTCGAAGGTGAGAGCAGCTACCGCAATCTGCTGGACACGCTAGACCTGCGCCAGGCCTCGCTCAGCCTGCCCATGGACCCCGATGCGCCAGACGGTGGGCCACTGGAAATTCATGGCCTGGATGCCCGCCTGCACCTAGCCGGAAATCGTGTGGACATCACTAAGGCCGAGGGGAACCTCAACGGTATCAAAGTCCGCGTCCGGGGCAGTATCGACATCGATTTACCCCCGCGTCCGTCCGGCACGAAAGAGGAAATGGAGCGCCATAAACGCGAGGACGAAACGCGGCTGAAGAACCTCCAATCTGCACTCCGACGTTCCATCGAATTTCTCAACAAATTCAAAAGCGCCACGCCAGAGAAAGCGGCGGTGGACATTGATCTAGAAGGCCCCGTGGCCAATCCGGCCCTGCTCCATGCCACGGTGCGCCTCCATGCCGGAGCCCTGCGCTGCGGGACGTTTGCCCTGCAAAACCTCACGGCGGAGGCGGACCTCACGGGTGGCGTGATCTCCCTGCGGCGGCTGGAAATTCAGGACAAAGATGGCCTGCTGAGCGGGCAAGCATTTTGGTCCCTAACGGACAGCCGAGCGATTGATTTTTGGGTGGACTCCACGGTGGATCTCCATGCGTTATTAAAAGGCGTGCTAGGAATGCAGGGGTTAGGAGAAGTGGTCTTTTACCAGCCGCCCCATGTCCGCGCAGATGGGAAGATCCTCTTGCCAGAATCATTTATAAACCCTAAGGCCAAGCCAGAAGAACCCACCGACGGATTCTCCCTGCCGCTGGATGTGGTGGCGCGGGTGGACTGCCGGAAGTTCACCTCCCACGGCGTGATCTTTGGCGGATTGCATGGCGACTTTGCCGTGAAAGAAGGTGAATTCTACGCCCGCAACTTACAGTTAGAACACGAGAGTGGCACGGCCACGGGCCAAGTGATGAAGACCAAGGAAGGCGGCATCAAGTATCATTTAAAATGGAACGTCAGTTTGCTAGCTGCGCTGCCGTTTGTGGAATCAGAGCTGGTGCAGCAGGTGCTGACGGCGTTTGAATTTACCAAGAGTTCTTATGTTAGCATTGAAGCTGCCGGAGCGTGGGCGGACTTGAATCCCGAGACCTGGACGGGCAGTCTCCAAGCGGATCTGCGGAATTTTTCATACCGCGAGGTGCCCATCAAAAGCATCACGGGAGATATCACCATCGCTGGTGGGAAGCTGATCGGACGGAACATCGTGCTGCAACGCCCAGATGGGGAAGTGCGCGCACAGCAGGTGAACGTGATCTTTGCGGAGTCCATGTTAGAGGTGATCGGGGCAGTGGTCACCACGCAGCCGTTGCCACTGGCGAAAATGTTCGCCCCCATGATCCTGCAACAGGTGGAGCCGTATGTCTTCGCCAGTCCGCCGACGTTGCATGTGGATGGGCGGATCGCCCTGCGGGGGGATCTGCAATCCCGGTCCGACCTGCGCGTGAAACTCGCGGCAGCTAGCCGCCGGATCGATATCAGTGTGGCGGGCCAGCATCATCAGCTCACCAGCGCCAGCGGCGTGCTGCATTGGGTGGACGACACCATCGGCCTAGAGCTGACGGGCAAAAGCGCGCCCGGCCTGAACCACAGCGGAGTGAAGTGCGCGCGTGAGGCGGATCTGCAATTCGATGGCCAGTTCGGCGTGGGGCCGAAGATTGGCAAAGTGCTGAATTGGAAACTGATCACCCACGCCGCAGAGGGCGTGCTGCTCTCCCTAGCGGGAAAAGAAATTCCCGCCACCAGTCTTGTGGCCACCGTGACGGCGGATCAAGAGAAGCTGCAAATCGACGGCACCGCGCGCGTCTATGGCGGCGGCCTCACGGCCACGTTTGCCTTTCCTGATATCACCCGAGACGTGCCGTATCACTCCACCGTGCAGATTGAGCGCATCGGCTTTCCTGAACTCACCAAATTGTATGACCCCAAGAAAGAAGCCGTGGGCGAGCTCAGCGGCTTCCTTAATTTCACTGGCCAAGGCGCGGAAAGCGGCCGGATCAAAGGCACCGGGCGCATCATCATCCATGATGGAGATGTCTTCGCGATCCCGTTATTTGGCCCTTTATCTAAAATGATTTCCACCATTCTGCCCGTGGGAAAGTTGATCTACAGCGTGGCGCGGGAAGCCAATGCGGACATCAAGGTGGAGAACGGCACCGTCTCCACAGAGAAGTTCGAAGCGCAAACGACGACGTTTAAATTACTGGTTAGTGGCCTCATGGATTACCAGCACGATCGTGTGGACCTAACCGCCCGCGTGAACCTTCGTGGAGCCCCCGGCCTGCTGCTGCTGCCCGTGAGCAAGCTCTTCGAATACGAAGCCCAGGGGAATCTGGGCGAGCCCGGTTGGCATCCGAAATACCTTGGCATCCCCTTCTTAGGAGATAAGCCCCAGCCACGGTAGGCCTAACGCAGGCCCTTCACCAGCGTCTGCACGCGGCAGACATACATGTCCACTGTCATAAATAACGTCGTGTGCTCCGCCCCGCCAAACGTGCAGTTGCTGGTGTTGTGCTGGGTTTCCAGCCTTCCGAGCAATGTGCCATCAGGAGCCATGATATGCAGCCCGCCTGGGCCGGTGGCCCAGAGATTCCCCTGCGTATCTACCTTCATGCCATCCGGCAGGCCTTTCATACCGGGCTCCTTGCTCATGGGCGTCACATCTTTGAAAATTTTCCCCGTCCCCAGCGTGCCGTCCGTCTGCACGGGAAACGCCATCCAGATAGCCGCCGTGGGCGAACTCTGCGCCACGTAGAGCGTGTGCTCATCTGGGGAAAAGGCGATGCCGTTAGGATACGGCAGCACGTCCGTTAGCAGTGTGGTGGTCTTGTCCTTGCTAGAGTAGCGATAGACGCCACAAACGGCCAGTTCACGGCTCGGGTCCGTGTCCCGCTCAGGCAGCCCGTAGATGGGATCGGTGAAGTAGATGTCGCCATTGGATTTGATGGTTAGGTCGTTCGGACTATTGAAGCGTTTCCCTTGGTAGTTATCCGTCAGCGTGCGCTTGCCACCGCCAAGGGACAGCCAGGAAATGCGGCGGTCCCCATGCTCGCAGGAGACCAGATGCCCCGTGGCATCCAGCGCTAGACCATTGCTCCCAGGCTCGGTGGAATAGGTGCCGGGGCCAGTATAGCCGCTCGGTTGCAGATAGATGGAGACCCCATCTTTAGCCTCATTCCAGAGCCGCACAGAGTTGCTAGGAATTTCTGAAAAGAGCAAATGCCCTCCGCCTGCTTCCGCCGCTGCGGGCACCCAGACCGGGCCTTCCACCCAATCGAATCCACTGGCCAGCACCTCAATCTTGGCGTCTGCCGCCAGCAGTTTATCCAAACGTGGGTCCAGCCGATGAATCATCCCTAACGTGGGGTAAACGGGCACCTCCGCCGCGTGGAGAGCCAGAGTAGTGCCAGTGAAGAAAAGGAAAGTAAAGTATCGCATAGCCAAGATCATGCAGGCAGAGCCCCTTCCTTAGCCAGCAAAAGAAGCCCACGTTACGAATACACGGCGGCCCAAGGTAGGCCGCAGAGTCCTCTCTGCAGTCATCATTCATTGAACCTCACAGAGGACTGCGAGGACCACCGCCTGAGTAAACTAGAATTAGACACCGCCAAAGATCGCGTTCACGCTCCCGCTCGATAATGACTTTTTCCAATCCCTATTTCACCATCATCCTTGCCACCTTGTTAGGCGTGCATCTGCTCGAAACACTGGCCACGTGGCTGAACGTGCGCGCCTTGCAGCCGATGCAGCCTGCTGATTTCCCCGACTTCTATGAGGCCGAGGATTACCGGAAATCCATCGCTTACACACGGGAGAGTAGCGCCTTCTCGCTCTGGTCCAGCACGCTGCGTTTAGCCATTTTCCTAGGGTTCTGGCTCCTCGGCGGCTTCGCGTGGTGGGAGCAATGGGTGCGCAGTTGGGGCTGGGCGGAGATTCCCTCGGGGCTGTTAGGCATGGGGGGCTTGTATTTGGGAAATCAACTCATCGATCTTCCGTTCGCCTGCTATGACACCTTCGGGCTGGAGGCGCGGCATGGATTTAACAAGACCACGCGCGCCACCTTCATTGCAGATCAGGTGAAAGGCTTGCTGCTGGCTGCGCTCTTGGGCTTGCCGTTGCTGGCCGCGTTGTTGTGGGTCTTCAGCCACTATCCAGACGCGTGGCTGCCTGCGTGGGGGCTGACCACAGCGTTTGTGTTGGTGTTAAGTTATGTGGGGCCCGCCTGGATCATGCCGTTGTTTAACAAGTTCACGCCGCTGGAAGAGGGTGAGTTAAAAGCTGCTGTGACGGCGTTAGCGCTGCGTTGCGGGTTCCCCTTCCAAGAGGTGAGCATCATCGATGGCTCCAAGCGTTCCACCCGCAGTAATGCGTTCTTTGCAGGCTTTGGGAAGCAAAAAAAGATCGCTATCTACGACACGTTAGTCGCACAGCAAACCGTGCCGGAACTGGTGGCAGTTTTGGCGCATGAGATCGGGCATTTTAAATGTCGCCACATCGTGCAGCGGCTGGTGCTTAGCCTCTTACAGTTAGGCGCGTTGTTTTTCTTGCTCGGAAAAGTCCTGAACACGACAGACCTGTTTGCCGCGTTCGGTGTCGCGCAGCCCAGCGTGTGGTTAGGCTTGGTGTTTTTCATGCTGCTCTTTCAGCCCGTGCAATTCGTGCTCGGCGTGGCGCTGGCATGGTGGAGTCGGAAGCATGAATACGAGGCGGATGCCTATGCGGCTAAGATCGTCGGCGGGCCGCAGGATCTCATTTCCGCCTTGCGGAAATTGGCGCGTAGTAATCTCACCAACCTCACCCCGCACCCGCTCGGCGTGTTCCTGCATTACTCCCATCCCCCGCTACGCCAGCGCCTCCAAGCCTTGGCTGCGCTGGGCTAGCCAAGGTGGTGTGAGGCTGCTGCCTCTTATCGCCCTCGCACCCATAGGGCGATGGCTTTGCTCATTTGAGCGATCAGCGTTTCTCCCATCACGGGCTTCGTGGCGTGGCCCGCGTGGATCACAGGTACGAGCAAGAAGCGCTTCCCCGAGTCCCGCAGATCATCCACGTAGGCGGCTTCCAGCGCGTAGTTACTGATGACGCCACACTTGTGATAGAACTTAGCATGTGGGAAAACCGTCTCCGCCGCCTGCGTCCAGGCATACGGCCCGGAGTCCTCTAGCCGCGTCTCCAAGCCCACGCAGCCAGCCCCTCCGTGTTGGAGAAACGCCGCTTGTTCCGCTGTGATGGCATAGCGCTCGGTGGCTGGCAGCACGTCATGGAACATCACCCGTCGCAGACATTCGGCTAGTTCGCCCGGCGTGGTGACGTTTCCTCGCTGCGCATCCAGCACCGTGGCTCCGCGTTCAGCGGAATACGATTTCCCACTCCAGTGGTGCTCCAACGTCGCGCTGTGGCCCGCTGCATCCCGCAGCGTGATCCGCTGCGGCTCGTCCAGTGCGTAGCCGTAGGGCCGCTCGGCGGTCACATAGCCGCGCATGAGAGCAGACTTAGCGAAGCCTTTTTCTGGCGTTAGGAAATGTTGATTTAAATGATCCACCCCCGCCCACCGCAGCAGCAGCGTGTAGTCTTCATTAGATGATTGCCGGAAGACGCGATGCACCATTTCCCGCACCGTGCGGGCGCAATCCAGCAGCCACGTCCCAGCCATTTGGCGCTCGAACGAGACCACCGTTTCCAGCCCCAATCCATGCTCCGTCAAGCTCTCCAGCGCAGCTACCACAGTATAAAGTTTGATCGCACTAGCAGGCCAGAAATTCTGCGCCTGGGCAGTCTGTTGGTATTGATAGTAGTGAAACGTAGGTGCCTCCACCGGGCCATCCACCACGATGATGGCGGCCCATTTCTCTAGTTCAGGAGCCACGGCTTCCAGGGCCACATCGAGGGCCGGATCCGTTTGCCAGTCCATGTTAGTGTTCGAGTAAATATTGGAGTAAGTGATGGAAATCCGCCTCGCTGAGGGTGGTCCCGAAGGTCGGTGGCATCAGGCTTAGCGCGCTTTCGGTATTCTCTTTGATGCGGGATTTTTCCACCGCATGTTCCTGCCCAGCCACGTCCGCTAGCACCAGCGTGGCCCCTTCCTCGCGACGTTGCAGGCCAGCGAGAACGGAATCGTCCGTCAGCTTCAACACATGCAAATGGAAGTTTGGATCCACCGCCCGATTCGGGTCCAGGATGTCCTCACAAAGCCGTTCTGCGCCTCGGTTCTTAGTGCCATCTAATTGTGGGCCGATCTGTTTTCCCTGGCCTTCCATTTGGTGACACAGCGCGCACTGTTGGGTAAAGAGCACCTTGCCCGCAGCTGCGTCCGCTTTGCCACCGGCCTGAGCGGCTAGGAAACTTTGCAGGCGTGATTTCAGGAGCGCCTCTAGCTCTTGATTCGCAGGTGGCAGATCCTTCGTCAGCGCCTGGATGCGCGCATCCAACGCCTGATTCTTCAAGGCCGCCAGCTTCTGGGCTAGATTCGGCTGCGCCAACAAACGCGGCGGTGCTAACGTGCAAAGTTGCTCTGCGCCCGCCAACGTGCTAGCCAACATTTCTCCCAGCAAACGCTGATAGCGCGTAGGCGCGGTTTTAAAGAGCTCCGCCAGTAATCCCGCGTGGTTCGGAAAAAGCGGCAGCACCTGCGCGATGGCATTGCGCGCCCGATCATTCAGATCCGCACGAGTAAACGCAGCGGCTAGTGCGGGCCCATAAGAAGCCAACTTAAGCGTGCCCGTGATCTCCGCTAACTGCGCCCAGCGATCGCTTTGCGAATCCACGGAAATGGCGACCACAGCTGGCTCCAGCCCGCCCAGGCCGAGCCATGCGTAGGCCTGACCCTTGTCGCCATCAACCATTTCCAGACACACGGGTTGGCCGACGAAGTTGGCACAATCCCAAGTAATCAGGTGCGCGCGATCATCTCGCGGAGGCACCGCTTGTTGGAGTTGTGCGTTACTACTAGCATGATGCAACCGCACGTAGCTGTGGCCATTCGGCTGATCCGCAGGCGGGCCCGCGTGGCCCGCGAGCCAGAATTTCAGTTGGGCCGGACAGGCAAACGTGCGGGACCGCAGCTTGCCCGTGCGCACCTCAATCTCCGGACCACGAGGCGCGGGCAAACTGCTCAGCAGCGTCACGTTTCCTCCGCCTGCCTTCTCTCGCGAGTCCTCGCCAAAGAC
>JAYVOP010000337.1:0-43746 GCA_043757865.1 Verrucomicrobiales bacterium | reverse complement strand
TGCAGTGCCGAGTGCGAGTGATTTATAAGAGCCATAAAAAATCAAAATTTTCTATGTTAGAAAGTCAATCAATGATTGCGGTTGATTTGATAAAAAGGGCCGGGCGATCCTATCAAGGCGGACTTTGACCCACAAGCCCCTACACCCTAAGTGGAGTCTGCCCCAGCCGCTCCAGCGCAAATAGGTCACATAAGCCTTAATAAAGCACCAGACTCTCCCGTCCCAGATGTAATTCCTATTGTGCTAGCACCTGAGCCGCCACCAACCGCCCCGGCTCCGCCCATCGCGGCTCCTGTGGTGGCACCAGAGGCGTCTGCGGATTCCCGTTGGGGGATGATGCTTGGAGTGCTGGGGGCACTGCTGTTGCTGGCTTTTGTGCTGCGGAAGAAGGGGAAGAAATAGTGAAGGATTGACGTGAGAATAGTGAAGTAGAAGGCTGGGGTTCTAACAGAACGCGGGCTTTCGCTCGCCAGGGTATGGCATGGCCCTCGGAGGGACTAAAGTCCGCGTTCCGGCTTGGTGGCTCGGTTTTGAACCACCGAGACACTGAGAACGCAGAGGCTGGGGAAATGGTCCCGATGCTTACCCTCCCACTCTCTTACTCCCCTATTCCCCTCCCCACCCCATCATTGACAGCGCGGCCCAGGGCTTTTAAATGGGCGCTCTTTTTACCACCTCCATTTATCGATGAATACCTCTGCTTGGCGTCAGCAAGAAGCTGCGGAAAATCAAGGGCTAGCTAAGATGCTAGCCAAGCTGCTGCGTGCTGCGGAATTCCGTCCCACGATGCAGCAGCCCGTGCAGATCTTGGCCCTTGCCTGCGGAGAATGTCGGGAGGCGGAAACCTTGGTGAAAGTAGTCTCCGCGTTACCTAACGCTAGCGGGGTGGTTCCCGTGCGCTTGTTAGGCACGGATCTGCGGGGCCGGGAGGTGGAGGACGCGGCCCGCCGTTTCCGCAGCCGTGCGGGCGTGCAGTTCGAGTTCCTGGTGGAGGATGCGTCGAAGCTGGATCGGAATCGCGAGATCGGTGGCGGCTATGATCTGGCGTTCCTGCGACATCAAAATTTCTGGGATGATCCCAAGGTTTGGGAGCGCATTTTTGCCCAAGGTCTAGCCAAACTTTCGGATGACGGGGTGCTGGTCATTACGTCCTACTTCGACCGCGAGCATGAGCTGGCGCAGCAGGCCATCGTGGCGGCGGGCGGGGAACTCATGGTGACGGAACGGAACCTGAAATCCATTGAGCTAGCTTACCCTGGCAAGAGCGTGGATCGGCACGTGGCGGTCTTTCGGAAAAAGCGTTAGTTCAAGGTGAACGCGAGCCGGAAGAGGCCTTGCTGGGCGGTGGTGAGCGGGACGCTAGCACGATGCATTTCCAGGCTCCCAACGGTGCTGAGAATGGTGTCCAGGAAATCTCCCGGGGCTCCGTTTTGGCCGGGGCTGGTCCAGAGGGATGCTCCGTGGGCGAGGATCTGTGGCGTGAGCGTGAGGTCTGGGAGGGCGGTATTTTTCACATAATCATAGTTCACCATCGTGGTGGTGTGGCGGAGCTGCGGGGTCTGCGTGGAGGCTGGATTCCACAGGGTGGGGGAGGTGCTGAAGGCATACTCGGACACGTTGGATTGGCCATCGCCATCCGCATCCGCCTGGGGGTTCAGGCTGATGGTGCCCACGGGTAGCCCGGCGGTATTCTCCGCAGCGATACCCCAGAGTTGGTAGGGCGTGGGTGGGGCTACTTTGAGCACCTGATAGCCCGGTGGAAAGTTATTCGACCCGGCCTGCGGCTCGGCAGTTAGGACGTAGGTGCCAGCGGCTAGGGCGGCATTGCTAGTGGACTCGGTCGTGAGGATGCTTTCGTCCACGAAATTAAGCCGGGCGACATCGGTAAACTGCATCGTATCCACGAACCAGCCGATGGTATCATCCGTCTGGTTATAACCCTGCGCACCGAGGTTGATGGTATAGCGCAAGCGCAAGCGGAAGAGCTTGCCAGCTAAGCTCTGGAGCGCTGCAGAGCGGGCTTTCCAAGTGATCTCCCCTTGGCCGCCGGAACCGATCTGAGAATACAGCACGGTCCACGCCGAAGAGCCTTCCGCCTTGCCTTCCACACGGGCATTCTGGCCTGGCGTCGCCCAACCGAGCCGACTGAAGAAGCTGAGGCTAGGCGCGCCCCCACCGAGATACAGCCCCTTTAACTCCACGATCTGGTCTGCAAAATCTGGCATCACCAGATGAAATGAAGCCGTGCCTTGCTGATGCACATTCGTATTTACTAACGCATACCCAGTGGAAATGGTGGGCTGCACTTGGGTGGCATCCTCACAGTTTTCCGGTGGAGCCGCGGCCTTCGTGGATCGGCGGAAACGATATTTTGCAAAGCCCGGCACATTCGTAAATGTGGCTGGCACGGTGGCTCCCACGAAGATGGCGGCGGGGCTGGTAAATGCGGGCGGCGTGTAGGTGAGCGCTAGATCTTGTTTCACATTGGCTAGGCTAGCAGGAATGCTGAACGAGCGCGTGGCGCTAAGATGCGGCCCGGTAAAGGTGACGGAGCGCGCTCCAGCGGTGGAGGGGAAAGGCAGCACCCAACCGCCGCCCTCTGCGCTAACGCAATCATACGTGCTGGCCAGTGCGGTAATCGTCACGTTAGGCAAGGCCTCACCTAGATCATAAAAGTTGTTGGCATTGAGATCATAATAAACGACGCCCGTGGCTAGGACCGGAGCGTTTGCCTGGGTGGCCAGGACCTCGGTATTCAACTCTGGTCCTAGCCCCGCGCGCGCCCCTTCGAGCAGGCCCACGCCGATCTCCCGGAAGGAATTAGCGTGGAGGAGCGTGCGGTGGGGGCGGCTGGGGATCATCCCATCCGTGTCGACGGCCCAGTCCACTTCGTAGGCTACGTGGGTGAAGCCGGGGCTGCTGGACTTGGCATAGATGATCTCCGTGGAGACGCTCCACGGGTAGCCCGCAGCAGTGAGGCGTTCGCTAGACGAGCCGCCGGGGGCGTCTGGTAACTCATCATAGCTCTCCTGGCCCGCGTCATACATCCATTGAGAATGGCTGCGGGCCCCGTTTGTCAGCAGTGCATTGGGAGCCAATGGGGCCTGGGGCGTAAGGCTGGCGAACTCGCTCTGCATCAGGCCTAGATTGACGGAGAGTTGGGAAAAGTAGTATTGCACCACCGGGTCCGTGGAGTTGGCGAGGCGGATTCCTTCCGCCGTGGGATTAGCGCGGGCGCGGTTGAGGAGTTCGATCTGGAGTTGTTCCGCGCCATTCGGATTGCCGAAAACGTAATGCGTCGGCATCTGCGCGAACGTGCTGATGAGCAAAGTCTTGAAGAGGGCAAGCGCGAGCCACCAGCGCTGCCAAATGAGAAATGAGGTGATCGTATTCATATAAATATTCCCAAACAAACCAGTGCTTGTTTCTGGAAAGTATAGTTTAACTCTATATTTAATCAATCCACAGTTAAGTGTTATTTAATATCATATAAAAATAACGATATTGAGATTTTTATCAAAAACGAGTTGAAAATTTTCCCGCATGAGAAAGATGGAATATCGATGGAGCCGTGATAGTATGCGCGGCCTATGCCACTACGTCGTCCAATTCTTACCCGCCAAGCTCCCGCCCCCAATCCTGGGTGGGGCTCACGTTTTTGGTCCTGGAGCGGGGCGCATGGGTGGTGGGGCCGTTGGTTTTGGCGCAGCCTAATTCTGGCGTTAGCGGGGGCGATCGGGCTGTGGATCACCTTCCAGGCTTACTTCGGCACGCTCGCGCGCGGCTATTCGTTGGAGGTGCTGGGGACGATGCCGGAACGCTCGCTAGTGTTGGATACCGATGGTCAGGTGATCGGGCGGATGTATGGGGAGAATCGGGTGCTGGTGCCCAAGAAGGAGGTGGCGGATGAATTCATCCAAGCGTTGCTAGTGCGGGAGGATGATCGTTTCTATGCCCATGGCGGGATTGATTGGCTAGGCCTAGTGCGGGCGGCAGTGCGGAACTTCAAGGCTGGTCATACGGTGCAAGGAGCCAGCACCATCACCATGCAATTAGCCCGCAATAGCTTCGGCCTCATGGAGCAGAAGACGCTGCATAGAAAATTGCTGGAGATGGCGCTAACGCAGCGCATCGAAAGTCATCATACGAAGGATGAGATTTTAGAACTCTACATGAACCGAATCTTCTTTGGCAATGGCATCTATGGCATTGAGCGCGCAGCTCAGGTCTATTTCGGCAAACATGCCGCTAACTTACGTCTAGACGAGGCCGCGTTGCTGGCAGGAATCATCCGTGGACCGAACAAATTTTCTCCGTTCCGCAACTACGATGGAGCCTTGCGGCAGCGGGATACTGTGCTCGGGCGCATGGTGGAGAAAGGTCGCCTAACGCAGGAGCAAGGGGCCTCCGCCATGGCTCAACCTACGCCCGTGCTCACGCCGACCAAAGTTTCCCAACAAGAATCCTATGCGTTGGACGCGGTGCGTCATGACCTGGAACTCGTGCTAGATCAGCAAGATATGGAAGATGGAAGTTTGAAAATTTACACAACGTTAGATAGTCACCTCCAACGCGCGGCGGAAGCCGCTCTGGAGTCTCGGCTGAGTGCACTGGAGCAGCAGTCTGGTTATCATCATCAGACCATGGCTGCCTTCCACGCCTCCCAGGCGCGGGGGCAGTCGGAGGCTAAGCCAGAGTATGTGCAGGGCGCGGTGCTGTTGTTGGAAAATCACACCGGTGCCATCCGCGCAGTGGTCGGCGGGCGGGACTATGGTGACAGCATTTACAACCGCGCCCTAACGGCTAAAAGGCAAGTGGGCAGCACCTTCAAGCCGCTGGTGTATGCGGCGGCTATTGAGCATGGTGGACTGCTCCCGAGCATGTTGATCAGTGATGATCCGATCCGCCCACAGGAGATCCCCACGGCTAGTGGGAATTGGAATCCGCAGAACTCTGATGGCACCTTTACAGGCATGCAGCCCATGGAGTTCGGGCTGATTCATAGTCGGAATACGATGACGGTGCGCATCGGAGAAAGGGCGGGGATGAGCCACGTGCTGGACTTGGCAGAGCAAGCGGGCGTGAAGGACATCGCGGGGCGCAGTCCGCAGATTTACATTGGAAATTTGGGGGCCACGGTGAAAGCCATGACCAGCGCCTTCAGCATGTTTCCTAATGCCGGGCAACGGTGTCGGCCCTATCTGATCGACCGCATTGAAAACGCATCAGGAGAAATTTTATTTCGCAGTGGGCAGATCAGTTATGAAGTGGTGAGTCCATCCACCGCTTACCTAATGACGGGCATGATGCAGAAAGTCACCGGCCCCGGGGGCACGGCTGCGGCAGCGCGCAATGCGGGGTTGAAAGCCCCCATTGGTGGAAAGACGGGAACCACGGACGACTATCAAGACGCATGGTTCATCGGCTTTAATCCAGACTATACCTGCGGGGTGTGGGTGGGCCTGGATGATCCCGAAAAAATCATTGGCCAAGGCTACGGTGGCAAGATTTCCCTGCCCATCTGGACGTCCGTGATGAAGGCCGTGGAAACGCGCGTGCCATCCCTAGCCAAGGCTAGCTTCCCCCAGTTTAACCTCACCCCAGCGGTCATTTGCAGTGAGTCTGGGGCCTTGGCTAACGCGCACTGTCCGCATCCTCAGCACGTGAATTTGCCAGCCGAGCTCATTCCCTCTAGCACCTGCGTTATGCATCCTCAGGCGGGCGGTGCCACTCCCGGTGCTCCCGCAGAAAGGGGCTTTTGGCAGCGGCTCAAAGGCTTCTTTCAATAGTGCTAGCCTAGGCGCAGGCGCACGTCTTTGATGACTTGGCCAGGGATAGCGTTTTTGAGCTTCGGCAGGATGCGGGTGCGCAGTTGAGACTGGAGCGTGTAGCGGATGGAAGAGGAGAGCACAGCGACATTGAGGATGCCTTTATCCAGAGAAATGGCCTTGCTATGCGAGGCGATAAATTCCCCCACCGCTGCCAGCCAAACGGGCGCTAACTCTTCCTCGGTGATGCGATCCTCAAAGCCTGCTTTGGCGAAAAGTTTCTCTAGCAAGCTGGCGATCCCGTGTTCGTGCCCGGTCCAATCTGTTGGCTCTTCGAGCCCGCGCCATTCGGCTAGGACGCGCCGTTCCAGAGATGTGTAGTGCGGGGTTTTACGTGCGGGTATCATGAGGAGAGGGAGCTGACGAACATCCTCGCATACGTGCGCAAGCCTGAATGGAGCGCCTCTGGGGCTTGGATTCGAAGATTGCCGCTGGACCCGTTGCTCGCAGTCCAGGAGGTGACCAGGACGGGGTGGTTCGTACGATTGATGTCTAGGAAATAAGTGGTGCCGTTGTTGTGAATCCGCCACTGATCCGCATTGACACCGCCCTCTCTGGTTAGACGCCACGCGCCCTGACTCCAACTGTAAGCCACGTTGACATTAGCCAGACCACTGACGGAATCAATGAGGAAGCTGCCATTAGCCGCAGCGGCCGTGCTGGTGAGGTCATAACTAATGTCCACGAGCCTAGTCTGTGGACGTTGACTCTCTCGCGCATTTTGCAGCCCCGGATCAGCTTGGGCCGCTTGGCTTATGGTGAGGAACTCCAGCAAGGCGCAGCGCAAGGGCATGGCGGAGGAAGGGGTGAGGGGTGGTTCATGGGCTTAAATTTAGAAGAGGGAATGGAGTCTCCGCGGTTTCAAGTTTTAGAAATTTTGTCAAGCCTAGGATGGCTCGGGCGCGCTCCGTGCTACCGGGGGGCCGTCCACCATTTAGATAGGCGTGGTGGGGCGGCATCCGGCTTGATGAGCGTATTGTCAGGGTAATGGGAAGTATCGTTAAAGAGCATCAAGCGTGCGCGCACTGGGCTGATGAAATCCACAATATTTAAAGCCGCCGGATGCTGATCCAGATGATCCCGGAACCGCCGGGGATCAAAGCCTAACAGGGAGCTAAGCAGTAGGCGAATCGTGGCCTTATGGGAGACCACTACCGCCGCTTGGCCCTGGTGCTGCTGCACGATGTCCATCAGCGCTGGCAGAGCCCGTGCAGTCACCGCTAGACCGCTTTCCCCACCGGCGGGGGCGAAGGTGTAGGGATCATCATCCCAGGCGGCGGTCTCGGTGGGGTAGCGCGCTTCTACCTCTTGGCGGGTTAGCTCCTCCCAGTGGCCATGGGAGATCTCCCGCAGGCCCTCGCGTGGCTGCACTTCCAGTTGGTGCGTAGCCGCTATGAGCCGGGCCGTCTCCATGGTGCGATCCAGCGGAGAGGCATACACCGCCGCCAGCGGCACCGCTTGCAAACGGTGCCCTAACCGCCGCGCTTGCTCCCGACCCTCGTCAGACAGCGGCACGTTAGTCGCGCCCGCAAAGCGGTCTTCGGCAGTGAGGATTGTCGCCCCATGGCGGATGAGATAGAGACGGGTCAGCTTCATAAATGGGAGAAAATAGGTGTCAGGTGATGCCCTGCTGCCTCTGCCTAGATGCGGCCCAGTGCAACGGCTCGTTTCATCCCGTGCGGAAACGCAACTGACAGCGGGGCACCCTGTCGCACCGCTATGCACGGATTGACTAAAGTCCGCGCTGGAATTTCGATTCATTTATAAGGAAGTCACATGCGCGCGGCCGCAGGGCTGGCGCAGTCCAAGAACTGGCTGCGCCAAGCCTAACGGATTACGTCTCGGCCAATCCCTTACGCAACATGGCGAGGAGCAGGCCATGCACTTCCGTGGCCCCGATCTTTTCCCGGTTCACTAACGTGGGAAAATCTCCCGCCAGCAGCGGCCAGTCTTGCACGTCATCCGGGATGCGTCCGTGGCTGCCTTTGATGAGGTGCGCGTCCAGCGGGATGACGTTCATTAACATGCGGAAGCCGAGTTTCTTCTTGGCTAATTTTCCGGCTAGGATGAGTTTTGGATTCTTCAACGTGGGGTCCAGAAACAATTCCACGGGATCATACCCTGGCTTCCGATGGATGTCCACGCAGCGTGCGAAATCAGGAGCCTTGGCATCATCCAGCCAGTAGTAATAGGTAAACCAACTCCGCGCATCACTCACGACCACGAAATCCCCCGCGCGCACATGGTCGATGCCTAACGAGGCTTTCCACACAGGGTCGATCACGTTCTGCACGCCGGGCGTGCTCTCCAGTAACTCCTTCACTGCGCCTAACAGGCGGAGATCATTCACATACACATGCGCCACTTGGTGGTCCGCCACGGCAAATACTTGACTTGCTCCGCAGTCTAATATTTCCAGCCCTAACTCCTCGCGCGTGGCGATCCAGCCTTGATGGCGAAAGAGCCGATTCAAGTGAATGGGCTGATCCACGGCGGTAATCCCATACTCCGAGAGCAGCGTGACCTTCACTCCACGTTCTTTAAAATGCGTCAAGAGATCCCCCACAATGGCGTCGATCTCCGCTAGGTCTTGCCAGATGGCGGGATCATCCGGGCCGAGCCGTTGCAGATTGTAGTCCAGATGCGGCAGGTAAACCAACTGTAAATTTGGCTGATGCCGATCCTCAATCCATTTCGCACTAGCCGCGATCCACGCGGTGGACGGCAGCCCAGCCATGGGGCCCCAGAAGCTGGGAAAGGGGAACTCCCCCAGATCCTTTTTAATCTCCGTGCGCAGCTCTGGTGGGTGCGTGTAAACATCGAATATCTTCCGCCCATCTGCCGGATACATGGGGCGTGGAGTGATACTGAAGTCTGCCGTGGAATACATGTTATACCACCAGAACGTCTTGGCCACCGTGTAGCCGGGGAACTCCCGCCGCAGCGGATCCCAGAACTTGTCACCCTTGATGAGATGGTTGCTCTGTTTCCACATGTGGACCTCCGCTAGATCCCGGTTATACCAGCCATTGGCCACGATCCCGTGCTCGCTGGGGCGCTTCCCGGTTAGGAACGTGGCCTGCATGGTGCAGGTGACGGCGGGGATCTGCGGCTGGATCACGCTGCCTTGGCGGCGTTTCATCCAGGCATAGATCTGCGGCGTGCGCTCCTCGGAAATGAGGCGGGGCGTCAGTCCCACGACGTTCAGGATGGCAGAGCGGCTCATGGAAAAAGATTAGTCTTGCCGGGAGAGCGAGTGCAGTTGGCGGATGGCGGCCCGGATCAGTTTCGGCTCCATTTCTCGCACCTCCACGGCTTGGCCAATGCCGATGACTAACGTGATGCAGAGATCCCCGCCCAGGTGCTCGCGGAACTCCTCCAGGCCTTGGATCACGGCCAGTTGGTGCTCGTCATCGGCGGCAGATTGGAGCAGGAAATCATGCCAGAGCGGGAAGCCCAGCTCATCGATCAATTTTAAAATGCGCACACAAGTCGTCTCCTCTAACATGCCCGCAAGATTGGCGTAAATGAGGTCCACCGCCATGCCGATGGCCACGGCCTCGCCATGGCTGAGGGCAAAGCTGGTGAGCTGCTCTAGTTTATGCGCGACCCAATGGCCGAAGTCCAGGGGCCGCGCGCTGCCGAGTTCAAAGGGGTCTCCGCCTGTGGCGATGTGGCGCACGTGCAGCTCGGCACTGCGCTCAATCACGCGCCGCAGCATCTTCGGCTCGAAGGTCTGCATGGCCATTAGATTCCGCTCCATTTCTTCAAAGAAAGCGGCATCTCGGATGAGGCTGACCTTGATGGCCTCAATGTAGCCCGCGCGTTTTTCACGCGCTGGCAAGGCGGCTAGGAATTTCACATCGTTGATGACTGCAAAGGGCACGGCAAAGGTGCCCACCCAGTTTTTCTTGTTAAAGAAATTCACGCCATTCTTCACGCCCACGCCGCCGTCTCCTTGGCTCAGCGTGGTGGTAGGCAAGCGCACTAACCGAATGCCCCGGTGGGCGGTGGCCGCCGCTAGCCCCACTAAATCCAAGGCTGCGCCTCCGCCGATCACGATCACATAACTCTGCCGGTCGAGGTTAGCGGCATGGATATCTCCCCAGAGATGCTCCACGAGGCTCCACTCATTTTTACAAGGCTCCCCACCTGAAATCATGATCGGTGCGGAGCGCAAGTCCAAGCTAGCACTGCGTCGCGCAAACCACGCGGCCACTTGGCCGAGCAACGCTGGATCCGCTGAGATCAGGCCTTCATCAATAAACACCAGCGCGCGGGGCCGTTGCCGTCCCCGGCTCTCGTTAGAGGTCAGGACATTCGCCAGCGTCTCATTCTCGGGGCTGAAGACGCCTTCCGTGAAGAGGATGCGGTGTTGATAGGTTAGTTGAATGGGGAATTCAATCATGTGAGGAAAAATAGAAAATGGGGGGATGGAGCGCGTAGTTGGCCGCGCTGCCCAGCAGGAGCAAGCGCCAAAGTAGCCCGCATAGGAGCGGCACAGGGCTTACGCATAAGAGCGAGTGACCAGCGGGGCTCTGAGCTGACTGCGGAACTCGGGCGAGAGGGCCGCGTGCTTGCGCTTCGCCTTCACGCTACCTTGACTCGGATGGTCCTGCAGAAATTTGCGCGCCAGTTCCCACCGATTTGTTAAATTAGGCGCAGCGCTCACATCCCGCTCTTGGCGCAGCGGTCCTTCCCAAAGCTCACCTCCAGCGTGCGGTGGCACTCGTTATCCACGCTCCAATGCGCGCGGATCGGCGGCCCCACCAACGCCGCCACTGGCGGGTAGCTACTGAGGTAGTAATGCCCTGCAAACTTCGGGCCATCCTGAGCGTGCCGTGGCGCATCGTCCGCCGCACCACACAGATCACACTCTCCACGCCATACCAGAGGAAGGATTTGGGCCACCAGGCCACCACCGCCATGGCGATCACAATCATACGTAAGCCCTAGGAAGGGTGTGAACTTTCTATTCAAAATTGTTTGTCATTTCTGTAATTAATGAAATGTTGTAGCCGTGGTGGGGCGCGGTTCTGCTCCCCGCCGCACGCAACTACACCCGTCACAGCCATGATTGACACCGCCCCGACTCTCCCTAAAGATGCTTGTGAAAAAAATCACAAGCTCCTGCCCATGACGCCTATCACCACTGCCACCGCTCCTTCGAGTGCCTCCCCTGACCTGCCTTTGCCCGAAGAATTGCTCTTTCCTTTTGCCCTAGTGGCAGAAAAGCTCCTCGTGGTGGAGGAGCAGATCAGTGCGCAATCACAAGCCTTTGATCCCGGCGTGGCGGGCTACGTGGATTACATTTGCAACACCAGTGGGAAACGCATTCGGCCTGCGCTGGCGTTGCTCACCTCCGGGGCCTGCGGAGGCCCGGATGTGGAAGCCACGAAGTTAGGCGTGATTTTAGAGCTGATTCATCTGGCTAGTCTGGTGCATGACGACATCATGGACGGAGCCAGCATCCGGCGGAATGCCCCCACGGCGGCGGTGAAATGGGGGCACTCGTTGAGCGTGCTTTTGGGGGATTGCTTGTTTGCCCATGCGTTGGAACTTTCGGCTAGTTTCGAGGGGAATCACATGAGTCGGAAGATCGCCCGGGCGTCGAATGAGGTGTGCTCAGGGGAAATTTTACAGACGCAACGTCGGTTCGATTTTAACCTTACGCTGGAGGAATATTTCAAGATCATCCGCATGAAGACGGCTGCGCTCTTTGCGAGCGCCACGGAGCTGGCGGCCTACCTCAGTGGAGCCACGGAGGCCGTGCAGGCGGCCATGCAGACTTATGGAGAGGCGCTGGGCATGGCTTACCAAATCTATGACGATGTGCTGGATCTGGTGGGTGATGAATCAAAAATCGGCAAGACGCTAGGCACGGATCTGGTCAAAGGAAAGCTCACCCTGCCCATCCTCTACCTGCGGGACATGGCCACGGACGGTCAGAAGCAAAAGCTGAACAAACTGATGCTGACACACGAGCCCATCGAGGTCAATGTGCTGGCCAGCATTGCGGATTATGAAGGAGCTATCGAGCGCGCCATCGGCACCGCCCGCGAGTATCTGGCGGGGGCGCGGAAGGCGTTGTTAATCCTGCCCGAATCGGATCACCGCACGGCCATGGACGGCATCACGCGGTATCTGGATCGGCTCTTAGATAAAGTCAGCCGCTAGGATGAACGCGCGCGACAACGCAAGTGCATGGTTAAGTGTCATTTTAACCCTGCTGTTAGGCTGGACTAGGGCGGAGCCTGCCGTCCACGAATTCCAAGCCCCCCACATGGGCTGCGTCTTCACCTTTAAACTGGTGGCAGAGGATGCCGCCACGGGCTTTGCTTTGGATGAGGTCACGAAGCTGCTCAAAGCAGAATTTCACTTGGAAAATTTCTTGCTCGACGCGGGCGGGCAAGTGGCTGCATTGGGCCATCCACCAGGGCGGGAAGCGTGGGGCGTGGCCATTGAGAAACTTCCCATGGAGGCGGCCGCAGCGGCCACCATGGTGCTGAAATTGCGGATCAACATTTGGCGACTTCGGGAGATCTGCATCAGCGCGTGATGATCGGCGGAAAATCTTATGCGCCCATCATTGATCCTCAGACGGGCCTGGGCCTCAGCTACACAATCCAAGCCAGCGTGGTGGCCGCCGATGGCACCACCGCCGATGCCGTGGCCACGGCCCTCTGCATCCTGCCCGGAGCCCTCGCGCGGACGCAACTGGCCCTCCGCCCGAATGTGCAAGCCCGAGTGCTGCGGCAAGAGTCAGGGCAGCCGTTAGTGCGGTGGCAAACGACAGGGTTCCCGACGCCTTGAATTAAGCTGATTCTAAATGGAAATTGTCTAATTTTCGCGCGAGCGCCAAGCTCTACCGCTGCGGCTCCCTCCACCTCAAAAATTTCTCCGCCCACTCAGCGCGCGGAAGAGTGTCAGTTCATCCGCGCTCTCCAGCCCGCCTCCAGCGGGCAATCCCTGCGCGATGCGGCTCACGCGACAGCCGAGCGGGCGCAGGAGTCCTGCGAGGAAATGCGCGGTCGCCTCCCCTTCCACATCGGAGCCTACGGCTAGGATCACTTCCTGCACGGCATCTCTGCGCAGGCGTTGTTGCAGGCTCTTGATGCGCAGGTCTTCTGGGCCTACATTTTCCAGTGGACTGATGCGTCCGCCTAACACGTGGTAGTGACCTTTGAAGGCCCCCGTGCGCTCGATGGGCAGCACGTCCGTGGCTTGCTCCACCACGCACAGCACGGTGGCCTCCCGCTGCGGAGCTACGCAGATCTCACAGGGCTGCTGGCGCGTAGAAAAGAAGCCACACTCCGGGCATTCCGTCACCTGCTGCACGGCTTCGATTAGGCCCACGGCTAGCTCCCCGGCCACCGCGCGCCCACCGCGCAGCAGCCAGATCACCAGCCGCTCCGCACTCTTCGGTCCGATGCCGGGAAGGCGTTTGAAATGGCTAATCAGCGCGCGGATCTGCAGTGGGTAGTCCAGCTTACTCATTGTTTCCCTTTCTTCTTTTTCATCTTCACCACGGGCGGCGGAGTTGGCATCAGCGGACGGAGTTCTAAATAGTTCCCCTGCGGTGCGGCTGCTTCCCCTAGCAGCTTGGCCGTAGCCGTATCCGTGAGGATGCTGCTCACCCCTGCCATCGCTAGCGCGGCTGCGCCCTGCACTAGCACGCCACCCGCCACCAAATACATGCCCGCTTTCATCCCAGAGTCCGCCGCGCCATGGAGCACGGTGAAATGGAACTGAGCTGGAACAGGAAACGATTCCGTGAGAGCCGTGCGCACTAACTCCGCCGTTTCCACACATCTGCCTCCCGCGTCATCCGCCGCCAGCGGTAAGCCAAAGGCCGCCCAGAGCGTGTCTCCCGCTGTGGGAATGAGCAGCGCCTGCCGTGTTAGTAACAATGCCGTGGCCCGTTCCCGAAAGGCTTCCACCTTCGCCTCCAGGCCGCCGCAACGGATTCCTAGCAACCACAGTTGACGACTTTCCCATGCCAACTCCTTCGGCCCTAACAGTGGGAAAATTTTCGCTACCGCCGCTGCGGACATCACCCCCGCGAGCGGATTCACTACCCGCGCGCGCGCCCCGCGCGGTGGCATCAGCACGGCCACCAGCGCGCCCAAGGCTAACGCCAGCGCAGGCGGACTGGGGTCAAACGTCACCCCGTGCAGCCGCACCGCCGCTGCTCCCGTGAAGCACAGCACCATGGCCACCCCCACCATGAGGCTGCTGCGTTTCCCCTCCACCACGCTGACCACCCAGGCCGCGCTGAGGCCTAACAACGCCTCCACAATCTGCGCAAAGCCTAGTCCGGTGGCTGATCCGATGAGATAGGGAGCCACCCAGCCTAACAGCAGACCGCCCAGTAACGTGCTCGGAGTGCGCCACTTCATGGCGTGGTTAAAGTGGGCTGGAGCCGCTGCCAACGCTCGTTAAACGCGCGATGCTCCCGCGCCAACTCATTCCCCCGCAGTGTGCCGAACTCCCGCTGCTGAGCACGCAGCGCGAAGGCCACGATCAATTCCCGTCGTCGATAATACTCATCTGCATCCGCCACCTTTTCCTCGTCCAGTGGCTGCTCCGCCCACCGCAGCAACTCCGCTGCGGAGATCTGCCCAAAGCTTAACGTCACCTCTCCACTGCTGCCGGCCACGGAGAAATGGATCCCCTCCCGCCCTGCTGAAGTGATCTTGCCCTTCTGCACCGTCCCGTCCGCCCGCACGATTTCCCGCTCTCCACCTCCGGCTAGTAAATCCTTGCCTAACTGCACCAGAAAATCTTCTGCCGACTGCCACAGCGTCACCTGAGCTGCGCACCATTCCTTTACCTCAGGCGTCTGGAAATGTTCCGCCTGGAGCCGCGCCATGGCCGCAGTAAATTTGCAATCTACGGCGGCTGCCTCTGCCTCCTGCTGCGCTTTTTGCAGCGCGGCTGCTTCCTCCTTGCCGAGGGCCTTCCCCTGTTCCGCTAGGGCATCCTGAGCCTTATGGGATAAGGTCGCCAGCTTCTCTGCCAGCGTCTTTAACTCCTGCTCGGCGGCGGCTTTCACTGCGCCTGGCAACCGCAGTTGGGCCGCCGCACGCTGCATTTTTGCATAATTAGTCTGCCCTTGTTCGAGCGTGGCGGCCTCCGCTTTCGGCCAACCTTGGAGCAGTCGAAGATCCGCCAGATGCGGAGCTACTAACGCATGGTATTGCTGCACCCAACGAGCCGCCCCGCTGGGCTGGCCGTCGTTAAATTTCCCCAGCATGACCGCCGCGCCCCGCCACTCTCCTAGCTCCCAATTTTTCAACCCTGCGGCTAGCAAGCCCATGGAGTCATAGCCGTTAGCATCAAGATCCTGCACCTCCGCCGCTCCGATCAAACGCGGGGAATTCATCATGCTAGAGACTTTCGTGAAAAAGCGCCCCAGCCCGTCCCCGCTGCCTTTCAGCTCGGCAAAAGCCGCGCGCGCGGTGGGCTCATCATTTTGCAAAAGCGCGCAGAGGCCAGCATTAAAAATGGACCAGTTAGCGGTAGGCTCCGGGGCGATTTGGGCCAGTTCGGCAAAGGCCTCCTGCGCCTCCGGCAGCTCGCCACGTAACAAAGCATCCCGGGCCAGGGTGAACTCTTGGCTGACTGTTTTACTTTCGGAAAGCGTGGGGTCACTCACAATTTGCAGGCCCTGTTCTGCGGTGACGACGGGAGGTGGGGGCTTCAGCCATGCGGTCAGTCCGCCGCCCAGACCCGCCACTGCTAATACCGCGGCGGCCAGCACTGGCTTGGACCATTTTTTCCGCCGCCGCCATTTCCCGCCGCCGCCCTTGCGCACCGTTTGCAGGGCGAATTCCGCGTGCTTGATGAAGTCCTCATACGTGACGTAGCGATCCTCCGGGGACTTCTGCAAGGCGCATTCCAGCAGATTAGCCGTCTCCTGCGAGACTAGCAGCGCATCCTCATCTTCTAAATTTATCGTCTGGCTTTTGATGGCCCGCAGTTCCTCCAAGGAGTTCGTATCCGTAGCACAAGGCGGACGCCCTAACACGGCATGAAATAGGCTAGCCCCCAGACTGTAAAGATCACTGCGGTGGTCCTCCGTGCCTCCATTCAGCTTCTCTGGAGGCACATAATAAGGCGTGGCCCACAGCTCCTGATCGGCCGTCGGTACCGCCTTCAACATCAGTGCGAGGCCAAAGTCCACGATCTTGGCCGTACCATCATCAGCAAATAAAATATTCCCCGGTTTAATGTCCCGATGGATCAACCCCACCGCCTGCGCAGCCTTTAAACCATGAGCGGTGGCGATGGCCACATCCAACACCCGAGCTTCCGGCACGCGCTTATTTTTGCGGATTAACTCATCCAAACTTCCGCCGCGCACTAGCTCCATGGCGATGTAAAAGTAGCCTTGGTCCCAGCCGGAGCTATAAACCTTCACCACGTTAGGATGACTGATAGCCGCCGTGATGCGCGCCTCGTGCTCGAACTGACTCACGCGTCGTTCATCGCTGGAACAATGGCGATTGAGAATTTTCAAGGCCACATCCCGCTTCAGCGCGGTATCCGTGGCTCGGAAGACGCGGCTCATGCCGCCCACACCGATTTGTTCCTTGATCGTGAAATGGTGGAAATTCGTCCGCACCCGAATCGTCTCTCGACAGCTCTGACAAATGATTTTGGAATACGGCTCCAGCTCCGTGACATCAATCCTCTGGCCACAGGAAGGGCAGGAATTGATTAACGGTTCATCTGAGTCTCCAGAAAATGCAGGGGGAGCGGCAGCCATGGCGCGGAGCGTAGCAGATGGGTTCCTGGCTGCAAGCTCCGTAGCTGCCGACTTCGGAGGCCCTCTCTAGAGTAAACTTTCGCTAACAAATATCCTCGGAACTCAGCGGCTACGGGTGGTTGATTTGTTCGCATCATCGTCCCTCGCAGCGGCTTGCCCGCGCAACCATCAGCGTTAGAGCTTCATCACGTCGAGTTGCACGAATTTTAGTAGTTCGTCGTTGCTCATATCGGTGAGAAGTTTCATGGCTCCATCGTGTTCTCCTAGCAGGTCTAGGGTCAGGGCTTTTTTGCTGGAGATCATTTCGTCAATTCGTTCTTCCAGCGTGCCTTGGGTCACGAATTTATGCACTAGCACGCTCTTCTTTTGACCGATCCGGAAGGCGCGGTCCGTGGCTTGATCTTCCACAGCGGGATTCCACCAGCGGTCGAAATGCACCACGTGACTAGCGGCGGTGAGGTTCAGCCCGCTGCCGCCCGCCTTGAGGCTGATAACGAAGTAAGGCGGGCCGCCGGGGGCTTGGAATTGATCCACTAACTCCGCGCGTTTTCCCACCGCGGTGCCGCCATGCAACAGCAATCCCGGGCGTCCGAAGATGCCGCCCAGATACTCGAACAACGGCCCGGTCATTTCTCGGAACTGGCTGAAAATGAGCATTTTTTCCTGACGATCCGCAATCTGGCGGGCGATCTCGCCTAGCCGGTCTAGCTTGCCACTGTCCTCGGGAAGGTAAACTTTATCCCCGCTCCAGAGGCTAGGGTGATTGCAGATTTGCTTGAGTTTGATCAGTGCGCCTAACACCACGCCTTGGCGCTGGATTTGGTCCTCGGCGGTGGCTAGTTCCTTGGCTAGAGCGGTCACGGCGCGTTGGTAGAGGCTGGCTTGGCGCTTGTTTAAATGGCAGTAGGCGGTGAGTTCGGTCTTGCTCGGGAGATCCGGGGCCACGTTAGGATCGGTCTTCATACGACGGAGTAAATATGGCCGCACGAGCTGGCGCAGCGGAGCGTATCCGCGCTCGGCCTTGGCCATGCGCTTGATGGCGGTGGAGAATTCCGTGGGGCTGCCCATCAGGCCGGGGTTCAGGAAATCAAAGAGGCTCCAGAGGTCGTCCAGGCGATTTTCAATGGGCGTGCCGGTGAGCGCGATACGCTGGCGGGACTGAATCTGTTTCACGGTGCGGGCCTGTGTGGTGCCTGCATTTTTGATGGCCTGGGCTTCATCCAATACCGCGACATCGAAGGGATACCCCAGCAGGCCGAGGAGTTTTCCTAATGTGGTGTAAGTGGTGATGATCACGGCTCCATGGCTCAGCCGCGGATGGGTGCAGGCGTTCAATTTTTCCATTTCTCCCGCCGATGCGGAGCTGCGGTGGGCGATGAAGTAGGGGTAGTCAGGGGCAAATTTTTCTAGTTCACGTTGCCAATTTCCTAGCAAGGAGGCGGGGACGACGAGCAGACTGGAGCGTCGTGCGTTGGGCTCCATCTCCGACCGCCGCAACAAAAGCAGGGCGATGACTTGAAGCGTTTTTCCTAAACCCATGTCATCCGCCAAGCACGCGCCCATGCCTAACTGGCCCATGAAATGCAACCATGCGGCCCCCGTGGTTTGGTAATGGCGCAAGGTGGCGGTGAGGCCGGGCACGGAGAAATTTTGTTTTCGCTCCAAGGGCTCACGCAGCTTGGCCAGCAGCGTCTGCAAGCGCGTGCCTGCCGCAATGGACGTCCAGCCGCCTTCCGCTAGCTCTCCATCCTCCAGCCCAGCGATGCCGCCTCCTAACGGGAATCCCGCTAGCAGTCTCATGCCGAGATGGAAGGGAATCCCGTTGGCATTGGCGGCCTGAGCCTTACGCCAGAGAGCTAGGGCTTCGGCTAGTTTCGCGCGATCCACCTCTACCCACTGGCCTTTGAGGCTGACGAGCGGGGTCTCGGAGTTGAGTAATATTTCCAGTTCTGCGGGCGTGAGGACTTGATCCCCTAACGCCACTTGGACATCGAATCCCAGCAGTGCGTTGGCTCCCACGCCGCTGGTTTTGGTGCCCGTGTCTAACGTCACGGTCACAGTCGCGCGCGAGCCCTTGCGGCCTTGCCACCAGTCCGGCACGCGCACGATAAGGCCCGCTTCTTCTAAGACGGGCATGTCCTTGAGGAAGGAGAAAGCCTCGTTAGGCGTCCAGGCCAGTGGTTGGAAAATTTGCTTTGATTCGATGAGTTCCCGTAGCACTGCGCTCTGTGCAGCACCGGCTTTGAGCGGCATCAGTAGCGTTAGCAACTGCTGCTTATCGTCGCGCGCGGCACTGTCTTTGAGCGCCTGCCCTAACGGGAGAAATTGCAGTTGGGCAGCTTCGTTAACGCGATGGCTGTAGGTGGCGAGGAAAGCGAAGGGGAACTCTGGGCTGCGCTTATTTTCTGCGAGATGCAAGGTCACGCGCCCGACCAAACGCCAGACGGGATGGATTTCGGCTAGGGCTGCGGCCACGTCGTTTCCGGCGGCGGCAATGCGGCGGAGGATGGCGGCATTTAACTCCTCCCAGAGCTGCGTCATGGCCGTGGGGCAGAGATATTCCATGCCATTGAGCGGCGGAGCGCTGGCGAGGATCGCGGCCATCATGGCCTCGTTAGGCAAGGGAGGGCCCCCTTGCCAGCCGTCCTCGCGCAGGCGAGGGATGTGGCACAGGGTTACGAGGTAGTGTTTGGCTAGTGCTCGCCAGAAACGTAAAATTTCCGGCAACGCTGTTTCCCCTAACTTGCCATTGAGCGTCAGCAGCGCCTCGACTGGACGTGCCTTGGCGGCCTTTTCCAAGGGGCGACGCAGCGCCTCTGGCAAATCCTGTCCGCCATCCCAGATGAGAGTGCCCTCGGGGGTTAGTCTTAGCCCCTGTTGGACTAATCGCGACATGTTTACACTCTCCGCCGTTTCAGGAAAGGCACCGCTAAGCCGAGCGCCAACAGCGATGCACTAGGCTCTGGCACGGACGTGGGGCCAGTGATGCTGATGCTCCAACTGGTAAGCGTGGCCGTGCTGCCCGAAGCGATATCGGCAATAAAGAGCCGCCAATTTCCAGCAGCAGGCTGGGAAATAAAGTCAGCTAGCGCATCCGTGCGCGGGCTGGTGTCCAGCGCGCTGAGCGGGCTGATGTCCCGGCCATCTGGCTGGAAGGTGCCGCTGAGCGAACCACTGGCAACGTGCAGATCCGTGCCGGCACTATCCGCTAGGGTGACGCTCATGCCTGCGGTGGCGGAGCCGTCTGGCAGGGAGGTAGTGCGGCCTGGGCGATTCACGAGGACGCTGAGGGTACCATTATGCCAGAGGTAGGCGTAGAGATCCCCATTCCAACCACCCGTGGTGTTCAGGTTGAGGGTGATCATGTTTACGCTATCAATGGTGGTAGCGGGGGTGATCGTTTGCAAGAGGCCGCTGAGATCCGCATCGGGAATGGTGGCAGAGGTGCTCATGGAGAACGTCTCCGTGATGATGGTGGCGGCAGTGGCAGACCCGGCGGTCAGCAGGCAGACAAGCAGTGTGGCTGATTTCATAGTGAGAGAAAGGAATCGAGATTGTCAGAGCAGGTGACTGGTTAGGGGGCTTTGGTGCGGTAAAAGGCGCTGCCGCCAGGAGGTGCAGTATCCAGGTAAGGAAGGGTTCCATCAGCTGCGGCAGCCTGAGTGCTGAGGGTCGTCCAGGTAACAAGATCCGTGCTGCGTTGAATCTGATAGGTGAGGCCTGGGATGCCCATGAAGAGCACGGCTACATTGCCACCGGGTTGGATGGTCATGAGGGCTTGGTTCTGGCTGGCTCCACTACCTGCGGACACATTGGCCGTGATGGTGCCCGTGATGCTCGCGCCTTGGCCATCGCTAATGGTGATAGTGAACGTATCCAGACCCGTGAAGCTGAGCGGCGGGGTGTAGGTGATGCTGCTGCCTGCGAGGCTGATGGTGCCGCCTTGCGCGCTGGTGCTGGCAGCGGCAGAAACGACTGGGGTGCCGCCATCGGGATCAGCCGCATTGACGAGGATCTTGGCCACGCCCACGGAGGCGGCAATGTTCTTCGGAGTGCCGAAGGTGTAGCCGCTAAAGGTCGGAGGCAGATCGTTTAAGACGGTGACATTGACTGTGCCGGTGGCAGTGCCACCCCAGCCATCGCTAACGGCGTAGGTAAAGGAAGCCGCGCCACTGAAGCCCGTGGTGGGAGTGAAGGTAGCCACACCGCCGCTCAGACTAACCGTGCCGCCCACACCCGCCGTGACGCCAGTGATGGTGATGGTATCGCCCTCGGCATCGGTGTCATTGCTGGTAAGATTGGAAATGGTGATGGCAGTGTTCTTCGGCGTGGTGGCAGCGTCCGTGAACGCCACAGGATTAGCATCCGTGATAGTGAGGAGGCCAGGGGCGCTGATTACAGAGCTAGTGCCATTGGTGACGCTGACCGTATAATTTCCTGCTTTGCTGTAAGCATCTGCCGTGATGGCTAGGGTGCTGCTAGTAGCACCGCTGATGGGGCTGCCATTGATACTCCATTGATAGGTCAAGGTGGCACTGCCACTAGCAGAAACGGAGAGACAGGTGCTGGCATTACGAGCGACGGTGGTGTCCGTAGGAGGCACCGCGACATAAGGTGCGGTGGCCGCCGGGATGGTGCCGAAGCCTTGCAAGTCTTCCACTCGCAGGCCAGTGTAACCTCTGTCGGCATCCGCATTACTAACATAAAAATCAATCGTGTTCACGCCGGCCACAAAGGTGGTATTGGCTGAGGTGAGCATGAAATTTTCCAAGGAAGGGAAATTTCCCGCGCCCACGATTCCCGTGGCCACATCATTGACCTTGATGGCCACGCCGCCGTTATCGCTCGTCCATTTACCAGAGATGCGGACGGAACTGAGGGTGAAGCCGGTGAGATCGAAGGTAGTGTGATAAACATAAGTGCCTGGTCCCGCTCCACCATCAAAGGCTTGTCC
This sequence comes from Verrucomicrobiales bacterium, assembly GCA_043757865.1. GTDB lineage: Bacteria > Verrucomicrobiota > Verrucomicrobiia > Verrucomicrobiales > V1-33 > JAGNEJ01. Next base: position 22,193 of record JAYVOP010000337.1, on the reverse strand, counting down.
GGCTGCGGCTAAGGTATTGAAGCGTGGGCCCACCCATTTGGAGGTGCCGCTGTTAGCGATCCACGGGCCAGTGACGATGGGGAATGCGTTGGAGTCTTCCACGATGGCGGGGATGAGAGAATCGCCATCAGGATTGACGAGCAACAGGTAGTGCGGATCGGCACCGCCATCTGGCAACAGCGCACAGTTCGAACTTACGCCCGTATTGAAGAGGCCGGGAACGGGGTCGGTAATGAGGGTGAGGTGTGCGGCATTGCTAATGATGGTGCCTTGACCGCCGTTGCCAGTGATGGCCACGCTGTAGTCGGCTACGTCTGCGGCGGTCACGCCAGTGATGGTGAGGGTGGTGGTCAGGTTGGTGGTGCCGGATTGGCCAGGGATGGCAGTGCCGTTTTTCCGCCATTGATAGGTGAGTGGGAGGGATCCAGACGCAGATGCAGAGAAAGTAGCCGTAGCTCCCACGGCGGTGACATATACGGGCTGCGGATGTGAGGTAAAGGCCAACGCGGTCTCAGGGGCAGTCTTGCGGTTAGCGAATCCGTAGAGGTGCAGGGAGCCACCGTTGAGGGGATTGGTAGTGACCGTGATGGTGCCTGAGGCCGGGGCGGTGTAAACGTAGCTGACGCGGGCTCCGTTGTTGTCCCCGTAGGCATCTTGATCGTAAACGGCCCCTGTTTGATTATAACCGATGAAGTTATGCACCCGGCCACTGCCCGCCGCTTCCCAACCGACGGTGAAGAGTGTGAGTTGATACTCCGTGCCCGCGGTGAGGCCGCTCAGGTTGATGGCTCCCGGGAAGCCATTGTATAGGAAATCCGTGGCGAGGGAGCGGCTGCCGGGGGCATCCGTGACGTTGTTAGTATCACCGCCAAACGTCTGAGGGAAACCCGTTAGCGCAAAGTTGGCCCCAGAGGGATTTCCGCCCGTTTTACCTGTGAAGGTCACGCCGTTAATGACGGGATTGGCAGAGGAATTCAGATTGATGGCATGGGTGTATTGATAGCTGGCCCCGTCGTTAATCCCCGAGGTGGCATCATTATTCCAAGGAGCAATGCTCCAGGTGTTAGCAGTGGTGCCGGGGCTGGCTTCCCGATTACTAAAGCCAGCGGTGTGGAAAGAACCAGCGCCTGCGGCTTGCGCATAATTTAGAGTAATGGCGGAACCAGAGCCGTCCGTGGTATAACGATAGCGCACCGTGATGCCGTTCGTGACGCCATAGGAATCTAGATTCACATTGGATGGACCGCCACCAGCGGTGCCGGAGAAGTCTGCACTGCGGGTGCCATTTTCCCAACCGATACCATAGACCGTGGCCACATAAGTTGTGTTTGGCTTCAACCCTTTGATCTGAATGCCCATGGTAGGGCCGCCGTAGATGAAGGACTTGCCCAGATTATTGCTACCCCCCGTGGGCGTGCGCGTTTGATCGCCAAAGGCATTTCCCAGCCCACTAACCACCATGTGGTCAGAGCCTGCGTTCCCTGCATTGCTACCCGGTGAAGGGGTAAAGAGCACGCCATTGACGGTGGTATTGATCGCACCACCTCCAAAAGTATGCGCGTGGGTATAACGATAGGATGAATCTATCCCCGCATCCGCATCACCCGTCCAGCGTGTGCCCACGATGCCCGTCACTGGCGTGGCGGTAGCGAGGCTGATGGAAAAGTCATCCACGCAGACCGTGTTATCTCCACCAGCGTCATTTAGTAAACGCAATGCAGCCGTTGTCCCAGCGGCGGCAAAGGTGAATGAGATGTAGTGATAGGGATTGCTGGAATTGACGGAGTTCCCACCCACATCCGCCACGGGAGGAGCAAAATCCAACGAGGCATTTACGGCAGCGCCATTAATGCTGATCTTGAGATTCGGCGTGTTGCCGCCGCGCGCATTGCTGCGGAAGTCCACGCGATATATGGTCGAAGCCGTGAGGCCCGTGATCGTCGTCATCAGATCGGCATCGGCGGCATTTTGCAGAAAGGCTACCTTCGAGCCATTCGGGATGGTGCCGTTGTCCGCGAATGGGCTGCCGCCCGCAGGATTGAGCCCCACGCGGGTGTAGTTGGTGGAAGTCCAGCCAGTGATGGCCCCACCATTGCCAGACGCATAGCCGGGGAAAGTCCCGAAGGTGTCCGCCTCAAAACTCGGATTGGAAATCGTCTGGGCAGACAAGCTGCTCGCCAAACAGAGCGTGATGCTACTGAGAAGCAATCGTGGGCGCAGATGTTGAAATACAGAGAAGCAGGGGCTCATGATTTTTGAGGATGAAGGTTACAGAAAGAAAACAGGCAATTATGGGAAAGCTTGCGACTTTGCTTGAAAATGATATGAAGCGTCAACCTATAAATGACTAAATTTTCCCCCATTGAATTCCTTATCAGAAATACCGTGACAAGCCAGCCCAGCCTGCCCTACAAACGTGGGATGCATAAAACTACCATAAATAAGTTCGTTCTCACCTTGCTAGGGATACTCCTCATTGCTTGCGCCACCACGCAGGCGCAGGTGCGCATCACGGAGGTGAATCTCAGCCTCACCACCAACAACGTAGAGATTACGAACTTCGGCACGGCTAGCGTTACTCTGACGGGATGGCAATTTTGTCGTCGCTTTAACTATCTGGGGCTAACGGGGACCATTGCGGCTGGGGCCTCACGACTGTTTACTGTTTCCGTAAATACCACCGCCAGCGATCTGGGGCTGTATAACTCCTCAACATTTTCAAGCACCACGGCCATGCAGGACTTTGTGCAGTGGGGCTCAGCTGGCAATGGCCGGGAAAGTGTGGCGGTTAGTAAAGGCATCTGGGCCGGAGGCACGTTTTTAGCGTTGCCTACCATCACGGGGAATAGCTATCATCAAGTGCCTAAGGAAGTCTATGCCGCAGCGAGCGGGAAGGCGAATTGGTTCGAGGGGCGGCCACACGGAGGGGTTTTTCCTGTGCCAGATCCTAAGCTGGAAAGCGTGCTGTTAGTGGGGAATGAATGGCGGGTCAAAGCGACCTCATTTTTCCTGTTAAATACGCATATTGGAGAGGTGAATAGCACCCTCACGGGCACCTGGACACCGCAAACTACCACCCGCATTGACCTGGGCAGCGGGCTCATGGAATTCCGCTATCCGGCGGCGGCGGGCACACGGCAATTCACCCGGATTCGACATCCCTATTAATATCATGTTCCGCGCCTTCTTTTGTGGAGTTAGTCTGTTGAGTGGTAGTTTACTACTGCCCCTCGCTCGAGCAGATTGGGCAGATGAGTCTGGCTTCACGGCCTTGCAGGCGGAACTAGGGGCGGCCATGCCCACTGGGGTGGGTGTGCGGGTGGCGCAGGTGGAGGCTTTGTTGTCCGCCGGGCAGTATGCGCCTGTCACAGGCTCCAGCACGGTTGCGGGCAGCGGGACGTTTACGGGGAAATCTTTTATCATAAAATCAGGTGCGTCTACGGCCTCATTTCACGCAGTAGAAGTGGGGCAGTCTATTTATGGATTACCGCCATCCAGCCCCCGCTATGGCATGGCCACGGGGGTAAATAACATTGATTGCTATGAGGTGAATAACTGGATAGGTAATGGTTTCTTAAGGACCGGCAGTCTTAATGCGCCCGTTACGGAGACGGCCAAGGTGCAGAACCATTCCTGGATCTACATCCCGCCAGATAACACCACGGATGCCTCACTCATTGAAATGCTGCGGCGGTCAGACTATTCCATCAATACGAATAACTACGTGGCCTGTGTGGGCATGGCCAATGATGGCGGTAGCACGGTGCCAGTGTTGATGGCCACGGGCGTCAATAGCATCTCCGTGGGACTGACCAGCGGCGGTCATAGCCGGGGGATGACCGCGGCGGCGTATGATCTGCCAGGGCGCATGAAGCCGGAGATCGTGGTGCCCTTAGATTTCACGAGCTTTGCCACGGGCCTAGTTAGTGGCAGCGTAGCCGTGCTGCGTTCTGCAGCCACCACAACCAATGCGCAGCGGAATGAAATCCTGCGCGCCATCGTGTTAGCGGGAGCCACCAAAGCAGAATTTACCGCTTGGAGTCGCACCACCACGCATCCGTTGGACGCCATTTATGGAGCGGGGGAACTCAACATTGCTAATAGCTACCACATCCTCGCAGGCGGAGAGCAAGCCCCCAGCCCCACCACGCCAGTGGCCTTAGTGGGCTGGGATTTGGTGACGCTCAACGCTAACAGCACGGCAGATTACCTCCTCACGCTGCCGTCCACCTTGCAAGGCGCATCCCTCTCCGCCGTGCTCGTCTGGAATCGCCAGATCACGCGCAATGTGATCACGGGAGCTCTAACGCCCGTGGCCCTGCCGAATCTGAAATTAACCCTCTACAAAGGCACCACCAACCCCGGCACCCTGTGGGACAGCAGTGACAGTCCGGTGGATAATCTCGAGCATGTATGGCAACCCGCCCTCACCTGCGGCACCTACCGCCTCCGCATCACCGGAGATGCTAGTGCCGGTGCCACTGCGGCCCTTGCTTGGCGCGTGACCGCCGCCACTGCGGCCCCCTCTCTAAAAAGCAACGGCCTAGCGGCTAATGGCACCGTGACCTTTAGCATGGCCAGCCTCGTGCCCAGCCAATTTTACGAACTCCAAACCTCCGCTGACCTCGTGAGCTGGACGAACCTCACCACCTTTACCGCCACCACCCTAACGCAGACGTGGCAGTCTGACGTGCTGCCTAACCAACGCTATTTCTTTCGTCTGAAATGGAGCTGCCCCTAGCCGGAGCGCGCGCCTTAGTCCTCCCCGTGCCCCTTTACTGGTGGCCAGGGTGCGAGACGGATCAAATCCTCATTCTAGTAAAAAATTACCATTGGCTGCATCCAACGTAGCCGTCTTTACGTTAAAGTGGTGGATCTGGTTCTGAGACCGTTCCGCCCATTCTTCTTATGGCCCTGCCACCAGACATTGATGACGTCGCACTCATGCATCTGGCCTCCACGCAACACGCGGAAGCCATTGGCACTCTGTATGCGCGACACTCCACCTTGCTCTATTCCGTGCTCATGCAGAAGTTAGCGGAACCTCACGAGGCCCAAGACATCCTCCATGATGTATTTATGAAATTGCACTCTAATGCTATCGCTTACAACCCCGCCCTGGGCCGCCCCGTAGCGTGGCTGCTCACGGTGGCGCGGAATGCGGCCATTGATCGGCTGCGGCGGCAGAGCACGCATCGGCGTTACGTCATCAAAGCCGAGCAAGAAAATGAGCCCTCCGCCCCCGCCTTTAGCGGCCCCCACTCGGATGAAGTGGAACTGCTGAATCACTGCGTGGGCACGCTCACGGATGAGCAGCGCGATCCACTCAAACTGGCCTACTTCGGCGGCTACACCCAGCAGGAAATCTCTAACCAACTACGCCAACCCCTTGGCACCATCAAAGCCCGCATCCGTCGGGGCCTGCTCAAACTGCGTGACTGCGTGGAGGGCCTCGCATGATCGACGAACCCACAGAGGAGCGCGCCTGCCTTTTCGTCCTGGGCCTGCTGCCAGCGGACGAAGCCACAGCCTTCGAGTCCCTGCTGAGCAAGGACTCAGAGCTGCGGACCCTGGTGGCATCTTTAAATAACGCCACCTTAGCCCTAGCCGAGTCTGCGCCTCAGATCACGGCCCCTGTGGAGTTGTTAGCGCGGCTCCAGCGCAGCCTCGCCCAGCGGAAGGTAGTTCCCTTTCCAGTGAAATCTTGGCGTGTGCTGCCGTGGGCCGCAGCTCTAGCCATGTTAGGCTTATTTATCCACGAACGCCGTGAACACCAATCATTGCTCGCTATATCAGAGCAATCCTTGATGAGCATGGAGCAGAAAATGCAGGTAAGCACCGAGGCCGTGCAGGATCTGCAGGCAAAGCAAACTCAACTCCAACAAGAGCGCACCGCTGCTAACACCAAGGCAGAGGCCCTCCAAAAGGAGTTAGCGACGGCCACCACCCAGCTCACCAGCACCGAGCAAGACTGCCTAGCGCTGCAAGCTAAGCTCACATCCCTAACGGCTGCTCAGCAACTCGATAAAGCACGCCTAGCAGTGCTGGGATCGCTGCTGAAGGATGTGCCCAAGGCTGTGGCGGTGAGCTTGTGGAATCAAGACACGCAAGACGGCTTACTGGTGGTGGAAAATCTCCCCGCGCTCAAGCCGAGCAAAGACTACCAACTCTGGATCATTGATCCTGACATCCCCGCACCTGTCAGTGCCGGTATCTTCAAAGTGGACGCTGCGGGCAAAGGCCGCCTCATCTTCAAGCCGACCCAAGCCATCAAGACCGCTGGGAAATTTGCCATCACAGAGGAAATCGCAGGTGGAGCCGCCGCCCCCACCATGAAGAGCATGGTCGTCATCGGCGGATAACCTAGAGCGCGGACTTGCAGTCCGCCGCAACTCGCCACGGGCAAAGCACGCAGCAGGATACATAATCCGCGCTCCTTTTAGGGCGCACTCACACGCTGGCCTTCCGCGAGGTCTGCGGGGGGATGCAGCACCACCGTTTCTCCGGCGGTCAGGCCAGCGGCTACGCTAGCTTCGTCCTTGGTCCGGGCGGCCACGGTGATGGCACGGCGTTCTACTTTACCATTGGATAGCACCCACGCGCGGTCGTGGCCATCCACGGTGGTTACGGCGGCGGCGGGAATCACCAGACTGCGGGTGGGCGTCGTGGTCGCGGGGGCTTCGGCACTTTGGAAGGCCACTTTGACGCCCATTTGTGGCAGCATTCTCACATCCAGTTTGGCAAAGCCGACGCGCACTTTGACGGTGGCTTTTTGGCGGTCGGCGGTGGGGATGATGGCGATAACTTTGGCGGGAAATTTTTCGTCAGGATAAGCGTCCAGCGTCGCTACTACGGGCTGCCCCGCTTGCACGCGGTGGAGGTAGCTCTCGTTTACATCCACCTCAATTTCCAAGGAGGTCATGTCCACTAACGTGCAGATGCCCGTGCGCGTGAAACCGCCTGCGGACATGGGCGAGATCATTTCCCCGGGCTGGGAATTCTTGGTGGTCACCACGCCCGCAAAAGGCGCGCGGATGAGGGTGTCATCAAGTTGCTGGTGCCATTGCTCCACTTGGCGCTCAGCCACCGCTAGCTCCGCTTGGGAGCGAGTGGTCTTGGCCAGGAGCATCTTGGCCTCGGCCTCCATTTTCCCTAGCTCCGTTTGGCTGACGCTGTGGTTAGCGGCTAGGGAGGAAAGCCGCGTAAACTCCGTCTGGGCGTAGCGTAAGGAGGGCTCGATCTCGGCAATCATGAGGCGCGTAGCCTCGCGTTGGGCTTCGGCTAGGCGGAGGCTAGTGGTGACGTTAGAGTCGTCCAGTTTGGCGATGATCTGCCCCTCCGGCACCGCCATACCTTCTTCAATGAGCACTTCCTTGACCTTGCCCGTGACCTTTGAGGAAACAGTGGCCTCCCGCCGCGCGACCACGTAGCCAGAGGCATTCAGCAAGGTCTGCTGAGTAGCGGGGCCTGCCGTCTGGGCCCGCACGATGGCTGTTTCCAGATGCAAGGTGGGCGTGCGATGCTGCCACCACCAAGTGAGCGCGGCTGCAACGGCTACGATTATGACCACGCGAGCCCAGCCCAACCGCGCCCTGGGCGGCGGAAGAGCGGAGCGGTCAATGCGAAGGGAATCTAAATTCAAGTTAGGCGTGGGCATGGCGGGAGCGGGCCAGTCTATAGGCCGAGGCGGGGTCGGCTCGCAAGTGGGCGTTGCGGACATTATCTGGCAACGGGAAGGGCGGCACTTGTCACTTGCCCTGCGCTGATGCGGTGAAATGCTGGACTGGACTCTAACCATACCACTCCCCCCGCCGTTCCGCGTTTTCTTTATGCAACATTTCACCGAATACCTCAATAGTGGCCACGCGTGGCTCTATGTGCCTGTGGCGATTTTACTGGGGGCACTGCATGGGCTGGAGCCTGGGCATTCCAAGACGATGATGGCGGCCTTCATCATTGCCATCCGGGGAACGATGGCCCAGGCAGTGTTGTTAGGGGTGTCTGCGGCTCTTTCCCATTCGCTCATCATCTGGGTGCTGGCGGCGGGGGCGTTGCATTATGGAAATGAGTTTGATGTGGAACGCGTGGAGCCGTATTTACAGTTAGGCTCGGCGGTGCTGATTCTGGCCTTGGCAGCGTGGATGTTCTTCCGCACGCGACGTGAAGTAGCCGAGGCCGCCGCCCATGGTCCCGATCACAGCCCTCCCAGCCCAGCCCCCGCCAGCCCACACCAGCACGCGGTAGCCTTGCCTGCTGGCTTGCTGGATTCCACCCGGCTATTGGCCATGGCTGGCAAGCGCGGCCAAGGACCGCACGGCGGTATGATGCTAGACACGGGGCACGGCTGGTTAGAAATTGCGATTTTTGCCATCGGACTGCCGCCACGCTTCCGCATCTATTCCTGCCAAGCCAATGGAGATCCGGTGCCGCTGCCTAAGCAGACGCATCTCACCATGGAAACGGCTCGATTAGATGGCAGCACGCATCGGTTCCAATTCGAGCCCGGTCCAGGCTATTGGGAGGCCACCGCAGTGCTGCCTGAGCCGCACGAGTTCCTCGCCACTGTCACGTTAGGACACGAGGATCATGCCCATACCTATCGTTTAAAATTTACCGCTCCTGCGTTTGGTGAGGCGCAGGCACCGATGGCTGAGGAGGTGCGCGCGGAGGGCGATGTCTATCAAGATGCCCATGAGCGGGCTCATGCAGAGGACATCGCCAAGCGTTTCGGGAATCGGACCGTCACCACCCCGCAGATCGTGATGTTTGGCATCACTGGCGGGCTCATGCCCTGCCCGGCGGCGTTTACGATTTTGCTCGTATGTCTGCAACTGAAGCGGGCCGCGCTAGGCTTTGCTATCGTGGGCGCATTTAGCTTCGGGCTGGCTCTCACGATGGTCACGGTGGGAGCCGCAGCGGCCTGGAGCGTGCAGCATGCGGAGCAGCGCTTTTCGGGCTTTGGCGAGGTCATGCGCAAGGCTCCGTATATTTCCTGTGTCCTGCTGACGCTGCTAGCGGCCTACATGGCTTGGAATGGCTGGCAGGGGCTGCGTATGCTGCCCAGTTAAGCCTCTTCCTAATCACCGCTTGTGAAAAATTTCACAAATAGAGCTTGCGAACTAAGGCCCGGCTCGCTACTTCGGCCCTTCCCAATTTCCACGATGTGAAATTAGGGTCATGGATCGGCCCGCCAGCTTGGAATAGCCTAGCAGGTCAGCGTCTTTCTCTCCTGAAAACTGTAACCCCGTAACTCCCAGCGCATGAGCTCTATTCTCCAAGAACTTGAATCCCAAATTGCCGGACTGAAAACCTCCGTCCAGAAGACTAACGTCGGTATCGTCCGTGAGGTCGGAGACGGCGTAGCCAAGGTGGAAGGCCTGTCCGACGCGATGCTCAATGAAATGATTGACTTCGGCAACGGCCTCTATGGCCTAGCGCTGAACCTCGAAGAAACCGAAGTTGGCTGCGTGTTGCTGGGTGACGGCGTGAACGTCAAATCTGGTGATGAAGTGAAGACTACGGGTCGTCTCCTCTCCGTGCCCGTGGGTAAATGCATGTTAGGCCGCGTGGTCAATGCGCTGGGTGAAGCCATTGACGGCAAAGGTGCCATCAAGTCTGATTTACAGTATCCCGTGGAAAAGATCGCCCCCGGCATCATTACCCGGAAAGGCGTCTCCCAGCCTGTGCAGACGGGCATCATGGCCATCGACGCCATGATCCCAATTGGCCGTGGCCAACGCGAACTCATCATTGGTGACCGCTCCACGGGTAAGACCACCATTGCCGTGGACACCATCATTTCCCAGGCCAAGCAAAACAAAATGGCCGAGCAAGGAAAGCTCAAGGACCACCGTCCGCTCTATTGCATCTATGTGGCCATCGGTCAGAAGCAGTCAAACGTCGCCCGCGTTGTCGCCACGTTAGAAGAAGCCGGGGCCATGGAATACACCTGCGTGATTTCCGCCTCCGCCTCTGATACCGCCACCAATCAATACCTCGCGCCTTACACTGGCTGCTCCATTGGGGAATACTTCATGGACAATGGCATGGACGCGCTGATCGTCTTCGATGACCTTTCTAAGCACGCTGTGGCCTACCGCCAAGTGTCGTTAGTGCTCAAGCGTCCCTCTGGTCGTGAGGCCTATCCTGGCGATGTGTTCTATCTCCACAGCCGCTTGCTAGAGCGTTCCGCACGGGTCTCCGAGACCTACGGCGGCGGCTCCCTAACCGCATTACCCGTCATCGAAACTCAAGCAGGTGACGTGTCCGCTTACATTCCGACAAATGTTATTTCCATAACCGATGGCCAAATCTATCTGGAAACGGATTTGTTCTATCAAGGCATCCGCCCTGCCATCTCCGTGGGTCTCTCCGTGAGCCGCGTGGGTTCCGCAGCACAGACCAAGGCTATTAAGAAAGTGGCGGGCACTACCAAGCTGGACCTCGCCCAGTTCCGTGAACTAGCCGCCTTCGCGCAGTTCGGATCTGATCTGGATGCAGCCACCAAGGCTAAGCTAGATCGTGGTGCCCGCATCGTGGAACTTTTTAAACAACAACAATATCTGCCCAAGAGTTTGGAGATCGAAGTCGTCAACCTTTACGCCATGCAGAAAGGTTACTTCGATGACGTGCCCGTGGATCGCATTCGCGAGTGCCAAGGCAAGCTCGAAGAATTCTTCCAATCCCGCAAAGAATCCGTCCTGGATCAGATCCGCAATGACAAGGCCATTGATAAAGCCGAGGCCGACCTGAAGCAAGGCATTGAAGACTTCAAAGCCACTTGGAAATAAAGTTGGTTGCTATCCTAGCCACTAGTCACTAGCCACTTACACTCCTCCCCATGGCCTCCACACGCGATATCCGCCGCCGCATCAAATCCGTTAAGAACACTTCTCAAATCACCAAAGCCATGCAGCTCGTGGCGGCGGCTAAGATGAAGAAGGCGCAAGACCAAGCCGTGGCGGGACGCGCCTACGCGGAGATGATGAATCAGGTGCTGGTGAGCTTAAAAGAGAAGATCGAGGACACCGCCCACGCCTTCTTTGCCGCTGGTGCGGGGAGCAAGGATCTGATCGTGGTCATCACTACGGACAAAGGCCTATGTGGCGCGCTGAATACGAACTTGCTGCGGAAAGTGTACCAAGAATGCCCTGGAGCAGACGTGGACTTCATTTCCCTAGGCCGCAAAGGCTCCCAACAACTGAGCCGCCTCAAGAAGAACCTCACGGCTGAATTCAGCGTCAAAGACCCTGCCAAATTCCCCGAAGTGCGCACGATCGGAAATTTCATCCAGGAAAAATTCCTCTCTGGGGAATACCGCAGCGTGAAAGTGGCCTTCAGTAATTTCATCAACACCGTCAACGTCCAGCCCGCGCTGGAGACGCTGCTGCCGATCAATCCCGTGACGTTAGGCGGGAAACGCAGCTACCAAGACAAGTCGGTGCTGGAAGCCACTGCGCTCAGCCCGCAATATAGCTTCGAGCCTACGCCCGCAGCGGTCTTCAAAGCGATCCTGCCGCAATACGTCAACAACACCCTCTTCCAAATGATGCTGGAGTCCCGCGCTAGCGAGCACTCCAGCCGCATGGTGGCCATGAAAAACGCCACGGACAACGCCAAGCAAATGCTCAAGGATCTGAGCCTGGAATATAACAAACTCCGCCAAGCCAGCATCACCAACGAGTTGCTAGAAATCACCACCGCCAAAATGGCGCTGGAGTAAGCTGGAGCACGCGTGCCACCGAGAGTAGAGCGGCCCGCTGGGCCGTTCCGAACTGTAGATTTCGCCTGACATCATGTCCACGGCAGCCTAGTCAGTGAGATGAAAATTCGAGATCGCACTATCTATCTTTGGGGGCTGGGATTCTTCGGCTTTATCTTGTCGATTCTTCCTATCAAAAAACTCCTGATTTGCCCACCTTGGGATATTCGGGTGATCGATGGACAGGGGCATGTGCAGGCCAACATTCCGATTAAGCAGCAATGGCAATTCTATGGGATAACTACGGAGAGCCGGGAGGAATTATTAACTGATAATCATGGACGAGTTCATTTCCCCGAGCGCTCTACTTATGGTTCTGTGCTTGGCTCTGTATTTTCTCAAACGGTCGGTAGGTTGGCCGTTCACAGCAGTTACGGCCCCAGCGTAAATGTGCGCATGTATGAACAAGGTTTTAAGGATCTGGAACAATGGTGGGATAAGGAAGCAGGAAGAATTGGGTCCGATAGCCCTAACGTCGTAAATACTCGGATCGACCCGCCAGAAACCACTTTTTCTCTCGTGCCCGAAGACTTGTGGGATGCCATTAACCACAGTGATCTCCCGTTAGCGCGCCGACTCTTGACAGAAACCCCTCGGCTCGTCGAATTATACAATACCGCAGGGGATACGCCGCTAAGTCAGTGCCCAGGCACGCCTGAGGCATTCCGATTAACCGAGCTTTTGCTTAAATTTGGAGCTAACGTGAATGCCGTGAACTTAGAAGGTAAAACTCCGCTGCATTTGGCGGCTGAGCGAGCGGATCCCGAGTTAGTCAATTTGCTCCTCAAGAACGGAGCAGATGCAAACGCGAGAACTAAAGATCAGGCAACTCCCCTCCACATCGTGATCGGCATCAATTCTGATCTACATGGTGATCGTCATCCCAAACGGCAAATCCAAATCATGGCAGCGTTAGTGGCGCACGGAGCTTCCGTGAACGCACCCACAGTAAATGGCACGACACCCCTTCATGCTGCGGCACGCGTCGCCAATCCTGAGATCATCAAGAGCTTACGAGCGCTTGGGGCTGATGTGAAATTACTCAATTCCAAGCAACAGACTCCGTTCGACGTGGCTCGGCAGTATCACAAAAATGCCAATGCCCAAGCGGTAGAATGAGATTTCCGACGCCTCCAAAAAGGGGGATGGGAGTCTTTTTTCTCAAGGGCAGCGCCCGAGTCCCGCCACACCCTTCCCGCCTAGCGGCTAAGCGCCAGATTACATCGTTCCTGGCCTTTAATGCCCCCTCCTACGGCTGCACATCTCCCACGGCCCCGATGCCACTGGCGAGCACATCCATCAGCCCGCCATGGGTGATGGTCCGCACGGCGGTGCCATTACGTTTCCATTTCCATTGATAGCTCACGTAGTTGAAATCCGGGTCCAGCACTTGGCTGAACATCTTCGCCTGACACACCACCGCTTGGCGGTTTCCGCGGGGATCGGTAACTACGTGAGGCTGGGCCAAGGTGCCCAGATCATTTCCGATGGTAGTGATAGTTCGGCTGCGGTGGGCGGGCCGTTGGGTTGATGATACTAGCTGCCATGAGCGAAATGGCGACGCCCCAGGCCAACATCGTAAGGGTAAAGATCAACACCCCAAGATTCCGCGAAAACTCATCGTAGTGATAGGGCGTGCCGTTGCCATCTTGTCGAGAGAAGACCAGCGATAAGCCAATGATGAGCCCGTAGATCCCACCTGTGAATGCCACAGCGAGCACGATCATCTTCCAATTCGCGCGCACCGCAGGTCGGTTAGGAATGGGCATTTCCACGGCTGCAAACTGGACATCAGGCACATCTCTCTTTTGCTCTCGCAGTAGGTATTCTGCCGCTGCCAAATCATGGAAATTCCAGCCTTCGGGGGCTCGCAACAGTTGTTCATAACCCCGCACACCTAACGTGCGCAGGTAAGCATCCCCCTCAGGCGGGTGGGCAGTCACGGCCAGCCTGAGCCATCGCCTACCCTCCTTCCGGTAAGCATCCCCCTCAGGCGGGTGGGCAGTCACGGTGGCGCGAGCATCCGCTAGCAAGACCACTTGAGCCCGCGCCAGATCCGTTTTCCGCACTAATAAGATGGCTTCATTCGTCGTCCCGCGCTGCCTATAGTCATGAGGTTGAAGACTGGAGCCGTGGACCCAATGCGGTAGTCGATCCCCTGACTGGTCAGAACCGCAGAGTATTCTTCGAGCATGGCCCCATCATGAAAGCGGGCGATCTCAACCATCTGATTCAGGGGGAATGCGGGTGAGAGCATTGGCATAGTGTTTCGGAAGTGAACTGCGTTCAGAGGCTAGCCAGCGGTGCGGCCCTGGGTCAAGGTAGAATTGCGCTGCGACGTGCTCCGCTGATTCCTCCCCCTCATCCCACGCAGCGCGTTGGCAACGCTCGCACCACGCTTTCCTAACGCCCCCACCACGCACCATTGGCCGTGATACTCATGCAGCACCAAGCCCGGCTCAGAGAAAAGGAGCTGCGGGACAAAGACATTGTCCACCGCCGTTCCCAGTTCCGCCATGTGGACAAGGCCTCGAGCGGACGGAGCGATCCATGGATCCATGATACTGCTGAGCGCTGTGCCAATAGATTGTGCAGGAGTTGGCAGGGGCCGTCGTGGCTGCTGCGGTGAGCACGGTGTCGTAGGGCCAGAAATCCAGATGCCGCCAATTGCGCCCTTCCCAGCTATGAATTTGTAGCGGTAACCCCGTGGCCGGATCGCCCCAACGGGTCGCATCAAAAAGTCACGCCGAGGGAACCCTTGCTTGGCGGTGTGGTCAATTTCAAAGGAGATCATCTGCCAAGGTTTCATTAAGCCTAACATAGCTTCAAGGTTTTTCTGAGTCATGCTTCAGGCTACTCGGGTGCTTCATTTAGCTGATGAAATCCCCACTCGATTGTGCGAGGAGCCCATGAAATTACTGAACCAAGTTAGCCCTCAGGGCCGAGATCTCCGCACGAGGGCAGAGTTAAAGTCGCGAGTGAAAAACATTCACGGAATCAATCCGAGATCCTTAAGGCGCTGCTGTGCGTAGTCCTGTCCTTGCTTGAACCCGGGGTTGAAACCGCTCCCGATGCCACAGGGATTCTCCAAGCCTGCCAAAGAGGTCACGTCACAGAGGATGCCGTATCTTCCTGGGGTATCAATCGCCAGTTCAAAATCTACCAGTAACTTTTGGTAAAGTGTGGTAACTGCTGACTGCAAACTTTGTTCGGTACTCAAACCATCTAAACCTGTATTAATTGTATTTACGGCTTCAAGGGTAGCCGAGAGATACAGTAGGTTGGTGGCTCCAAAGCCAGAGAGCGCGCCGATGAATTTCCCGATGGCATAGCCCGCTGGTCCGTTGGCGACCACATTTAGAACTGCTCCGTATTCCCCGAGAGCATTGCCACCCCTTGGATCCACAAGTGAAGTGGGGGTGTTGAAAACGTAGCGGTAGAGGTTCGGGTCACCGCCTCCGAAGCCGAGGCGGTCCTCTCCGATAAACCTTCCTGCTTGGGAATTGTAAATGCGTGAGCGGTAGGACGCCAGGCCAGTGGTCACAGCTTCGCGTCCGGTGAACCCGTAGCGCTCCGTGTCGAAGATGGCACCTCCGGTGAGATTGTTTCCAAACGAGTCGTAGCCGGTGCTGGTGGAGAGTCCTCCGCTGGCGGCAGCGAGGCCACGGATGGAACCGAGTTTATCAGTGAGATACCATTCGGTTCCGTTGGTCGCGGTCCATTTGGCGAGGTTGCCATCAATCCGGTCCGCGAAGAGATAGCGGATGGTGACGGTGCCAGTGAGGTCGTATTCGGCCCAGGCGTTTTCTTGATGGTAGGCAGTGTGGGTGATGGTGCCGTTCACGTTGCGCGTGATACGGCGGTTCATGACGTCATAGGTGAATTGCTGTTGGGTCAGGATGCTGCCTGCCGCAGTCATGCGCTCGATGATGGAGGTGACGCGGCCTCGATGGTCGTAAGTGAGGGTGGTGACCTTGCCGCTGGCGATTTCCGTCCTCGTAGTGAGATCGCCCTCGGCATCGTAGGTGTAGTTGAAAAAGCCGTCGCTCTGAAGCCTGTTCGCGGGGCCCGTGGTGTAGGCGGCATGAAGGTGGGAACTGGTGCGGTTTCCGGCTTTGTCGTAGGTGTAGGTTTCGTCCGGGTAGGCGGCGGCGGTGTGGTCTGCTGTGAGAAGCTGGCCGGTGGGGTCGTAGGTGTAGGCAGTGGAGTTTCCTAGGCTGGTCTGCGCGGTGATCTGGCCTTCGGCATCATAGCCGTAGGTGAAGTTAGTCCCGGCAGTATAGGGGGCCCCGGCGGCGTCTCGATGCTGAATTTGTTTGGTCCAGCCTTGCGAGGCGATTTGATCAATGGTGGTGCGGCTGACGAGATTGGTGAGGATGCCGTCGTTGAAGCGTTTGATGCTGGTCGTCTGCCCGCGGCCATTGCGGTCGAAGTCCACGCTGGCGGAGGCGATACCGCCGCCTGACCATGCAAACGTGTTGCTGCGGCCCCGGCTATCAAAGGTGGTCTGGACGGAAACTCCTGCGTTGTCGGTGACGGATTGCAGTCGTCCGTCATTGTCATAAGTATAGTCCAGGATGACGTTAGGGACGACTGGTGAGCCAGCATTGGAAACCTGCGCGACTCGGCTAGCGGCATCATATTGATACGTGTAGGTGCTGTCGGGGTCGGAGATGGAAACGCGCCGCCGGAGCGCGTCTTGAGTCACTGAGATGGTGCGGATAATGGCGTCCGCCGGGTCGTGCCAGCGTTCGGCAGTAGGAAGATTGCGGGCATCGTAAAGGAAGGACCGTTTGCGCCCGTTGCGGTCGATGAGTTCCTGGGTATTGCCTGCAAGGTCGTAGCGGACCGTGGCGACGGCCCCGGCGGCATCGGTGCGGGTCTTTAAGCGTCCGTCGCGGTCATAGGCAAATTGAGTGCGGTTTCCCAAGGGGTCCACCAGCGCGGTGAGATGTCCGTCGCCATCATATTCGTAGGAAGTAACGACGTCGTTGGTGTTGTTGCCGTCGTCCGTGAGGATTTTGATTTCTTTGACCACCCGGTTTCGTGCGTCGTATTCAAACTTGGTGATACGTCCGAGTCGGTCGGTCCGTGTCGTTTGATTTCCAGCCGCATCATAGGTAAACAGGGTCGTGTGGCCGTCGGGGTCGGTGGTGCCGATTTCGCGTCCGTTAGCGTCGTAGGTGTGTCGGGTGACGGCACCCGTTTCGTCGGTCGCCTTGGTCACTTGGCCGGACCTGTTGTATTCAAAGGTGCTGGTCGTTCCGTCCGCATGAATGATCGTGCCGGGCGCTCCGCAGCCACAGCCGTTCGTGTGATCGAAGGTCGTGTGATTGCCAGTGAAGTCCGTCCAGCCGATCAACTTGCCGCTGGAGTCGGATTGGAAACTGCGGGTATGCCCAGCCAGGTCAGTCAGGGTGGCAATTTTACCAGCGGCATCGTCGGCATCGTAGATCGAGGACTCAGTGGTGAGCACGATGCCGGTGTTGTCTTTCCGCACCAGCGAAGTGAGTTTATTGAACGCGTTGTAGGTGAAGACGGCAACGTTTCCGAGCGCGTCGGTCTCAGTGAGATTGTTACCGTGCCCGTCGTAAGTGCTGGTGATGCGGTGGCCCAACGGATCCACTTTGGCGGTCGCTTTGTCAGGGTTGGCGGCGTCGTTGAATTCCCAGCGAGTGATGCCTCCTTCGGGTTTGCGTTCCTCAAGCAGATTTCCCCGCGCATTGTAAACGAGCGTTGTGACGTTGCCGAGGGTGTCGGTGACGGTGCCGGTGAAATTGGCAGGGTCGAACGCTTGCTCGACGCGATGGTTCAGGGAGTCGGTGATGGCGACAAGGCGTCCATCGGGGCCATATTCCGTGCGCTGGGCACGACGACCCAACGGGTCAACGATGTCCTGCAAATAGTGGGCAGGCGATGGAAAATAGGTGAATGTAGTCTGGAGATTAGCGCGATCCGTGACGCTGGTGAGATCGCCAGCAGCGTTGTAAGCATAGCTGATGGGGTTACCGTCTGGGCCGGTGATGCGGGTGATGCGGCCCAGGGCATCGCGCAGGATTTGAATGGATTCTCCGCTGCTGTGGGTGATGCTGTTTGGGGAAAAGATGACCGTGTTTCCGTGCAAGTCGGTGATGTCCTGCAGGCCAGACTGCTGGAGGTAGTGATAGGTGATACCGTCTTTGGTCGTCAGGAGGTAGTCATCGGGATTCCACGCAAAGCCGAAGAGCGGAAAGACGAGGCTGCCATTGGCAGCGATGCTAAGGCGAAGGCTCGGGTCTGGCAGGGAGAGGGTCTCATAAACTCCCGGATCGGCTTGAAAATACGGTTCCCAGCTAGTGAAGAAGAAGCTGCTTAGGGGATTGCGAACCTGGAGCGTGAAACCCACGCGTCTGCCCTCGGGCGTGGTAATGAAGACACGGGTGCCGACCTTAAATGGAGTCGCGCTGAAGCCGCTGCCGGTATCTGGCACCGTTTCGTGAAGGTCTGCATCGCTGATGTCGAGTGTCCAGCCGTAGCCGAAATCCCGGGAGCGCGAGGAGGTTAGGGTGTCATAGGTTCGACGAATCTGGATGGGGATTCCGTTCAGGGGAATGGTGAGGTCCACAAAATCGAGGCGGAAATTGCCGAGTTTAGCGTCCCCAATCACGTTGACGACGGTTGGGATCGCATAGCCGCGCCCGTTCGTATTGTAAGCGAGCAGGCGGATAACATAAGTGTCGTTGCGAAGAACGGTGGAGTCAAAAGTTGTGAGCACGGCGTTGTTCTGCGCAGTGGTGCCAGTGGCGAGGGGTTTCCAAGCAGTGCCGTCGCTGAGGTTGAGGAGATTCACTTGATCGGCCGGAGCATAGTCGAGCGCCCAATTGCGGAGGGTGCCGCCATTTGGCAGCACGGTGCCGCGGATTTGGGTGAGGTAAGAGACGGAAGTTTCTGGCTGTGGCGAGTCGATCACCACCACAGGAATCGCGGTATCCACGGGATTGAAAATGACGCTAGTAATAGCTCCTTTGCCATTGGTGTTGTAGGCCAAAAGGCGGAAAACTAACGTGGCGTTTGGTAAGGTGGCGAGATTGAGCGTGCCCAGCAGGGCGAGATTCTGCGCTGTGGTGCCGATGGCGAACTGCGTCCAGGCGACTGCGGGGTCAGCGAGGTTATTCAGGTTCACACTGGTCTGTGGCGCGTAGCCAAGCGTCCAATTGTTCAGCGTGCCGCCATTTGCGTCCACGGTGCCGAAAAATTTAGAAAGATCATCGTTGGTATTGGCCGGAGCGGTGATGGATACAATCGGTGCGGGGCCGATCCCGGAGCCTGTTTCACTTCCAGGGCCGGTGAGAGTGCCATTTCCAGGAGCGTCTGGGGCAGATGGGTCGCGGACTGCGAATTGGGAAAATGCCTCGGTGGTGTGAGCGAAGGTGTCAGTGGCGACGGCACGGAGTTGGTGGATGCCTGTGGTGGCGAATAAGGTCGTGTAGAAGCCCTGCGAACTGAGGGTGACGGCAGTGCCATCCATGAAAAGTTGGAGCGCAGAGATGCCGATGTCGTCGTTTGCGATAACCTGGATCGACACGGGCACGTTGATGGGTGGATTGGCATCCGAAAGGAGCATGCGCACCGTGGGCGGGAGATCATTCGGATAAACCTGCACGAAGAAATTTTGCCGCGCGGTGGCCCCTGCGAGGTCGCGGGCCTCGATGGTAAATTCATAACGGCCTGCCGCTGATGGCAACCACGAGAGGTTGCCGGTGCTTGGATCAATGCTAGCCCCGTTGGGCACAGCGGCTCCGTTCGCGCTTACCGCTAGCTGATAGGCTACAGTGGTGCCTTCGGGGTCGATTGCCTCGGAATCATAGACATAAGGATGTAACTCAACTCCGCCCAAACTGTGTCCCGCCAGCGGAGTAGTGGTGAAGTAAGGCGGGACATTCAGCACGCCGAGATAGGTAAAATCCAACACATCGGTGGCAACGATAACCCCGCCAGTGGCTTTCGCCCGAACTTCCAAACGATGAGGGGCGATAGTGAGCGGCCCTCCTGCCATGGTGTCCATGAGCGCCTTGGAGAAAATGGCTGTATTGGGTAAGACAACGGCGGAGGTGACGTTTTGAAAGGCACCACTATCAATTCGAGCTTCCAACGTCGCGCAGGTGGAACCCCCGACGATTCCGACGACCACATCGTAGTTGTCGGTGAGATTGTCGGTTTGAGAATCGCCTGTGTCGTTGCGCAGACTAGCGTGTAGCGCAGGTGCCTCAGCAAGCACGGTGAAAAAGTTGGGTTCGATTTTCGCGCGGTCAGATTCGGCCACGGTGCCGTTGAGATTGAAATCGAACCAAGACTGATAGCGGTCCTGTCCCAGCGACCCCTGCCATGACTTGCGGAGACGAGCAGCATCAAGGAAGTCAACGTCACGGTCTCCATCGCTGTCGCCCGCCAGTTGGTGGAACCCAAAAGTGTAATCGTCAAGCGGCAGAGCAAGAATGCCAAAACGGGCAGTTTGTTCGCTAGGCAACAGGCGGTCCACCTCCAACCATGCAATGTAGTTTCCATCTGGCAGCAGCGCAGCGACGTTGCGGTCGAGCATCCATGTCGCAGAGAAATTGCGTGGATCGAAAACCAGCGTTGCCGTGGACAGGTCGAACGTGGCTCCAGTGCCGATGTTGCGGACTTTTAAAAAGCCCGCCTCCAGGTTGGCGCTAACATCGCGATCAAATGTCAGGCCGATGCCTTGAATCATGGAGCGCTGGGCTGTGCCTTGGTTGATGTAGGACGAAAGCACTTTGGGAGCCGGCGGAGTTCCCACTTCGACTTTGATGCCATCCAGTAAAATGCCGACGTAACTCCCTGCTGGACTCAATGAGGTGATCTCCAGGCTCGTCGTGCTCTGCGTGGCGAGGAATTGTGCGCTGAACACAGTCCAATCCAGATTTCCACGGCCTGAAGTGCTGTGAGTGAAACTGCGGAAGAGGCGGTTGCCCAGATTGTCAAAAACTCGGACCGTGGCGGAAGTAGAGGGCACGTTGAAGTAGTTGTTTGCATAGGCAAAGGTGACATCATATAGCCATCCCGGCTTAGTGCTGAACGATTGGGTAAGTTGTCCCGGCCCGGGCGTGCCATCGAGATCAATATACTGCGTGCCGTCATAAGCCGGATCGGAATTCCATGGGTTGTGGATATCCAAGAGGTCCACCGACGACAAGCCGACGACCCATGGCGAAAGGGTGGTCTCCCCAGCACCGATGATGACGAACGCCGAATGACCCGGGGCCTCAAAACTCCCGTTGACCAGGAGATTCTGAGCCTGGTTGGCGGGCACACCGACTATTCCGAAGAGACAGAGCAGCCAACAGAGTGCCGGGCACATTAACGAATTTGGAAATTGGTTTTTCATTTGAATTCAGAGTGGGCAGAGGAGTGTCGTGATGCGATAAAATCTCTTCCTGCCAGGGAAGGCCGCGGTTTTTGGGAAGCCATTGTCCAAGAACTGGATTTTCGCACCGGTTCCCTGGATGAGCGGCTGCGAACCCTTCCAAGCGGTAAAGTCGTCGGTGTATTCGACGGAGTATGAGGTCCCGGTCCGGGAGGCGAACTCCAACAGGGCACCGTTGCTGGTCACTTGCACCACTCTAAGATTAAGATTGCTGACGCCTTCTGGATTAGGGTTTTGGGGCGTTTGAATGGTCGGAATTCGGAACGTGGGAGTGAAATTGAGCTGACCGTTCTCGCGAAGATATTCGAGCGTGAGATTGACGCTGGCTCCCGCAGCGAGCGGCTGCAGCATGTCAATATAGGGCACTCCATCAATGATGCCGGAACGATTCGAGAGGGTGACATCAGCGGGTAGTGATTGCACAAAGACGCGGAAGCTGTCAGCTGCAGCCGAACCGACATTGGTGACCCGGATGACTTGCTGGATGTGAGCGGAGGGCACGTCGACACTGGGCTCGGAAACGATACAGATCGCAAGTGAAGCCAGCGGGTCTGCCGATTCTACAGTGATGAATGAAGGGCGAAACGTCAGCAGACTGTCGAGACTCCGGCAGTCCCCGCTCACAAAGATATTCTCGGTCGGACCTAGGTCATTCCACGGGCTGAGTTCCATCGTGTATTGGCCCGGCGGAAGTGCGCCCACGGTGAACCTCGCGATGGTCTGCGTGATCTCCGTGGGGCGTAAAACATCGGTAAAACTCGCGCTCCCTTTAGCCCCGGCAATACCTGTATTCGGAGCGTGGCGGGAACTAGCGGCAAGAAAGACGCCGTTGAAATCAAGTTTTGCTGAGGGCGTTGGCGTGATAAAGCCCGCGTAGTCGCCTGCCAAACTGCGAATGTCAATCCGGGTGCCCTGGCTGTAGAGCCCGCCCGGAGGAATCGGGTCTATTTTTACGGAACCCGAAACGATGGTGCTTTCCCTAGCGGAGTAGTTGGGCTGGTCAAAAAA
>JAYVOP010000336.1:0-13519 GCA_043757865.1 Verrucomicrobiales bacterium | reverse complement strand
GCTACGTAAACTACGGACGCGCCTTAGAAAAACTCCTCCTCGCCTAACCACCCCCTATTTATGAAATACCTCCGTTGCCTCCTCGCCACCGCCCTGCTCTGGGCCGCCCCTACGCCTGCTCAAGAAGTCTCTGCCGAAGTGGAGAACCATCCCGCCGTGAAGGTCGTCAAAGAGTATCTCAAATGTATGCTAGAGCAGAACTGGACCGGCAGTGCGAAGCTGGTAGAAACCAAATCTCTGGAAGACCTGCGGGATGATTATGTGAAGCGTGTGAAAAGCACCGCCTCCCTAGACGAGGAACGCATGGTGGTAGAGAAATTTAAAGTGAAGCAACTGGAGGACATCGAGAAACTCAGCGGGGTAGATTTCTATATCGCCTATCATCGCCTACTCAAAGAACGCGCCCCCGTGGAGCCCGCTGTGCTCAAGAAAGTGCGGGATAGCATGAAGCTACGCATCCTCAGCCTCGCCCTAGAAAATGAGAAACTCTGCCACATCCTCGTTCGCACGAAGCACGCCAATGATCGTGTCAACGTGGAGAGCTTGGAAGTGCTCTCGATGGTGAAAGTGGGTGAGAATTGGCAAGTGGGTTTGAATGAACAAACCCCCAAGCTGACGCCGATCGACGGCAGCGCAGCCGACGGCACAGCCACCGCCGCGCCGCCGCCGCCTGAGCCAACGACGAAACCTACGAGCAAGCCCACCCCGACGACGACCAACAAGGGCACCGGTACCCCCGTGCCGAAGAAGAAGTAAGCGGAGCGCGGACTGTCAGTCCGCCGCAGTTGACCGTGGTGCGCGCCTTGGCATAGCGCTCCAATGGATGCGCAGAAATTCGCAGCCGCACCGCCACCAGCACAGCGGCTTACCAAGCCGCGCACCGTTCGCGCAGCTAAATGGACATACACGCGAAGCCGCCATCCACGATCATTTCCAGACCAGTGATGAACTTGCCGGCGTTATTGCTAGCGAGGAGCAGCGTGGCCCCGATGAGTTCGCTGGCCTCGCCAAAGCGGCCCATGGGCGTGCGCGCGAGGATCTTTTCCACACGCTCTGGGGCGAGGATCTTGCGGTTCTGTTCTGCGGGAAAGAAGCCGGGCACTAACGTGTTCACGCGGATGCCGTGTGGAGCCCACTCGCGGGCGAGGTTCTTGCTGAGGTTATGCACGGCGGCCTTGGTCATGGAATAGGTGAAGACGCGGCTCAACGGCACCATGCCCGACATGCTGCCCAGGTTGATGATGGAGGCAGGATTCTTGGCCTCCAGGAAATATTGGCCGAAGACTTGGCTGCCCAGGAAGACGGATTTGATGTTGATGTTCATGATCCGATCCAACTCTTCCTCAGAAATCTCCGTGAACGGCGTGGCAGAATTCGTGCCCGCTCCATTGATCAAAATTTGGCATCCACCAGACTGCGCGCGCACCGTGGCGAGCAGGTTTTCCAGGCTCTCCTTTTCACTGGCTTCCACTTCCACAAAGTAGCCTTGTCCGCCTGCGGCCTGGATCCTCTCCAGCCGCGCGGTGGCCTTTTCCTGGCTGCGTCCTGCCAGCACCACGGTGGCCCCCGCACTGGCTAGCCCCTCCGCCATGGCTCCGCAAAGTTCGCCTGTGCCGCCGATGATGACGGCGGTTTGACCAGTGAGTGAGAAGAGGGAATCAAGATAGGACATAGGAAATATGAGGTAGGTGAAAGGTGCTAGCCATGCATGGAGCGGACGCTCCCGGGCGTCAACTGGGCCTCCAAAGTCGGCGGCTACGAGGGATTACGGCAACGCGCTGACCCATTGGGCGCGGTAGAAGCGCTTGGGGGCACCAGCGGGGGTGATGGGCACGAGCACGCTGCCGTTGCGAACGAATTCGTAGCTGTAGGGGATCCAGCTAGCGAGGTCAGTGCTGCATTGGATGAGGTAAAGGCGGCCTTCGGTGGCGTCTGGTAGGCTGAGGCGATACTGCCCAGCGGGCACGCCCAGGGCATCGAAGTTGAGGTTCGGCTGGCTCGTTGGCGGGGTGTTAGCAATGACGCTGGCATCTGCACCAGAGCCCACCATTTCCACATCCAGGCCTAAGTCTGAACTGGTGAGGCTGGACTGGTGGACTTCCGCCGCTAACACGTGGCTACCGGGCGTGAGCAGGGCGAGGACGGCAGGGGCCAGGGTCATTTCATGCCAAGCAGTTTCGTCGGGAGCGGCAATGGACGTGACGGCAGTGCTGGTGATGGTGAGTGCTCCTGCAGGTAAATTATCCCGCCCGATTTCCACTCCGTCCAGGTAGAAGGCCACTCCGTCATCCCGCTGGTAACGCAGGCGCACGGCGGCGGTGCTAGAGTTAGCGGCCACGTTGAAGGTGGTGCGGAAATAGTAGCCGAGGAAGCTGGAGGCCACCGCAGTCAGTTCTCCATCTGCACCAAAGCCCAGGCGGGCGGCCCCAGATTTCCACAGGCTGTCATCGAAGCCCTTGGCATTCCAGGTGGCCAACGGAGCCACGCCAGTGTCCAGGTATTTCCACGTGGCTCCGGTGCTCACGAAGGTGGTGGTGGTGCGGGCCGGATCGATCTTGATGGTGACGGGGGCGGTGGTGCTCGTGCCGCCGTTCGGGAAGGTGGCCTTGGCACTCAGCGCATAGCTGCCAAGCAGTGGAGTGGTCCACGTTAGGGTAAAGGGCGCCACGCTGCTCTCGCCCAGTTTGGCGGTGCTCGCAAAGTATTCCACTTTGCTAGGCACGCCTTGGCTAGCGGCTAGGTAAACGCTCAGCGGTACATCCACTGCGGCACTCATGGTTTGGTTCACGGAGGGATTACTGAGGTAGAAGAACGGGGTGCCGGTGGCTTGGCCTACCAGTTCGCAGTTCATGCCCAGGTCACTGCTGCTAGCAGCGGCTTGGTGGACTTCCACGGCTAGCACGTTGGTGCCAGCGAGGAGATGGCCGAAGGGCAGCGAGAATTCAAAGGGGGTCGTTTCCTCCGGCGGGTTGACGGTCGTGAGGGCCAGCGTGGTGGGGGTGATGGTGCCGGCGGGTAAATTACTGCGAGCGATCTCCGTGCCATTTAGATACACGACTGCACCATCATCCCGCACGAGTCGCAGGAGCAACGAGCTGAAGGCCGCCGGATCAGCCACGGTAAAGGCTTTGCGGAACCAGGTGGTGATAAATTTCGCGCCTACTTCATTGCCATAATTCACCACGGTGACTTCACCATCGCCACCATACCCCAGGCGACTGAGGCCGCTGAACCAAGCGCTGTCGCTAAAGCTAGCTGCTGTCCAGGTGGCCCCTGGGTCCACGCCCGTATCCAGGTAGCGCCACGTATCCCCAAAACTCACTAATGTGGTGGGACGATACGGTGGATTCACCGTGAGGCTGAGCATGTTGCTGGTAATCGTGCCGCCCGACGTGTCCGTGGCCACGGCATTCACAGAGTGCGGGCCGATGCTAGCCGCAGCGGTGCTGAAGGTGAAAGGATAGCTGGTGTCCGTGCTGATTTTCACGCCATCCACAAAGAAATCTACTGCTGTAATCCCGAGCGTGCCGCCCGCCACCACCTTCGTGGTGTAGGTGGCCCCCGTGGGTGCGGTCACATTGGCGGAGCCTGCTAGCACGAGGCTGCGCGCAGCGGCGGAGGTGCTTGTAGCGTCCAGCCAAAATTGGAAACGGAGGTCACTGCTGGTGAGGCCACTTTGGTGGACTTCGGCGGCTAGGATGTTGTTGCCGGGCAGCAGTTTGCTTTTGTCGATGGTGAAATAATGCCGCGTATTCTCCGTGGTATTGGCACCGGAGGCTGCGGCTAGGGTGGCGTAAGCGATGGGGCCCGCAGGCATGTTATCCCGGTAGATTTCCACGCCATTTAAATAGACCACGATCCCATCATCCCGCACCACGCTGGCCAGCAAACTCGTGAGGGATTCAGGGTCCACAAAGTTGAAGTTTTTGCGGAAATAGATCGTGGGGTAGCGCGCGTTGGCAGGGCCGATGTTAATCGTGCCCGCGGTCCCCGTAGTTTCTGTATCGCCCGCGCCAATCTGCCCAGAGGCGGTGGGCCACGCGGTATCAGTGAAGGAAGGCGTGGCCCAGTTGCTAGGCGCAGCAGTGGGGCTAGATAAATATTTCCAAGTGTCCGTGCCGTTGAGGATGTTGGTGGGCGGAGCGGTGACGTTGACGACCACGTTGGTGGAGGTCTGGGTGGTGGCGTCAGCGAAGGTGGCAGTGACTTTCAGCGCATGCGAGCCGAGGCTGTAGCCCGCCCACGTCCAAGTATAAGGCGCAACGGTGTCCTCGCCTAACAGCACGTTGTCGGCATAGAAAGCCACCTTAGTCACGCTGCCGGATTTCACCTGCGCACTGGCCGTGAGGGGAATGGAAGCGGTGGCGGTGGTGAATGTTTGGTTCGCCTCTGGGGAGGTGAGCGCCACTAACACAGACCCCGCTCCACCTAGCGCAGCGATGCCATCTAACGCACAATCGAAGGCCACGTCACTGCTGCCCGCGCTGCCTTGGTGGATTTCGGCAGAGAGGATGTTACTGCCGTTGAGGAGGTTATCCAGCGGCAGGAGTTGATCCAGATAAGCGCCCGGTTCTGTGCTAGTAGAGGCCAGCGTGCTATAGACGACGGCCCCGGTGGGCATGTTATCCCGGAAGATTTCCACGCCATTTAAATAGACGATTACGCCGTCATCCCGCAGCGTGTGGAGGCGGATGCCGCCCGTAAAGAGCGTCTTATCCGCCACGGTAAACGTCTTGCGGAAATAGTAGCTCGTCCATTTATTGGCCGCATCTGTGCCGTAGGGGAGCGTGGTGGCTTGGCCCGTTTCATTGCCATAGCCTAACACACCCGGACCGCTGCTCCAGGTGCTGTCATCAAAGGCGGCGGCTTGCCAGTCCGGGGCCGGAGCGGCTCCGGTGGAGAACCATTTCCAAGTGGATAATTTCGCCACTAATGCCGTCAGCGACTCGCTCGGGCCAATGGAGGCGATGAAGTCTGCACCTATGAAACTAGGTCCGACCGTGACAGGATTCGTAAAGAACGGGGTGCCGAAAGAGTAGCGCTCGCCCACGTCATCGAAGGCCGTCAGCGTCCACGTCTTAGCCGCTAGGCCGGGGATCAAGTAGGTGCCATCTGAGTCCGTGTGGACGAAGTGGCTTTCGGTGCCGTTCGTAGCCGTGACGCGGATGCCGCCCAGCGGCGCGTGCGTTAGTGGAGCTGTGGCCGAGAAGACCATGCGGCCACTGATGCGGAACACTGCGGGGTCTTCCACGCGGATCAGCACGCTATCACTAGCAATGCCACCTTTCATATCGCTCACCGTCACTTGCGCCATATATTCTCCGGTGGCGCTGTAGGTATGCGTCTGCGTGGGCAGATTATCGGAGCTACTGTTGCCATCTCCGAAGTCCCAGAAATAGGCGAGGGCGTCATTGTTCGGATCGCTGGAGGTCACGGTAAAGGTGATCGGAGAAGGAAAAGGTGCAGCGGCAGGCTGCACGGCCACGGCAGTCGTGCTAGGGACGATGACGACGGTCGGCGGTAAATTCCCCGCCGCCGTCCCCACTTGCACAAAGACATCCATGCTCTCCGGAAACGTGCCGCCCAGCCGCACGGGGGTGAGATGCACACCCGCATTGCCATTGGCCGTGGGGTCAGAGAACGTCCGTCCCAGCACGATGGCGGTGCCGCCCGTGCCGGGACGGGCATCCAGAATGCTATTTTCCCGGCCATCCGTATTGCCCCATTGCAGGAAGACGGCTTTGTTTAATAACACATCGGTAAAGCCCGTGCGGAATTCGATCCAGTAGTTCTTCGAGTCCTTGGCTAGGCGTAGTAGTCGCCGCCCGGTGGCGTGCGGTTCGTCCGTGGTGCTGAGGCGATAGAGCCCACTGGTGGTGATGAGCGGACTGTCCGCATCCGGGATCCAACTGAGGTACTTCTTATAACCGCCTACGTAGTGTTTTTCCCCCGGCACGCTATCATACGTCGCGCCAATGGGGTCATAAGGATTCCCATATTCCACGAGGCTGCCTAGGCCGATGACGGAGCCATTGGTCGTATCCCAACGGTGCGCGTGGGGGAGACCTAAGTTATGCCCAAATTCATGCGAGGTAACATGCTTCGAGAAATAGCCGCTGGCCATGTGGAAGCCCACCCCACCCACATACGCTAGGCCCGCGTAGCCAGCGGCAGGATGATCGTGGGTGAAGACGCCAAACCAATCAAATTTACTCAGATCAAAACCCGCCGCCGTGGCCTTGGTCTTGGCTTCGCTGTAAAGTCGATCCAGGCCGGAGTTATCGTAGTAGGTGGCGTTGTTGCTCATGCGCAGCACGGGCGTGTAGTAAGAGCCGGTGGGGCCGACCGGAGCCAGCTCATGAGTGCCATAAGACATCTGATGCAGGTAAGTGCGCAAATCTCCCAGCAAGGTGGTGGCCTCCGCCCCCGTGATCGTTTCCACCTCACCTGGGAAGTCGGGGAAATCTACGCGGAGGATCAGCAAGCGCTTGTAGCCTTGGGTGTAGGTGTTCGTGATGACTCCGAAGCTAGGCACCACCGGGCCCGCCGGATCACCGCCTGCGGCGGCGGTGGGCGTGGATAAATTTTCCGCCCCCGCAAGGCTAGCCGCTGCCGCCATGACGTGGCGCGGGCCGCAGTAGAGCTTCACTTCTCCAGCAATCTCCAAGCCATCCGGCTCATGGTTTACCGTAATGTCCAAGCCAGAAGTGGGGCACACGGGCGGCTGCGGCTGGGCGGCAATGGCGTCCGTCACTTCCGCTGCATCCAGCCTGCGCGCTGGGCTGGCGGCCAGGGCCAGGATATTTTCCGCTTTCAGCAGGGCGTCGTTAGGCGGATTCGTTCCCGCACTAGCTGGGAGCGCGATGCCGTTGAGAGCCACATTGGATTTGGTGAGGAAGCCCGTGCCCTCGCCATAGACGAACGTGTGGTAACGCTGATCCCCAATGGTGACACGCCGCGCCATACTCGGCAGCACGTCCTCCCGCCCTGGCAGCGGCATGGCGGCCACCACTTCCAGTTGGCCTCGCGTGTTGATCGGCTGCTCTAGCAAATTTTGAACTTCGCTAGGGAGACGCTTGGCCACGGTACGAGGAACCGTCAATTCCAGCGCCCGTTCCGCCCGGCCTTGGATCAGATCCGCCAACTGCTGCCGCCGCGTGGTGGCCAGGGAAACGCCCTCCGCTAACAGCACAGGATCAGCCGAGGAGGCCGCCAGCCAGCGTTCCGTCCACGCCTTGAACTCCGCAAACGCTGGCTCCGTGGGCACGGCCGCCCAGCGGTCCAACGGACGGGAAAGCGACGTGAGCGCAGGCACCTCCACAGGGGAAATTCCACCTGTTAGCACCGCCGGGGCCGGCCCACAGTGGTCACACGCTACTTCCTCTGCGGGAGCCGGAGCCGGGGAAATAGCAGTAGCGGCCGGATGCCGAGGCCAGAAGATAAGGGCCAACCCAAGCAGGGCCAGCAGAATGAGGGGGCGGGAGAGTTTCATAAATTGGCCGTCATCGTAGGGAAGTATCCTGCTGGCGTCCAGTGCCATTCTACTGTTAGGATGTTTCACTGCGAGTCACGCTCATGAGTGGTGAGCTTGGCGGGGGCACCCCATTTCTGAAAAACTCACGCAGTTTGTCAGGAGAATTTGCAATATTTCCGCTCCTCTCGTCGTTTAGCCGGACAGTGAAAATTTTTCAAAAACGTAGAGAAAAATAGTTTACCTTCCTTAATTATCGGGTTATTCTAGAGATTCGTCCGTTCTTGTTTTACCGCCAGAACTTTTAGACAAACTAGAAAATGCTAAACCATAAAAAAATCACGGTGCTGATGGGCGGCCCTGGCTCGGAACGCTTAATCTCGCTGGCCTCTGGCCAAGGAGTCAGCGAAGCCCTGCGTTCACTAGGCGCGGACGTTACGGACGTGGATGTGACGGGGCCGGATTTTGAGATCCCAGCGGAGACAGACGTGGTGATGAATGTGATCCACGGCACGTTTGGTGAGGATGGCCAACTGCAACGCCTGCTGGAAGCCAAGGGCGTGCCTTACACAGGTGCCGGAGTTGCTAGTAGCGAGTTGGCGTTCGATAAATTGCCCAGCAAAGTGCGCTTCGTCGAATGCGGCGTGCCCACGCCCAAATATCAAATTGTAAAATTACCCGCTGGCCCAGAGGCCGTCACGCTGCCGTTGCCCGTATGTGTGAAGCCGCCGCGCCAAGGCTCTAGTGTGGGCGTGCATTTGGTCCACGATGCTAGCGAACTAGCCGCCGCCCTAGCCGACTGCGCGCAATACGACCATGAGGCGCTGGTGGAAGAACTCATCATTGGTAAAGAACTCACCGTCGGCATCCTGGGAAATGAGGCCCTGCCCATCATTCATATTCAGCCCCGCAGCGGGTTCTACGATATTTCTAACAAATATCCTTGGATGAATAACAGCCAGGGCGGCTCGGACTATTTCTGCCCTGCGGACCTATCCCCAGCCACCACCGTCCGCGTCCAATCTGCCGCCCTAGCTGCCCACCGGGCGCTGGGTGTAGAAGTCTATAGCCGCGTGGATGTCTTGCTAGACGCGGACGAAAACGCCTACGTGCTAGAGGTAAATACCATCCCTGGCATGACCTCTAGCAGTCTGCTGCCCAAAGCCGCGCAAGCCGTGGGCATCGGCTATCCCGACCTCTGCGCCCGCATCATCCAACTCTCCCTCGCTCTCAACCGCTAAGCCTGTTCCCCTATGTTTAGCCCTCGCCCCGCCTCCAATGCTAACTACCGTTTCCGCTTCCGGTCCGAACCGAGCGATCCCCGGCAGGACGATATTGTGCGCTCCGTGCCTTATTCCCAGAAGGAACTGCGGCGGCGGCGGTGGGCGCATACGTGGATGGTAGGGAAATGCTTACTCATCAGCACGGCAGTCATTGCGCTGCTGACTTTTGCCCAGCGCATCTGGCATGAAACGATTACTCTGAGCCCAAACTTTGCCGTGGGGGAATACGCTTTCCATAGTAATGTGAAGGCAGAGCACGGCGGCTTAACGAAAGATCTCATCACTGAAGTCACTGGCCTGCGCGCAGACCTCAACGTCATGAAAGTAGATCTTTCCAGCCTCCACGCGGCCATTAAGGCCCTACCGCAAGTGCAGAAGGCCGTGGTTCAGCGCATTTTCCCTAACCGCATCGACATCGACGTGACCGAACGCCAGCCCGTCGCTTGGCTCGCCTGTGCGCAGCGCGGCTTACTGCCCCGTGACTCCGTAAATGGAAAGTTGCTGGATGACCAAGGCACCGTCTTTGAATGCCGCAGCCTGCTCACGCCTTATAATCACCTGCCCGTCATTAATATCCCCAATCTCGCTTGGCTAGAAGTCGGCCAAGCCCTCACCGACCGCCGGGCCTTGCAGGCGCTGAGCCTCCTGGGGGAATTTAATAGCCGCACGTGGTGCCAGCCGACGCGGATCCAGGAAATCTTGCTCGAAAATGATTACGCCCAGACCGTCACCCTCTCTGATGGAGCCACCGTCATCATCGGCCAGCAAAAGACCGCCGAGCAGATCACCCGGCTAGAGAAAATTTACCAATGGTCCAAGGAACACGGCAAGGCCGTGGCCACGGCCCAACTCCTGGCAGAGCAAAACGTGCCCGTCACCTTTGCGCCTCCGGCCAAGCCCAAATCCACCGCCGCCACTGACTCCACGGAGGCCGCCCCCAAGCCCAAACTTACGGCTGCGCAGGCACGTGAGTCGGCTGACATCCGCGCCATCGTGCGCGGCAACTAACCTTTCCCAAAAACCACCCAGTCTATGTCTAAACCAAATATCCATGTGGGCCTTGAGATCGGCACGCACAAGATCTGCGTCGTCGTGGGCGACGTGCGTCCAGACGGCTCCATCAAAATCCTGGGCGTTGGCCAAGCGCCCTCGCGTGGCGTACGCAAGGGCGAGATCATCGACTTTGAAACTGCGCAAACCTGCCTCCAAGACGCCTTGGTGCGGGCGGAGGACCGCAGTGATGTGATGATTAAGAAAGTCTATCTCGCCATCACCGGACCGCATATTGAGAGCCGGAATAGCCGGGGCACGCTGCGCATTCCTGATGATCAAAGCGAGATCACGGAAGAGGATATGGATGAAGTGAAAGAACTCGCCAGCGATGTGGCCATCCCTCAAGACCACATTTTCATCCACCGGATCATCCGCCATTACTTTGTGGATGGGCAGGCCAAAGTGCTCAATCCCGTGGGCATGTTGGGCAAAAAATTAGAGGCAGACTATCACATCATTTACGGCATTCGGAATCGCGTGCAGAACACCATCCGCTGCCTGCGGGAGTTCCCGTTGGAAGTGGAAGACGTGGTCTTCGGGCCGGTGGCGGCAGGCATGGTGATGTTGAGCCGGGAGGTGAAGGACCAGGGCGCGCTGCTCTTAGACATTGGCGGTGGCACCACGGATTACGTGCTCTATGAAGATGGCGCGGTGTTGCACAGCGGCAGCATCGGCGTGGGCGGGGACCACATTGCGAACGACATTTCTATCGTGCTCAAAGTGCCGCAGAGTCGCGCAGAGCGGCTGAAGATCGAGCACGGGAGTTGCACCCTTTTACCGGAGGATAAAGAGGAATGGATTCAGCTCGAAGGGGATGCCACCTTCAACGCCAAGTCCGTGGACCAAGGCCTGCTCAATGGCGTGATTCGCAGCCGCTTGGAAGAAACCTTTGAACTCGTGAAAAAGCGCATCGCCCCTGGCGGAGCGCTGGATCGCTGTGCGGGCGGCATTTACCTCTGCGGTGGCACGAGCCTGCTGCATGGCATTGATGAACTAGCGGAGAGCGTCTTTGGCGTGCCCGTCCGCCGCAGCAGTTTCATGCCCATGAGCGGCCTGACCGCTAACTTTGAGAGCCCCCAGTTTGCCACGCCCGTGGGACTCATCCGCTATGCGCAGAAGCTGGAGGCCGAGCGCGCGAATATGAGCACCTTTAGCCGCATCAAGAACCGCTTCGGCACCCTCTTTGGGGCCAGCCGAATCTTTGCCAGTCTCTTTTCCTAACTCTCACACTTACACTATCCCACGATTAACCACTCAGCTCCTATGATTGAATTTAAACTTGAAGGAATCAACACCCCGAAGCCAGCGGATCCATTTTCCGTTACCGTTGTGGGGATCGGCGGCTCCGGGTCGAATGTGCTCGACCGCATCGCGCTGGAAGGCATGCCCACTGCGGAACTCATCTGCATGGCGTCCGATGTCCGGGTGCTTAATAACTCCATGGCCAGCCGCAAGGTGCAGTTAGGGCAGAAGCTCACCCAAGGCCTGGGCGCGGGGGGCGATCCTGAGTTAGGCTTGGAGGCTGCGCAGGCCTCGGAAGTGGAGATTCGGGATCTTTTTGAGGGCCGGAGCATGATCTTCATCTGCACGGGCCTGGGCGGGGGCACGGGCTCGGGCGCGGCTCCGTATGTGGCGCGCTTGGCTAAGGAATCTGGGGCGTTTGTGGTCATCTTTGCCACCCTGCCCTTTAGCTTTGAGGGGAAACGCCGGCAGAAGCAAGCCACCCTCGCGCTGGATGATCTGCGACACCATGCTAACGCGTTAGTGACCTTTGAAAATGACCGCATGGGCGAGCTCGTGGTACCCAAGAAAGGCATCCAAGAAGCCTTCCAACTAGCTGACCGCGTGATCGGCCAAAGCGTGCGTGCGGTGACTAGCCTAGTGACGCAACGTGGCTTGATCCGGATCAATATGGACGATCTCATCACCGCCCTGCGGAACACGGACAGCCGCTGCTTATTCGGCTTCGGCTCCGCCAAAGGCGACAAGCGCGCGCTGGATGCCCTAGGCAATGCCTTGAAGAGCCCGCTGTTAGATCGTGGCCAACTCCTCGCCAGGGCCAGCAACGTGTTGGTGCATGTGTGCGGCGGGCCCAGCATGAGCCTTTTTGAAATCCAAGCGCTCATGGGCGAGCTGCAAAAGCACGTGGGCGAGGACGCGCACCTGCTCTTTGGCGCAGCCGTGGACCCTGCCTTGGGAGAGCATTTAACCGTCACCCTCCTCACCTCCCTTTCCCGGGATGGGGGCGTGACCCTGCTCCCTGCCCGCACGTTAGCAGACACCGTCGTCAAACCCCTAGAACGCCCCGTGGTCACTCCGCTGACTCCGCCCGTGGACCTCGCGACCGCGCCTTTCGTCCCACCCGTGGCGGCGGAAATCGCCCCTCCGGCTCCCGTGGTGGAAGCTCCGCAGCTCACACCCGTGGTTCCCGTAGTCTTGCCCGCCCCCCACGCCGTGGCCTTAATCGAAGATGATGACGATGATAAAGATCCAGATGATGATGAGGAAGAAGAAGAAGAAGAAGAAGAGGATGAAATTGTCGAGGAACTCAAGCCCGCGCCCCTGCGCATAGAGCCCGTGGTGGGCCGTGCGAAGCCCGCCCCCGCCCCGGTGGCAGAGGAGCCCGAGGAAGAAGAAGAGGAATCCGAAGACGAAGAAGAGGAAAAAGAATGTGATGAAGAAACCATGGTGGTTCCACCTCCGCCCAGCGCCCGCCGTCCGCAGATCGTCCCGCCGCCTGCTCCCGTGTCAGAAGAGGAAGAGGAAGACGACGACGAGCCCGCCTACTCGCCACCTCCAGCCAAGAAATTCGCCATCCGGGATGTGCTCAGCAAGTCCACCAGCTCCACCCCGGCCCGTCCCAAGCCAGCGCCAGAGCACCGCCCCGCAGCTAACCCCTCCAGCCCCTTTGCTCCCGTGCGTCCCGCTCCTAGCCGCGGGGCCGGACCCGCTGCGGTCAGCGCGGAGCAGCAGACCTTCGACGAACGCCTCGGCGGGGCGAATCGGGGACGCTTTGAAAAGATCGATCCCACGCTGGAAGAAGGCCTAGATCTAGATGTCCCCACCTTCCTGCGGAAGAAACGCTAGCGCCATGCCGCCGCTCCACCCCACGGACATCCAAGCCATCGGCCAGGAGATCGCCATCAAATGGTCTGATTCCACGGAGGATTATTTCCCCATGGAACGCCTCCGCGCCTGGTCCCCCAGTGCGGAGAACATGGGAGAGCAAGACCTGCTGGGCACCACCTATGGCGGAGACCAGCGGAAACATTTCCCCGGCGTCCGCGTGGACGGCTGGCAGCAAGTCGGCGGCTACGCCCTCGCCTTCACCTTCTCAGACGGCCATAAGACCGGCATCTACAGCTACGCCTATTTAAAGGAACTCAGCCGCGTCCTCCAAGTCCCCCGTTAGGGATCACACGGCTGGGGAGCGCAAACGGGAGCTTAGGGTCCTCGGCAGGAGGAGGGGCGGCAGTCCGGGGGTGGGGGAATGGGCGGCAGAAAGTTTCTTTCGCCACATCATCTTCTCATCATGTGGGGGTGGTAAGGTCTGGGCGTGCGGGGAAATGATTTCCTACGCACAACCTTAAATCAAAAAATAACATTATCTTATGAAACCATCCTCACTCCTCCTCCTTCTTACTGCGCTGGCGCTGCCCGGCTTCGCCCGTGCGGAAGAAGACGATAAGCCAGTAAAATTTGCAGATCTGCC
>JAYVOP010000335.1:0-3605 GCA_043757865.1 Verrucomicrobiales bacterium | reverse complement strand
GGAAGCAGACTCATCAAAGCGCATGAAAAACAGCCCCAACCCCCATGCCAGCGCCTCCTGGAGCACGAAGGCCCCAGCGCCAAACGCAAAGCCCGATTGGCACCCCTACTAGCCACGAACGACCCCATGAGCCTAGCCACCAAAGTGGAACGCAACCTGCGAGACTACCTGGCCGCAAGGAACGAATTGGCCAGCAACCGGGCGAGAGAAAAAGAGCCGGGGGCGGCGGCGGCCACCGAATTAGTTCGTGAGGCTACGGACTCCCAACCAATTCGGTCCCAGCGATTAAGCGACAAAGCCGCCTCAAAGTGATCCACCAAATCACCCACAACCAACCACCAGCCTAAGTCCTTCGGGCACTACTTCTTTTGAGTCCACACGGGGAAGGGAAACTACTCCTTCCCCCGCTGGGGATTTACTTACTCACTTATTCAACTGGTTCACTACACCAGTGAATGTTTCTGGCCCCGGCTAGCACTGGGGCCATACTTATGGAACGAGCTTCCGCAGCCCACCCCACGCAGAATATCCGCTGGGCAGATCAAGGGCTGCCTAGCAGGCACTAAGAAACGGCTCATAAATTCACCTGTGCCAAGCGCAGCCGGGCCGCTTGACGCGGCGGCAGGGATGCTTATCGGTAGCGCCCCTTTTACAAAATCATCCTTCTGAATCCCCCATGTCATCTGCTACCACCCACACCTTTCAAGCCGAAGTCCGCCAACTTCTGGATATTGTTATCAACTCGCTCTACACTGATAAAGACATCTTCATCCGGGAGTTAGTCTCCAATGCCTCCGACTCGTTAGAGAAGCTGCGCCATTTACAACTCACGCACACGGACGGGATTTTCAATGCGGAGATCGGGCGGGAAATCACCCTTACCACCGATGCGGAGGCCCGCACGATTACGATTACGGACACTGGCCTGGGTATGACGCGGGAGGAACTGATCACGAATCTCGGGACCATCGCCCACAGTGGATCGCGGGCATTCCTCCAATCGGTAGCCAAGGATCAAGCGGCGGCGGGCAATGTGATTGGCCGCTTTGGAGTGGGCTTCTACAGCGTCTTCATGGTGGCGCAGCAAGTTAAAGTTTACACCCACTCTTGGCAGCCGGATGCAGAGCATCTCTGCTGGAGCAGCGATGGCGTGAGCGGTTATGAAATCGAGGAAGCTCCTGGCCAAGCGCGCGGCTGCAAGATCGTCATTGAGCTAAAGGAGGACCAGGAAACTTTTGCCGAGGCGGATACGATCAAGCGCATCGTGGAGCGTTATTCTAACTTTGTTTCCTTTCCTATCTTTTTAAATGCGGAGCGCGTGAACACTGTGGAAGCCCTCTGGCTGAAGTCCAAGAGCGAGGTCACCGACGAGCAATATAATGCCTTTTACCAGTTCGTGGGCCACGCTTATGATGCCCCGCGCTACACGTTTCATTTCAATGCGGATTCCCCCATATCTATTAATTCATTAGTCTTCGTGCCGCAGGATAACCAGGAGAAATGGGGCATGGGTCAGATGGATGCGGGCGTAGCACTGTATTGCCGCCGGATCATGATCGACCCGCATCCCAAGGGGCTGCTGCCAGACTGGCTGCGCTTCCTCAAAGGGGTGATTGATAGTGATGATCTCCCGCTCAACATCAGTCGGGAAACCATGCAAGACAGCGCCTTGATTCGGAAACTGAATGAGGTCATTACCAAACGGTTCCTGAAATTCCTCGATGCCAGCGCCTTGGAGAATGCGGATAAATATCATGAATTCTATGTGCAGTTTTCTCGATTCATTAAAGAAGGCATCGCCACGGATTACACGCATCGCGAGGCGTTAGGCAAGCTGCTGCGTTTTGAGTCGTCGATGACGGAGAAGGGGAAGCTGACCAGCTTTGCGGACTACCTCACGCGGGCGAAAGAAGCGCAGGAGGAGATTTACTATCAGATCGCCCCCAGCCGTGAAGCCGTGGAGAGCGGACCGTATCTGGAAGGCTTCCAGGCGCGCGGGCTGGAGGTGATCTACCTCTACGAGCCCATTGATGAATACGTCTGTGAGGCCATCCGGGAGTTCAGCGGCAAGAAGCTCGTGGCGGTGGACCGGGCCACGGTGGAGCTGGAAGATCTGTCCTCTGATGCCCAGGCGCTAGATGATGCGACGGTGGAAAAGCTGTGTCGCTGGCTGCAAGGGATCGGCGGGGCGCAGGTGGAAACGGTGCGCGCGAGCAAGCGGCTGGTGGGCAGCCCGGCGGCAGCCCTCACGCCGGAGGATGCGGCTAGTGCGCAACTCCGCTCCATGATGCGGGCGATGAATCAGGAAGCCCCACCGGCCAAGATCATTCTGGAAATCAACCCGCGCCACGCCTTAATCCACCAGCTTTCCAGCGCCATGACCGCGCAGCCAGACACGGCGGAGAAAGTGGCTCGGCAGTTGGTGGACAATGCGCTGATTTCCGCTGGGCTCATGGAAGACCCACGGGAAATGGTCCAGCGCATGTATGAGCTGATGGGCGCAGCACTGGCGAGGTAACTTCATCGCGGGGGCGTCAGCGTCCCGGTGTGCGGGAACGCCTGCGGGCTCCAGCCCTCCTCCCGTAAGCTGCGCAGGCTGCGAGCGTGGTCACGCTTGGCTAAGCGTTGGCCGGCCTCATCGCAGATCAACCGATGGTGGCACCACTGCGGCACGGGCAAGCCTAACAACGCCTGGAGCAGGCGGTGAATGTGTGTGGACGGCAGCAGATCCTCCCCGCGGGTGACCAGCGAAATTTCCTGCGCAGCATCATCCACAGTTACGGCTAGGTGATAGCTGGTGGCGATGTCTTTGCGCGCGAGCACCACGTCTCCCAGCAGCTCTGGCCGGGCAATCATTTTGCCCTGACGTAAATCTTCCCACGCCAACGGCCCCGTCTGCCGCTGCGCCCGCGCCACGTCTAAACGCCATGCGAACGGCTTCCCACCAGCCAGCCACTCCTCCCGCTGCCCCGTGCTAAGGGCGCGGCAGGCACCTGGATACAGCGGACCTTCTGGTCCCTGCGGGGCGGTGATGGATGCAGAAATTTCCTGTCGGGTGCAGAAGCAAGGGTAGAGCAACTGCTGCTCCTGCAACCGCGCCAAGGCGCTCCGGTAGGCGGCTAGACGCGCACTCTGCCGCCACACGGCTGGCTCCCAGTGTAGGCCTAACCAAGCTAGATCCTCAAAAATAGCCGCCTCAAATTCTGGCCGACACCGGGGACCATCAATGTCCTCTAACCGCACGGAAAATCTCCCGTCCATCACGCGGGCCGCGCGCTCCGCCTCCCAGGCCGCGTAGGCGTGGCCGAGGTGGAGCAGGCCGGTGGGACTGGGCGCAAAACGCGTGTGCATGGCGAACTTGTGAGGGTGGATGATCCCGTTATGCTAGCACGCATTATGGCCCCCACAAGTCCCGACAAAAGTCTCACGGAAAATTTCAAATCACAGATCGCCCTGCTCGTGGGCATCGTGGTGATCCTCTTTGGCATCGAGCTACTGGACACCGTGCTGCCAGGGAATCATCCGCTGGATCAATGGGGCATCCAGCCCCGGGAGCTGAAAGGACTACTCGGAATTCCCCTGGCCCCTTTGCTCCATGGCGGCTT
>JAYVOP010000334.1:0-13596 GCA_043757865.1 Verrucomicrobiales bacterium | reverse complement strand
AAATCACAGTTCTCCGCCGTCAGCCGCCGCATCCCCGGCCCCTCCGCGCCCATAATGATGCCGATGGGGCCATTCAGATCCACCTCGTAAATGAGCTTGTCCGTGGCATCAGCGGTGCCCACCAGCCAGACGCCCGCAGCCTTCAGTTTCTCCAGGCAGCGCGCTAGATTGGTCACTTGGATAAAGGGCACCCGCTCTGCCGCGCCACACGCGATGTGCCGCACGGTGTCCGTGATCGTAGCCGCATTATCCTTGGGCACCACCACCGCATGAGCCCCCGCAGCATCCGCACTGCGCAGACACGCCCCCAGATTATGCGGGTCCGTGATGCCATCTAAGATCAGCACCAACGCATTGGGCGCACTGGCCACGATCTGGTAGAGATCCTCCTCCGGGCGCACCTCCGGGGCTAGTTCGTAGTTCGTATGCTTATGCGTGCGCACGCCCTCCTGCCGGTTAGGACGATCAGACGAACGAGGAGATGATTGACGAGCAGGACGACGCATAGAGACGAGTTCAGATTTGGGAGGTGAAATGAGGGTGGCTGTGCTTTCGACGGAAATCTGATTTCTGAAAGCTAAAATTTTCCCGAGCAGGGTGACGAAGGGCTCGGCAGCAGTCTCGCTCCACCGCTGCCTCGCTCCACCTTGCCCGAAGTCATAGGTAAATCACCTATTAAATAGCTTGTCCTGGCCACGCGCAGTTCATAATCTGCACGCGGTGGTGAGGAAAAATTCGGTCGCCCTAAGAATCTGCTGAGTGAATCACCGCCGATCATAACATACCGCATATACATACCTAAACTGATACCACACCAACCTTATGAAAATCCCACCCTGGATCCTCAAACTGTTCCTCCTGCTCGCCATCGCCCTTGGGCTGTTGCTAGGTTCCCCCTGGCTCTTCACTGGCTACATCACGCCGAACATGAAAGGCAAGGCAGCCCTGAAACAAGCCTATCAAATCCACCAAGCGCTCTTCGCCTATGCCGAGGGCCACGATGGTCATTTCCCCTCTAATGACTATGCTGGCAACTCTGTCACGGATTCTAACACTGCCTTTCGCCAACTCTTCAGCGCGGATCTCATCGATACTGAAGACGTCTTCTTCGTGAAAGGCAGCGCCTGGCACGGGAAGCTGACGGCCCCCGATCTCAAGATCGGCACGGAGGAGACGCATTTCTCCGAGGCCCTCTCCGCTGGAGAAAACCATTGGAGCTACGTCAAAAACCTCACCACGGACGGTGATGACATCAACACCCCGCTCCTCATGGACGGCGGCGTGCTAGGACATCCGGGCCAGTGGACGGCTGACCCCACGCAACTCGGCGGAGTCTGGAAAGGAAAATTTGCCATCACGGCCCGCACGGGCGGCAGCGTGAAAGTAACTGATCTGGGCGCAGACTTGATCGTGAAAGATCTGAAGGACGGCCAACTGCTGGACATCTTCAGGGCCGCCTATGGCACCAAGCCCGAAAACTGCTTGAACCCACTGCCGCCACCGCCATGAAATCTCACAGAGGACGGTGCGGACCACGTGGCATGACGCGGCATGGCCAAGTCATACTAGAGTTGAGCGCAGGTGATTGATTCTGGACAAATCTGCTGCATTCAGGCAGAGCCACTGTAGCAGCATCTGCGCCTTGGCAGCACGGCTCCATTTCTCGCATGAAACTATTTCTCCAGCTCCTCATCCTCATTCCCATTTTGTCCTGCCGGGGCGTGGGGGCGGCTCCGTTGTTCGTGAAATCAACGGTGTTTCCGGCTGGGCTGGACGGCATTCCGCAGTATCGGATTCCGGGCATGGTGGTGACGGCTAAGGGCACGGTGCTAGCGTATGCAGAGGCGCGGCGGGAGGTGCGGTCGGATTGGGGAGAGATTGAGGTGCGGCTGCGGCGGTCCACGGATGGCGGGCAGACGTGGAGCGCGGCCCAGCATTTAGCGCACCGGGGGGAGCGCATCCTCACGAATCCTACGAATCGGCCCGGGGGAGCGCAGGAGCAGACGGTGAATAATCCGGTGGCCATCGTGGATGGGCAGGCGGGAGCGGTGCAATTTTTGTATTGCGTGAACTACGCGCGCTGTTTCTCCCTGCAGAGCACGGATGACGGCCTAACGTGGAGTAATCCGGTGGAGATCACGGCTACATTCGAGGCCTTTCGCAAGGAGCATGACTGGCAAGTGATCGCCACGGGGCCGGGGCATGGCATCCCACTGCGGAGTGGTCGGCTGGTGGTGCCCATCTGGCTAGCTTATGGCAAGGCCGGGGCGCACATCCCCTCGGCAGCGGGCACGATTTATAGTGATGACCATGGTCAGAGTTGGCAGGCGGGGGAACTGTGCCTGCCCAATGAGGAGCCCTTCGGCGTGCCGAATGAAACGGCTCTCGCAGAGCTATCAGATGGCCGCACGCTGCTGGTCTCCCGCAATGTTTCCCAGCCGAACCGCAAGCTCCTCACCACCAGCCCGGATGGGGCCACGCACTGGACGCGGCCCACCTTCCACCAGCAGCTCTGGGAGCCGGTGTGCATGGCCAGCCTCCTGGCCGTTCCAGCGCAGCCTAGCACACTGATCTTTGCGGCTCCTAACACCGTGGCCGCCCAGCCAACCGGGCGCGGGCGACGGGAGAATCTTTCCCTGAAATTAAGCCGAGACGACGGCCTCACATGGCCACTCACGCGTACGCTGGAAGCTGGCCCCAGCGCCTACTCGGATCTAGCCGCATTGCCCGATGGCACGTTGCTCTGCCTGTATGAGGCGGGGCGGGATTTGCGGCTGGCGCATTTCAATCTGGAGTGGCTGGAAAGCCCACCGGAGGCTTGGCAGAAGCTGCCACCGCCGCCAGATCCCGCAGGCGCAGCGGTGCCCTGAGCAGGGGTGGTGGGCCGGGCCACCGTGATTATTTCATGGTCAGCAGACCGTTAGCGAATTGCAGATGTGCTTTGGCTTCGGTCACTTCCTGCGCCCCTAGGCGGGAAATGCTGACGATGTTATTGGCGAGCCCGCCAGCACCATGAACGCCTTGCACTAGCAGGGTCAGGGCCTCGTCGATAGTGGTGCATCTACAGACGGTGGAGTCCCCAGAGGCCATGGCCATTTGCGCGGCGTTAGCGATGGTGGCGGCATTCATTTTCGCCCGCGTAGCTTTGGCTTGATCGCTTTGCGAGGTAAGCATCGGC
This sequence comes from Verrucomicrobiales bacterium, assembly GCA_043757865.1. Taxonomy (GTDB): domain Bacteria; phylum Verrucomicrobiota; class Verrucomicrobiia; order Verrucomicrobiales; family V1-33; genus JAGNEJ01. Next base: position 10,418 of record JAYVOP010000334.1, on the reverse strand, counting down.
AGGGCGATCATCGACACAATGCTGACGATGGCAATCGCGCTCAGCAATTCCACCAAGCTAAAGCCACGGACATGCAGGCGGCTGGTCGTGCGGAGTGGGGAGTGGATGAGTTTCATAGGGATGAGAGAAGTTGGGGGGGGCAGTGGCAGCTTTCTTGGAATCAAGAATAGATATGGATATTATAATTGATATTGAAATGGTTGTCCATAGAATAATTATTGTTTTTTATAAATTTCTAAAATGTGATTCCAACATCTGCGGAAATGGAAATTCACCAGAGTCCTTGAACTCTGTTGACATCCGTTGAGCGGCTGCCAAGCTGCACATCCATTTCCGAAATATCGGTTTGCACTGGGGAAGAACTCTGATTAGAGACGCCCTTGCCAAACCCCAAAACTCAAACCCTAACCACACCCCAACCCCCAGAGTCCCAATGCTCGATATCCCCGTTAAGAAAGGCGAACCCATCGACCGCGCGCTCAAGCGCCTGAAAAGTAAGATGGAAGTAGAAGGCAAGCTCGACGAAGTGCGTCGCCTGCGTGCGCATGAAACGCCCGTGGAAAAGTCCCGCCGCAAGGCCCGCACCGCTGCCAAGAAGAACAAATACAAGTTTCGCTTCATCTCTGGCAACCGTGAGTCCGCAGCCACCCATGCTGCGAACGCCGCCGCCGCTGCTGCCGCCGCGAACTAAGCCTCCGGCCACCATTTAAAAGCACAGCATCCAAGCCAGTCTTGGGTGCTGTTTTTTGTTATGCGGGAGCCTTGCGCCATGGAAACCCGGCAGCTACCTTCCGTCCCTCTATTTCCCCACTGACCTATGCCCACCCGTTCCGACATCCCGACCACGCGCGAGAAAGCGCTCCAGATGAACCTTGATCACACGAAATACGGAACCTTTGCCGAGATCGGAGCGGGGCAGGAAACGGCGGGGTGGTTCTTCCGCGTGGGCGGGGCCTCTGGCACCGTAGCCAAAAGCATTTCCGCCTACGATATGCAGATGAGTGATGCCATTTACGGCACCAGTCCGCGCTACGTTAGTAGGGGGCGACTGCGCTCCATGCTGGATCACGAGTTCCCGCTACTAACCGAACGCCTGCACGAAAAACGCGGTGCGGACACTACGTTCTTTGCCTTTGCTAACACGGTGCGCGCGCGCGCCTACCGGGATAAAGATGGCACGGAATGCCACGGCTGGATGGGCATCCGCTATATGACGGAGCCCGGCGGGCCACCGCATGAGATCCTGATTCATTGCCGCATGTTCGACCCCTCTAATCTAGAGCAGCAGCGCCATCTCGGCATTCTGGGGGTAAACCTTGTCTATGCCGCCTTCTTCTATCGTCAGCATCTGGAGACCTTTGTGGAAAGCCTGCTAGATGAACTATCCCACCGCGTGTTAGAGGTGGATATGCTTAAATTTTCCGGCCCCCAGTTTACCCACATCGACAACCGGGAATGCGCGCTGATGCTGGTGGAAAAGGACCTCACCGATGCCGCCTTCTTCTCGGCGGAGGGGGAGGTGATGCAGGCCTCTGAGAAATTATATAAGCAGCCAGTGCTCGTGCTGCGAGGCAGCTTCAATCCCGTCACCCGCGTGGGCCTAGACATCCTGAACTCCGCCCGCGCCACTTTTCAGCAGCATCTGGCCACGCCGGAAACGTCGTTTGTGGAAGTCATGGAGTTCAGTATGAACAGCTATTTCCAACCCACGGGGGAGTTAGGCCAAGCAGATTTTCTCCGTCGTGCGGACATCCTCCAGGCTTTAGGCAAAAATGTGCTCATATCCAAATTCAACGCCTTCCACCGCCTCGCGGCTTACCTCAGCCAACAGACCACCGCGCCCATTGCTCTGACTTTGTCCGTGGATGTCTTTGAAAAACTGTTCCAAGAAACCTACTACGACGACCTCCCCGGCGGCATCCTGGAAAGCGTGGGCCGGCTTTTTAAAAACTCCGTCCGCCTCTACATTTATCCCATGTATGACCGAGAAACCCAGACCTTGCGCACCGCCGAGCAAGCCCGCATCGCCCCGCAACTGCAACACCTCCTAGCCTTTTTAGTGGAAAATCACAAACTGGTTAGCCTCACCAGCCACGTCGGCCCAGAACTACTCCAGCACTGGACCACGGACGTTCGCAAAATGATGGATGCAGGCCTAGCCCAATGGAAGACGCTGGTGCCAGAGGAGCTAGTGCCGCTCTATGAAGCGCAGTTAGCGGAAGGCTTAATCCTAGAAACGTTAGCCGACTAGCCAGAGAGTAGGCCAGCCCGCTGCGCGGCCCCCGTCCTCCGCACAGGCCAGCCCCGCGGGCGGGGCCTACACTTTTGCTAGAGCTAGCCCAGCCGCAGCAGATCCCACATGCGGGTGAAGACAGCAGGGGTGAAGCCCATGGCTTGCTTGAGAAAAAGATCGCGTTCTAGCAGGTTTTTCATTTGTCGAGATTGCGCATAGCTAGCCGCATCCACTAGCCCCCGGCAGCGGGCCCAGAAGCCGCTGACGGGCACCGGGAAATCACTGCCATGCACCATCTGTGGCTGCACAGAGGCAATGAGACAGGTGCGCAGACCATGGCTGCGGTTCGGCGTATTCAGCGCGCTATTGTCACCATATAAATGAGGATATTGCCGCAGCATTTCCAGGAAGGCTGGCATCTCATCCCCCTCCCACCACGCCGGGGCACTGTGCGTGGCGGAATGCGCGGCTATCACCGTCACGCCGCAGTCCAGCGGCTGCCGCAGCGGCTGCACGCTGAAAAATTTCTTGTTGTAAACAGGCACCGTGTATTCCCCTCCCGTGTGGGCTAGCAGTGGAATGCGCGCCTGGGCCATGAGTTGGAAAAACTCCCGATACTGCTGTCGCCCACAGTCGATATTTTGACTCGGTGGGAGGATCTTGACCATGACCGCGCCTGCCTCCACGCAGCGTTCCAGCTCCTGCAGCGCATCCGCCCGGGCCGGGTGGATGGAGACGGCGGGCAGCAGTTCCGGGTGACGTTTCCCCACCGCTAACACCCAATCATTACTCACATGAAAGGTGCCGAAATCGAGCTTCCGCCCGTCCTCTGCATACACTTCCTCATGGGCTAGCACCACGGCATGACTCAGGTGAGATTCCGCCACTAACCGCGCCAGATAGGCGGCATAAACATCATCGAACTCCGCATCCGTGAGATCCGCCGTGAGCCCGATGCCACGGAGCATAAACTCCCCCGCCACGCGACGATGCCACGGCAGCCGCAGCCAGTTTCCCGAGCCATTCCGGCCATTGCCCACAAGGTGGACATGCATATCAAGCGGACCGCGTTGGGCAGGAGAGATCATGCGCGCAAAGCAGGCCGCTTACTTCGTGGGGGAATAATCCGTGGGCACGAGCAGCTCAGATTTCACGCCGTCATCCACGGTTAGGGAGCCGCCAGCGGCTTGCTCACTAGCAGCTTTGATGGCGATCCAAGCTGGGTCCAAACGGAAGTCGAGAAATGATTTCTCACAGGCTTCCTTGCTGGCATGGCTGAGCAGGTAAATCAGCGTGTGGTCCGCCTCCGGCTGACCTGCCTGGTATTGCCAATAGCCGAAGTGGCCCATGCCATACTTAGAAAACAGGCCGATGGTGTGATCCCGGAAGCGCGCATGGAGGTTCGGCAGCAGCCCGGGCTTGGTGGTGTAAGTGCGCAGTTCGAACGTGCGTGCGGGGTCAGCGATGACGCTTTTAATCTCTGGGGAAAAGTCCGTGGCGGTCAGTAGCTTGGAGACGACCTTGGTGACTAGCTTCCCGTCCTGCTCACTTTCGGCATGGACCTTTTTCCACTCAGCATCCGCGCCAAAGTCCTTCCAGGCTTGTTTCTGGGCCTCGATGCTGGGAAAGCTGACAATATACACGAGCTTGTTCTCGGTGTTCTCCAACGGCACCCAATAGCCTACATTGGTGATCCCATGCTTGGCAAAAAGCGCGCAGGTATGCTCCCGGAAGCGGGCCTGGAGCGCAGGCAGCTTGCCCTCCGCCGCATAGTAAGTTCGTAGTTCATAGGTCTTGGGATCAGGCGCAGCGGTGGACATACTGGTGAGACAGGCGAAGAGGAGCAGGAGTTTTTGGAGCATGGGTGGGTGGTGGTTAAATGGAAATTTCTTGATAGTGCAGCGCCCACTCGCGCATGAAGCGGACGCGGCTAGGGACGATTTTATAAATGATGAGATTAGGATTCTCCGGCGTGCCCAGGTAGCGACGCAGCAGTGGATTGGTGGCCCAGATGTCGGCTAGGAGGGCGGGGTCAGTGAGGACTTCGGCACGACCCGTGATGCGCACTTGGTCGTGGGCCTCGGAGAGATAGCAGAGTTCCACGTTAGGATTTTGCTCGATCTCCCGCGTTTTGCCATACGCCCGCAGGTTAGCAATGTAGATGGTGAAGCCGTCCACGCGCACCGGGGAGACCGGGCGCACTCGCGGCTGCTGGCCGTCCATGGTGGCCAGGAAGGGAAACTTAGCCGCAGCAATGACCGCCTGAGCGGCGGCAGGGAGTTCATCCGCAGTGAGCGGTGGAGGAGGCGTGGCCATAGTGCTAGGAAGGAGGCGGCAACGCTGCCGGGGCCGCTGCTCCATAGTGCATCTGCACCACCACGCCGCCGCCGTAGGGCGCACCGTAGCGTGCGGCTATGTCCGCGTGGGGAAAGAGGTAGGCCTCGGCATCTTTGATGGCGAGTTTCTTTTGGAACCGCTGGGTCCAACTCAGAATTCCTAACGAGGCAAACATAAACGCTAGCACACCGCCCACGATCTTATATTGAACAATACGCAGTTGCCGATGATGCTCCTCAATGATGGGCCGCACGCGGGCATAGCCTGACATCAACTCCGTGGTAGCCGCAACAAGCCGTTCGGCGGGCTTGGCCTCACTGCTTGCGAAAGCCGCTGCCCTAGCGCTATTCATCAATCCTAGCACGGTGGTTTTAGGCAAAGCACATTCAGGATCTTGCTGACAGGTCATCCCCAAAGGAGAATCGGTCCCTGTGGAGCCTTGCGAATAGACGATCACGGCTCCCGGTTTATCACCTAACCACTTGGGTTGCAGCCGATCTGCGCGGTTCTGCGCGGACTCATCTCCTGCTAGGTAAAGGTAGGTCACCAGATAGATGGTAAATTTTTCCCGCTGCCGGTATTCGAGGATTTTGGCAATGAGTGGTTGCTTCACTTCCGTGGGAAACAACTCCGCAAAATCATGCACGCCATCCACCGGAGCAGGCTCCAATTTCGCACGGTAATCGGCCTCGGGACGCCCGGACTTCATGGGGTCCAGACTCACCGCCTCCTGTGCTAGAGACACGCTGCTCCCAGCCAGGAATAAGGCACAGACGAGGGAGAATGAGCACAGAGACATGTCAATCGAGCTTACGGGTTAACCGTTTCCAGATACTTAAAGGCCCCATTTTTGACCTGGAGAATGACCATTGCTTTATCCACATCCCGGCTGGCGTTGATGGTGATATTCCCCGTGACACCGGGGAAATCTTTGGTGGCTGCTAGCGCCATTTTTACCTTCTCACCATCCGTGCCGCCCGCGCGCTTAATGGCATCTGCCAGCACCATAGCGGAATCATAGCCCAGCGCACCCATGGCGTCCGGCAGCTTTCCGCCGAAGCGCTTTTTATAGTTTTCCACGAACTCCTTGCTCTGCGCAGAGCCCACCTCTGGAGAATAGTGAGTGGAGAAATACATCCCCTCCACCGCGTCTTTGCCTAATTTAATAAGGTCATCGCTTTCCCAGCCGTCCCCGCCAAAGATGGGAACTGTGATCCCTAGTTCCTTGGCTTGGATGCAAAGCACCGCCACGTCTGTGTAATAGCCCGGCACAAAGATCGCATCGGGATTACTGCCTTTGATGGTGGTCAGTTGGCCTTTGAAGTCCTTATCCTTGGAGTTGTAGTTCAACTCCACGTTGACCTCCCCTGACTTCACAAAATTGTCCTTAAAGTATTTGGTCAGCCCCTTGCTGTAATCGCTTTTAGCATCGGTAAAGATGGCCACCTTCTTAGCTTTTAGCACGTTCTGGGCAAAGTTAGAGAGCACCCTGCCTTGCACCATGTCTGTGAAGCAAACCCGGAAAATGTAATCCCCTTTCTGGGTCACGTTAGGATTCGTCGAAGCGGGAGAGATCATGGGGATCTTATTCTGCTGGCAGATGGGAGCCACCTCGTTAGAGCGCCCAGAGGCCACTTCGCCCAGCATGGCCACCACGCCATCTTTAAAGATGAGCTTATTGGCAATGGTGGCGGAGTCGCCTGCTTTGGAGAGATTATCCTCCGTCTTGAGGTCGAACTGACGCCCCAAGACTCCGCCCTTGGCATTGAGTTCTTCAATGGCCATCAGCGTGCCTTCATGTGAGGAGGTGCCGAAGGTGGCTTCCGAGCCGCTGAGGGAAGCGAACTCCCCCACCAGGATGGGGTTCGCGCCAGCTTGGCCGTCTGGGCCTTTGCTACAGCTAGCTATAAGAACGGCGAGGGAACTGAGGAGGATAAGGGAACGGGTGCGGTAAAACATGCGCGGAGCATAGACCGACCCGCCGCCTGGGCAAGAAGAAATCACGCCGCGCTCTCGGGCAGGAAGCGGCTGATCTTACCCCCACTGGCTAGCTCATTATTCCAACGGCCACCGTTTTTTATCGAATGCTCTGCTGGCTTCTCAATAAGTCTGGGGAACTCTCATTCATAAGAAAATCTCCAGTTTTCCGTGTCCTTGCCGAATGATTGTGGCCAAACTTCCACTGTGCAATAGCTCTAAAATTAGATAAAATGAGTCTAAATTATGAAAATACTTGCAATGCTGCTTAGTTCAGATTATAAATACAAGTATTCCAACCGAAAAAATTATGAAAATTCGATTTTCAGGCAGTTTTCTCTAGAATATACTCGTTATCACGCCTCTGGCTAGGCTGCTACTGGCAGCCTTCACCTCTTATCAAAAAGTTTAGAACATCCTTACCACTATGGCCGAAGACCTCCATGAATTAATGACTGTCAAGGAAACTGCAGAGTATCTGCGGATTCCCCTTCCCACGGTCTATTATCTAGTGCAACGCGGCCAGTTGCCTGCGGTGCAGATCGGAGGGCGGTGGCGCATCAAGCGCAGCCTGCTGGATCGGGATGTGCTGCGCAATGATCAGGCCGGGCAGCCGACCGTGCTGGTGGTGGATGATGACCTGCAACTGCAAAACATTTTCAAGCAATTCCTCAAAAAGGCTGGCTTTGGCCGCATCGTGGTGGGCACTGGCGCAGAGGCGATCCAACATGCGGAGAAACAGCGGTTCGACATGGTCTTCCTGGATTTGCAGCTCCCGGATGTCCCAGGAGACGAAGTTTACGCCCGCATCAAACGCCTCCACCCAGATCTACCAATCGTCATCATCACGGGCTATCCTGATAGTGAGATCCTGAGCAAGATCCTGCAAATGGGTCCGGTCACGGTAATTAAAAAGCCGATTGAGCTAGAGCAGTTGAACCAAACGGTGAAGCAGCTGGGCCACAAGGGCATGGACACCATTGCCTAGCACTGCGGCAGCGGGACGAATTGCGTGAAATTTCTCACGTGCATCCCGCAGGGATGTATGATTTTCTTCCGCCATGTCTGCCGCTCTTCGCTCCACTCCCCTGCCCACTGCCGCTGAACTCTCTGAGATGTTCACGCGACGGCGCGCGCTCAAAACATTGTTCTGCTCCAGTGCTGCTTGGGGGCTGAATCTACAGTCTGCCGAAGCGGCTCTCACGCCGTTGCCAACCACCGGGGATCGGCACCTAATCTTGCTAGGCGACTTCGGCAGCATGGAAAAGCCCCAGGAGTCCGTGGCCCGCGCCATCCAGCGTTATGTGGCCAAGGAGAAGCTGAAAGCGGAGGGCATGTGGCTGCTAGGAGATAACTTTTACAAAAACCTGGATAAGGGTCTGGACTCGCCCCGGTGGAAATCTGGCTTTGAGCAAATGTATCCTGAAAAGGATCTGCCGGGGCCATGCTGGGCGATCCTAGGAAATCATGACTACCACGACACGCTGGATGGAGATCTGGTGCAGTTAGCCTACAAGAAAAAGAACCCCAAATCCCGCTGGCACCTCCCGGACCGTTACTACCGTGTGGACTTCCCAGCGGAGCGGCCGCTTATCACTTTCCTGGCCATTGATACGAACTGGAAGGAGATCAATCAGCCGCTCCATAAGCCGCTAAGTGAGAAGCAGCCGACTTGGTGGATCAGTGAGGAAGAGCGCCAGAACCAAGCCGCATGGCTGGATGCAGAACTGGGAAAGCCACGCGTGGCCCCTTTCCTCTTTGTCATGGGACATCATCCGCTCTACACCAATGGCACCCATGGAGACACCAAGCAGCTCGTCCAAGCGCTGGGTCCACTTTTTCAAGAGCATAACGTGGACTACTATTGCTGCGGTCACGATCACGATCTCCAGCATTTAGAATTAGAAGGGCTGAAGACGAGCTTTATCGTTTCTGGCGCAGGCGGGGCGCGCAGCACAGAGATCAAGGAGCGGCATGATGGTCCCTTCGCCAAATCCGTCTATGGCTTCACCCACTTGCAGATCAATGCGGAGCGCATCCTGCTGCGCCACGTGGATGCTAACGCAAATGTGATCCATAGCTTCACCCGCAGTGCGAGCGGCCAAGTGTCCGTTTAAAATCATCGCAGTTCTCATGCGCTTTACTTGCTGGTTGCTCGGTTGTTTGCTTGCTGGCCTCATGCCCGGGCGAGCGGAGCTAACGGAAAATCAACGCATCGACGCCCAGCACCTGCAGGCCATCCAACAGGCCATTTTCCGATACATTGAAGATCAGGGCACCCCGCCGCCGCACCTCTCGACGCTGTTTCCAGATTACCTCCAGGACCAGGGCCTCCTGCTCTCCCCGGCGGACAATGCCGCCCATGACCAAGGCCACGGCGGGTTCCCAGACCCGAAGCGGCCTTGCTCTTACCGTTATGAATTACGCCACGATGCAGCGGCCCCCGCCCCCAGTGCCATGATGGAGCAATACGCCCTCATGCAATCCTATGGAGACGTGGTGCCACTGCTGCGCTGCCATTGTTATGGATCAGAGCAAACGCTGAGCTTGAGCTATGGCGGCGTGCTCTACATTTCGCCCGCAGCCTGGGAAAAAAGCCCCGCGGTGGAGGCACTGCTAGCCAAAGCAGGACGGACGCCTGCGGACGGCGGGGGCCGCGCTACGCTCCGCTGTGAAAATGAGGAAAAGCAGCCGGTGGAGGAGGTGAAGGTCATTATCACCAGCCGCGTTTTTATCGGACTACCGCTGCCGGACTTGATCGTCCTAACTGACGAGAAAGGTGAAGCCAAAATCCCTCTTGGTCCTGACGGGAAATCTCCCTGTCACTTGGAATTTGAAAAGGCCGGGCACCTCGCGGATGAACGTGAGTGGGAAGGCCTGGACACTGGCCCTTCACGAGAAACCATCGTCATCCCCATGAAGGCCGCCCAGCACGTCGGCGGCCTCGTCACGGACTCCGCTGGCCAGCCACTGGCGGGTGCCCGCCTCATCCTTTATGGACAAATCCAGGAGGATAAAACCTGGCTAGAGCGCAATCTGGGCGAGACTCGCACCACCGCAGACGGGCACTGGAAATTCACCTCCCTAGCCCCCACCGCGCGCGGGCTCAGCCTCTCCGTGCAGGCGGAACATTGTTTTAAGAAAGACCTCTACAGCCAAACTCAGGGAGCCACCGCGCTGGATGTCAACGCCCTGCGTGCTAGCCAATTAGTCATCGCCCTAGCGCCCGCACTCACAGTTAGAATCATCAGCCCCGAGCCCACCCGGAAGAGCCGCACCTGGGCCGCTTTCAGCCCGGATGGTGAGGTGAGTGATTCCCACAGCCTTCAGCAACTCCCCAGTCAGTTGCTAGAGCAAGAGCCGCACTATCTCATTTCCGAGCCGGGAGATTTCTGGCTGCTAGCGTGCCCAGAGGGCGCAGCCCCGAGCCTGCGCAAGACCCGCCTCGTGGGCCAGGATGTATCATTAGAAATCCCACTCCAGCGAGGTCGAAAGATCAGTGGCAAAGTGCTCAATGACCACCAACAGCCCGTGGCCCACACCACCATTTACCTGCAACAAATGGGACCAGTGATCCCCACGGAGCGCTGCGCCATAGCCGAGACCGATGCCGCAGGCGAGTTCACTTGGGAACAGGCCCCAGCCTTCCCCGTCATCATCGGTGTTAGCAAAACCACGGCTCGCCTCCAGGCTACGCATGACACGATTATCCTCCAGGCAAAAGACTGAGTCCGCAGCTCCAGGCATAGCCAAAATTCGCCTCAAAAAAAGGATCGCGCAGAGCGGCCCGGCTGGACTAGACTCCCACCCATGCATCCACTTCTCCGCCGCCCCCTGTCCCGCCGCACGGTCCTCCGTGGCCTAGGCACCG
>JAYVOP010000333.1:0-3649 GCA_043757865.1 Verrucomicrobiales bacterium | reverse complement strand
GAGCATGATAACTGCTAGATAGGTTCTCATTGTTCGGTAACTTGGGTTTCGGCTTTTTTGTTCGCGGGAGCCCCGTCCTCGCCTTTTGTTCCCTTCAGCGTTGCTTTGGTAGTTTGAGGATCTACGCTCATTTCGTATTTGGCCACCAGAGTAGTAAACTTTTTGCTTTGATTTCTCACATACAGGCAGAGTCACTTGCCATTTTTCTTAAATTCCGCTTCAAGAATTTCTTTGGATGCCGCATCCTTGCCAAACCGCGCCAGGATGCCTGCCTTGTGCAGACCTTGGCCATAACGGACAGCTATGCCTACAACTAATTCCAAGAAACTAACCCGTGAACGCCGTAGTTGCCTCTGCTGCACATTCTTATACATGTTAAGTCTATTCGCTGCGATGAGGTCAAGATATTGCTGTTTCAGTTGCCGGTCGTCAATCGCGTCAGGGTCCATGCCTGCGGCTGCATTAGGCGTTCCCGGTGCTGGGCTAACATTCATCCTCGCAGGTAAAGGCGTCCAGTTAGAATCAAAGGCAGCTGATATTTTGGCAAAATAGGCTTCCAGCGCAGCCAAGGCCGTTGGTTTGATCTGATGCAAATCCGAGCTTGCTAAAATAGCCTCAGCAATTCGGGTCGCATCATCGATTGAAAGACTTACAGTTTCGGATACGGAAAAATCAGACTGCGCCACCAGTGTGCTGAATGTCGCTACGCGAGCATCAAAAACTGTAGCAGAAATCTTGCCGTGATTTTGCTCCACCTCATCGCTCATTGCAGCGAAAGGAGGGACTGGTTCTTCGGCACCCTGTGACTGGCAAATTGTGTATAGAATCATCCCCACCGCAGTGAGGAGGAGGCGGACACATATATGATCCCGTTGCGCCAGTTTCTGCCAAATCATTTGCCTGATCCCTTAAATTCCTCTTCAAGAATCGCCTTACAGGCAGCATTCTTTCCGAACCGCGTTAGGACGTCTACCTTGTGCATCCCTTGCTCACCAGCTCTCACAGTCATTGCCGCTATGATTCGCAAAACACTTTTGCGTAACCTCCTTAGGTCATTTTGTTGTGCATTTTTGAGATTGTTGGCTTGATTCGTTGCGATCAAGTTTAGATACTGCTGCTTGAGTTGTTGGTCATCAATCGCGTTTGGATCCATTCCTGCCGCCGCATCTGGTGTCCCAGCGGGCGGGAGGACATTTGCTGTTACCCGTGGAAATGTCCAGTTTGTATCGATGCATGCGAGCACTTTCACGAAAAAAGTTTCAACCACGGCTAAAGCTGAGGGCTTAATCTGATGCACATCCATGCTCCGCAATATGGCCTCAGCAATTTGATTACTTTGATAGATTGCCGTAGAACCAGTGGATAATGGTGAAAAATCTGCCTGTCCTAGTAGGTTACTGAATGTGGCTACGGTAGCATCAAATGAAGAGGCACTGATTCTGCCTTGGTTTGGTTCCACGGATTTGCTTAAGGACTCCAATGAAGTGCTAGAAACTTCGGCACCTCGAGAATGGTATGCAGAAAAAATGGCGATTCCGAGAACGGTGATGTTGATGATTTTGTGTATAATGTGTTTCATGGTTATGGCAGGGGTGTATTCGTGGTTGTATTGCCGAGTTTTGTTTCCGTGCTTGTTCCTGTATTGTTTTGGATCAAATGAGTTTGAGTTCGTTTGGCAAGAAACACGCCATCGCCAGTCTCTTTGTCTTTTACGCGCCACCGAACATCGATAGCCCATTCATACGTGCCGTTGGCCCATGTGGTTGGGCTACCCCAATCATAGAACCCTGCATCGTCCCACCATTGGTTGCTTTCTGTGAGTTGTATCCAATCCGCTGGATGGTGTTTTAAGGATTCGGCAGGCTTACCAACAAAGAAGCCAGTGATATTCTGCGTTCCTTTGTCGATTTCAATCACCTTCACATTGTAAAATGAAACGTCCTCAGGAAGCGTGGTTATTTCGAGACGCATAAGGACGCCCTGCTGCCTTGGCGCAAAAGTATGGGCGTATGAAATGCGAGCGCGCTCGCCATTTGGCTCAACAACATCAAACGCCAGTTTGAGGGGGGGGCCTTGGAAACTAACTTCGACATTAGGCTGGCACGCTCTTTTGCCTGCTTCCAGGTCAGCGGAGCCGCCAGACTGAAGAGTAAGCATTGTGGTGCCTACTGTTCCATTGAGGTCCCAGTGAGGATTTGGCCAAGCCGAAGGTTTTAATTTTAACTCGAGTTTTTCTCCAACACCCAGCTTTTTTCGTCTGCGGTCAGCGGGTGTTGTTGCCTCAGTTTTGGATGTAAGCCAAGCTAGATTTAGATAGGCGAATTTGCCCTCAGCGAAAAAAGTCTGGCTCTCGTCGTGTCTGCCAAGAATGCCGTCATCATCCTGGATAATTTGGGAAAAGTCAGAGTCCATGTTGGTGCTGCCATCAACCGAAATGCTGTAATCGTAATCCGGTCTCGGTTCCTCCTTCCAATTTGGATCGGTGCCTTGGTGGGTCAGTTTGATCTTGTAGCGGGCACCTTTGGGTAGGTTAAAGGTTTCTGTCTGCAGCTTGCCGTAATGCTGATTTGAACGGTAGTGCTCGTTTTCGGGATCACCTTCGACAGTCTCCAGGATGATACGGTATTTCTCAGAGTGGCTGCCGCTAGGATCTCCCCAAGTGATGGTCACGGGGACAGTAGGCGGCGGCGGCTCATTGGGGCCTCCCGGTGTTCCGCCAGGATTGTTGGGAGTGCTGTTTCCGTTGGTGGGATTGCTCCCTGCTTGGTCTTCGGCTTTGTCGGTGGTTCCATCCCCATCCGTATCTGCTTGGAAGGGATTGGTGTTCAATTGCTCCTCTTGAAGGTTGGTTAGCCCGTCGAGGTCGGGGTCTACGAGAGGATCAAAGTCTGGTCCCAGTCCGGTGTTATCAAGATTGGGATTCATCCCATAGCGCAATTCCCAGCCGTCATTCAGACCATCTCCGTCGGTGTCATACTGGGTAGGATTCGTGTGGTAAATCAGCACCTCGTCCAGGTGAGTCAATCCATCACGATCCGTATCGCGGAGCCCATCGTCGGTTCCTGTGCTGCCGGAATCCTTCTGCCGAGTGCCCATAATGATCGGTATCACTAGTTGCCGTTTTGGAAACATGTGGCCACGACTAGGCTAACTATCTATTAGAAGCAAGAAATATTTCTGATACTAGTTAGGAGTGATTATTCCAAAAGCCGGGCGTAACTGTGTCCAAAGTAGGGCCTCACAGGCGGTGCTCCAGAGGATGGGCAGAGATGCGTAATGCACACGGGTTCGCTAAACCTAGCCGCTATGCGGTGGGAATGTCGAAACGCATGGCGGTCCGGGAAGCGCGTCAGTGGGGAGCATCTGCGGTAATGATCTGTGAGGATGATGTGACGTTGCATCCGCAGTGGAGGGAGAAGTTGGAAGGGATTACATTGCCGGAGGATTGGGGAATGTTCCTGCCGGGCAGCCAACATTGCACGCACCCTCAGTCGCTCGCTCCGGGCCTAGTGAGGGTGGGAAGGGCGTATGATAACCACGCTATCGGGATTCGGTGATGAAACCGAGAGCGTGGTTGTTTTTCCACGATTACTTTAGCCGTGAGCGCTATCTACGGAGGGCATCGGAATTGAATCGGTATTTCAGAATG
>JAYVOP010000332.1:0-3675 GCA_043757865.1 Verrucomicrobiales bacterium | reverse complement strand
GCAAGCCTGTCCCGCCGCACCGCAAGCCTGTCCGGCCGCACCGCAAGCCTGTCCTGCCGCACCGCAAGCCTGTCCTGCCGCACCGCAAGCATCGTCCCCGGCAGGGTTAGATTGCGGTCGGCAGCAGCACCCCCCGGACCAGGGACGTTGGTTGAATAATGGGAATTTTAGTGGCACGAATAATTAGGGGATGCTAATTTACGACGAAATTGTGCGCGACGTGTTCTCAACCGCGCATTAACTCACTATTCCCCCCCCCAACCCACCGACATCCATGACCCACGATACTGCGCCCTCCCGCCCTGCTCATGCTGTTGCCCCCCATCACATGGAAGAAGAACCCCCAGATAACGACGATGACCTCTACAAGGATGAAGCGCTCTACCAGCAACTCCAAGGCCGCGCTGGCAACTGGGAGCTGACGCAGAAGCCGCGCCCATTCCGAAATCCAGGGCGTCTGCTCGCAGGCGTCTTGTATAACGTGATCCGCACGGTGAGCATGGGCACCATCTTCTACGTGGGGTGGAAATATCTCCAAACCAATAACCAAGAGTGGATGGAATATGCGCTAGAAGCACTGGTGACGTTCCTCATTTTCCAAGTGGCCAGCTACTCCAATGGCCTCAGCACTCACTGCCCGCTTTGCCATGGCACGCCGCTGCATTCCAATCGGTCACATAAAAATCGGCGGGCGGATAAATGGCTCTTTTTCGGGCCGAAGGCGTCCACGATCTTGAGCATCCTCACGAGGGGGCGCTTCCATTGCATGTATTGCGGCACGCCGTTTCGGATCAAGAAATAGTGCTCCGCCGCACGCCGCCCTTGCATGACTCATCTCGCTTACGTCTTCGAACGCTTCCCCTCATTTACCCAGACCTTCTGTGCGCGGGAGGTGCTGGAACTGCAACGCCAGGGCGTGCAGTTGCTGATCTTTTCCATCCACGATGCCTCCCAGGAAGAGGTGCAACATTTCCCCGCCGAGTTGCACGCGCAGGTCCACGTGCTGCCGCCGGAGAAGGAGTTAGTAAAAATCGTTAATCAGCTCAAGGACGACCGAAAGCTGCCGCAGTCCATCGTGCTCACGCTGCGGGATTGGGGTGACATCCCGGATAAACCCCGCATCTATGAGGCCGCCTACATCGGCTATCAGATGCACCTTGCTGGCGTGCGTCATGCGCACTGCCATTTCGCGGGACTAGCCGCGCGCACGTGCTGGTGGCTGCGGCAATTTTACCAACACACTTACAGCTTCACGGGCCATGCTAACGATCTGTTCGTGGACGCAGGGATGCCCATTTCCCTAGCCTTGCTCGTGCGAGATGCCGCCTGCGTTATCACAGTGAGTGATTTCACTGCGCGCTGGTTACACGGGCGCTTTCCACGCTCTGCGGGGAAGATTCACCGCGTCTATAACGGCATCGATCTAGCCAGCATCACGCCGCACACCCAAGGCCACGCCAAGCATGATCCGCCGATCATATTCAGCGTGGGAAGATTGATCGAAAAGAAAGGTTTCGACGACCTCATCCGCGCCTGCTCCCAACTCCACGCAGACGGCGTCCCCTTCCAATGCCACATCGCAGGCGAGGGCCCACTGAAGGAAGACCTGCGGATGATGATCCTTTCCTTCGGCCTCCAGCGTCACGTGCATCTGCTAGGCCCGCTGGCCCAGCTCGACATCATGGCCTGGTTAGGCGGGGCCAGCGTCTTCGCCCTGCCCTGTGTCACCGAGCGGGATGGCGGCATGGATAACCTCCCCACCGTGCTCATGGAAGCCATGGCCGCCGCCCTGCCCTGCGTCTCCACCACCCTAGCCGGCGTGCCAGAAATGGTGGCCCATGAGGAAACGGGCTTGCTCTGCGAGGAACGTCACACCCAAGAATTCGCCCAACTGATCGCCCGCCTCCTCGCGGATCCCGCCCTAGCCACCCGCTACGGCCTAGCCGGGCTCGCGCGGGCGCAGCGCCTCTTTGCCAAAGAAATCACTGCCGCAGCACTCCTCTGCCGCCTCGTATCCCAGGGGGACATCCCCCCAGATCCCACCCTCCGCGCCCGCATCCCCGGCCTTGCCAGCGCCTACGAACAGCAAAAGATCCCCAAGCTCCAGCGTTGGTTCCACCGCTGGCGACACCAAAACCAAAAACGCGCCCTCAAACCCTAGCCCTCATTTCATGAAAGACCCTCGCCTCGATCAACTCGCCACAGCCCTCATCCGCCACTCCGTCTGCCTCAAGAAAGGGGAGCGGCTGCTCATCGACCTCTTTGACACCCCTGCGGAAATGGGCATCGCCATGATCCGGGCCGCGCGGGCGGTGGGCGGCATTCCCTTTGTGAATGTCAGCGATGGGCGCATTAGCCGGGAACTCTCGTTAGGAGCCACCGAGACCCAATACGATACCGCTGCGGATGTGCTCCTGCACCAGATGGAAAAGATGGACGCCTACATCGCCTTCCGTGGCAGCCCAAACATCATGGAATCCTCGGATGTCCCGGCGGACCGCATGAAACTGGTGATGGGTAAAATGCGGCCGGTGATGAACCACCGCGTCAATAAAACGAAATGGTGTGTGCTGCGTTACCCTAACGCCAGCATGGCCCAACTGGCCAACATGAGCACCGAGGCCTTTGAGGACTTCTATTTCCGCGTCTGCCTCCTGGATTACGCCGCTCTGAAGCCCGCCATGAAGGCGCTGGAAAAACTGATGAGCAAGACCAACCAAGTCCACATCACGGGCCCTGGCACGGATCTGAAGTTTAGCCTCAAAGGCCTCAAAGCCATCCATTGCGGTGGTCAGTATAACATCCCGGATGGAGAGTGCTTCAGCGCCCCCGTCAAAGATTCCGTGGAAGGCGTCATTGCCTACAATGCGCCCACCATTTACCAAGGCATCCCGTTTGATAACATCAAACTGGAGTTCTCCAAAGGTAAAATCATCAAGGCCACGGCTAACAACACCGCTGCTATCAATCGCATCTTAGATAGCGATGAAGGCGCGCGCTACATTGGCGAATTCGCCCTGGGCTTTAACCGCGAGGTGAAGCAACCGATGCGCGACATCCTCTTTGATGAAAAGATCGCTGGCTCCTTCCACTTTACCCCCGGCCAAGCCTACGAAGGCGTGGCGGATAACACCAACCGCTCCCAAGTCCACTGGGACATGGTCTGCATCCAGCGCCCAGACTACGGCGGCGGAGACATATTCTTCGACGGTAAACTCATCCGCCACGACGGCCAGTTCCTAGCAGACGACTTAAAGCCGCTGAACTGGTAAGGTGGGGCCGCCCGCTGGGCGGCTCTTTCATTCAGCCCAGCGGGCTGAACTACCCTATGGAGCGCCCTGAGGTTTCAGAATGCGGGCTGGCGATGCTCAAGAAATCTTCCGAATCCAGGCTCCCTCCAGCCAGGGAGATGCGGAGGCCATCCGGGGTTGTCAGCAACAGGCCGCTGGGCTCCACGGTGGCTTGGTAGCCGGGGAGCAGGAGCCCTAACGTGCCAGGCTTGGTCCCCGTTTGTAGATCGGCGGTGCGGGTGGGCGGCAGGCTCTGCGGCAGGCTAAGGGAGAGGAGGCGGCCCGTTTCCTGATGCCAATAGCCGGGGCAGGCGACCGCAGAGGCAGGTGCGGGCACGGTGGTGAAATGGTACCACGCACGCACGCCAGCGGGTGGCTTTTCCCC
>JAYVOP010000331.1:0-3676 GCA_043757865.1 Verrucomicrobiales bacterium | reverse complement strand
GTGGTTATCAGCGCCATGGATACTTTGTGGAAGAAATTGCAGGCCAATAGCTGGCAGGAAGCCAAGCAGCTGGTCTTCAACCGCCTCTTCCAGCGCGTGCGCCTGACCGGCCCTAGCCTTAAGGACGCGCAGGTGTATTTCCTCCGCCGCGCAGGCTTGTCCCTCCCTCTAGCGGACTTCACCAACGTGCTGGAGGCCAGCAAGAGCTTCGGAGCTTTTGCCCTGCTCCGCCGCACCGCAGAACACCTCCTGCAGCACCCAGACCGGGATGCCAAAGCCTTGGAGACCGCCCTAGGGGAAGCCATCAAAGCCGTCCGCACAGACCGGGGCGGAAAAAACTAACCGCCCGCGCCTTATGGAAAAGCCCATCCCCCACCATGAGATTGAGCGCATCTTTGCGCAGCTAGACGAGTGCCGACTAGCCTTAGTGGACCACGAGGAGTCTGGTGGTCAAGACGCGGATGCCTCCGTAAAACTAGCCGCTGGGCGGGCTGGGTTGCGCGCCACGCTGGAGGACGTGGCCGCCCAGGCCGGACCCATTACCCAGCTCCTGCTGCGGGCCGCAGCGATGGCGGCCCACGAATGGAAACCGCGTCAAATCCTCCCCGTGCCATGAATCCCAAAACCATGAATCCCAAAACCATCAGTGAAATCATAAAACTGCTAGAAGCCGCGATGTTAGAATATGGCGACATCGAATTCTGTGCCTCCGACGACTACGGCACTAGAATCAATGTCTCCAGCGTCCAGGCAGGACTTGTCCAGCGCGGCACTATAACAACGGCATACGGCTACTTCAGCGACTTATGAAAACCTATTTTCCAGGCCAGCCCGGACAACCTTCCATGCCCCCGCGTCGTGACTCCACGGCTGCAAATGTAGTTGAGATGCCCGCCAGCGTCCAACGCAGCGGGGGCACGGTCATTTATAACCTACGCACGCAGCAAGCGGACGCCACAACCAAAGCGCCCAGCAAAGAGCCGCGCGTCACTCTGCCTGCCCTGGCACTCCTCAGCACCACTCAGATCCGCTCCCTCTGCAAACTGGCCCAGGGGGCCTACTCCGCCCAAGTGGCTGCAGGCCGGGAGCCCACCCCAGACAAGGGCACGAAGACCGCCATGCAAGACGCCTGGAGACGTGGCCAGCAAGTAGCCGTAGGTGCCCCAGACAGTCTCAAAGCCTGCACTCAAGAGCACTACAACACCCTAGTCCAACATTTCGCCTCCCTCTGCCCAGGTGCAAACGACGCCGGTCGCAGCTTCGAGGCGGGTATGAAGCTGGGCTCCGAAACGGCTTACCGCCAAATGATCCTCGCCAAGATCCAAAAAGAGAGCGGCCCCCGTGGCCTCGCCTACCCCGCCTACGCCGAAGCCATCTGCCGCGCCCAGTTCAAAACAGACCTAGGCCACGCCACCCCCAAACAACTCTGGTGCCTATTCTACACCATCAAAAACCGCCGCGCCAAGACTCCAGCCACCACGCCGCGCCCAGAGAGCCCCGCCGCCGACCCCCGCGTGCCTCTAAATTCGCCCGCAGCCGAAATTCCGCCCACAGACCCCGCTGAATACGACGCGCCCTTCTAAGCCCTAATCTAACGCAAATCACCATCACTCAATCCCTTGCACCTCGAACACGATCACTTTATGACTCTCGACACTCTCACCGCTCTTTGTAAAACCTACGCGGAGGCCGATCAGGCCTTGCGCGAGCTGGTCACCATTTTTGATCACGATCTCCAAGAACTCAAGCAGGAGCACGAGCGTCCCATTGCCACCGCGCTGCGCAAAGCCCGCCGCGCCCAAGCCTCCCTGGTATTAGCCGTGGAGGAAGGCGCGGATCTCTTCGTGCAACCCAAGACCCGCGTGCTGGAAGGAATTAAAGTGGGGCTACGGAAATTGCCCGACGCCATTGCTGCGTTGGATGAGGCCATTACCATCACTCTCATTCGGAAGCATTTGCCGGAGCCGTTGGTGGATGTGCTGATAGCCCAAGAGGAAAGCCTCGTGAAGGCCGCGCTCAAGCAGTTGGATGATGCGCAACTCGCGCAAATTGGTGCGGAGCGCACCGCAGGAGCGCAAGCCGTCGTCTGCGACCCCGTGGACGGGGACGTGGATAAGCTCATTAAACAACTCATGTCCCAGGCCAAGAGCCTGATCCTTGCCGAAGTGGCGTAATTCCCACCCCTCCTCAAGAAATAGAAGAACTTAGCCATGAATCTCATTTTAAAAGACATCTTAGATAGCGACGTTTACGCCTTGGTGGGGATGGTTCACCCCGCCGCGCAATCCTCCGCCCGGACCCGCATTCTGATGGCGTGCCGGAATGCTAAATACGCCGCCCTGCCCGCGCAAATTATGGTGGAATTGAAGAGTGGAAGCTTCCCCGGCAAAGGAGGAAGCCAGCAGGTGTTGATCCGCCGTTACGTGGCCTTGGTCACGGCAGATCTCAAAACCCCAGAGCCCACCCCCGCCTAAGCATGAAAATCCGCGCAGCCTACCCTCTGACAGTTACCGCGTTGCTCTCGCCGCGCGGGCCGTTCTCCCGCCGCCGCTACCAGGAATTACTCGCTAAAACCGCACCAGCGCACACCTCTGCCGCTGGGCGGGTCAAGCGCTGGGCGGCCCGGCCCACCTTTCCCGCAGATCCTCCTAAGGTTAAAAAGAGCGAGATCTTTTCCGTGGTGGGCTATAACGCGGCCACTCTCCGCGTCGTGAGAGGTGAGCGGGGACCGCTTTGTGAATTCAGCGGATCAAAAGCCGCCTGCCAACACGTGCTGGCCTACGCCGTGGCGCATTGGTTTGACCTTCCTTCCAGCCTAGAAATCCAAGCCGCCGCCCGCCAAATCACCCAACCTAAGGAACTGGAGCTAACATCCTAAGACGCTATGAAATTCACTAAGCTGCCCGCCCTTCTGCTGTCTGAATCCGCTATCAAGCGGCTCCCGATGGTGGAAATTGCTCCTGGCAAGACATCCCCTCAATTACCGCGCTCAGCGGTGCGGCGGTTCTTTTTTGTGGAAATGGTCTGGGCTGCAGACGGGACCATTCACCCGGTGCTGCGGAAATTTCCGAGCATGGCCCGCATTAGCATTGTGTCGCAATGTCTTGGCATCAGCCCGCAGACGATCAATCGCCTCTTATTAAACGGCTTCGTGGAATACAGCCAGAACAACCCCAAGGTTAAGTTGGTCTGCCTTGCCAGCCTCGTCCGCCACCTCAAGGCCTGCTCAGAGCCGGGCTTCTGGACGCTGGCCCGTCGGGAAAAATACAACTCCGCTATCTACTAGCCATGCAAGACGAACTCTTTCCTTTCCCCTCGGCTCCCTATCAACTCGACGCCCGCCCTGATCCCATGGAACTCCTGAAAGCGCGTCACAAAAAAACCATCACGCTCACTTGCCTAGCCTGCGGCGGTCGCGGACGCCTCCGCTCCATCGACTACCACACTGGCGACATCCTTTCCGAAGCCTGCTGCGCCCAGTGCGGTGGACGGGGTGCGTGGGAGGCGGAACCCGCGTCTTGAGATTCAAACTCATGGTCTCCGCCTTCCACTCCCTCAGTGAATTACAGCAGGAACGCCTGCCGCTGACGCACCTCCGCGTCCTGGCCGCGCTAGCGATCAAAGAGGAACTGGAGGAGCAACTCGTCCATGTGGCCCAAGATTGCGGACTTCCAAT
>JAYVOP010000330.1:0-3696 GCA_043757865.1 Verrucomicrobiales bacterium | reverse complement strand
CGACGATGGGAGGCAACGGTAGGGTGTGGGTCTTTTCCGCATTGATCTGGATGGGACCTAGGTCCACAGCCTTTTCAGTGGTGGTGTAGCTGATGCCTTGGTAGGCGAAGGCGATGATGCCGAGGACGATGAGGATGATGCCGACGATGGATTTGGTGCTCATAATATTTTAAGGCGGATAGTTAGAAAGTAAGGTTGATGGAGACGGTGCCGAAGATCTGCGCGGCTTGTTGTTCACGGAATTCTTTGGTGCGGTAAACGAAGGCGTAAGCGATTTTGGTGTTCTTGATATTGATGGCCACGCCCACGCTGAGGTCAGCTACAAAAGGGTTGTGGCCCACGGACTGGCTTTCGCCAAAGGTATTGCCATCCAGGAAAATATTCCGCGCCACCGCCCGACCATCCACACGCCCAAAGGCATACAAACCCAAATCGAACCATGAGCGATCCGCTCCCATCTTCCCATCCACTGGGGTGGAGGTAGTGGAGGATGCGCCGATGGCACCAGTGCCGAAATCATCTGGCAAATTCAGTCCTAAGCGCAGTTCACCGCCGAGGTTTGCGTAGGTGGAAACATTGCCGATGGCAGCACCAGCATGGGGCAGGAATTCCCAGTCCAGGCCGCTGCGGCGGGCGATCTTGGGCCAGCGCCACATGCGTTCGTAAGCGATGGTGACACCCACCTCGTTATGCAGTTGGTTGTCCCATCCGTTGGGATGGTCCAAGCCACGGAGATCGTGGATGAGACGTTGCGCTTCTTGTCCGTATGCCCACGGCCCAACGACGCCTAGATCCATGGTGAGGGAGTTGCGCACATGCTCGTTTTTCCAGACGACGCCTGCTCCTAGATACAGCCAGCCCGCATAGGGACGATCGTTTAGCACTAACTCAGTGGTCTCCGTGTTGTCCGGCGTGTAGATATTCTGACCCAGCGCCCAGGTCAGATTCTTCTGATAATTAGTTTCGTTAATATACGGTAAAATGTCAAAGAGCGGCAGCAGCGGACTCGCATAGGGGGTGTCGCTATATTTTTCCAAATCACGGGAACTCCAACTTAACTTCACGCCGCTAGTGTAATAGCGATCGGTGCCTGCGAAGAGATCGTTCTCTATGTAAGTGCTGAAGGTGCCTCCTGCGTCATCTTTCCCTGCGCCATGCGCAGGGAGGATGCTGAGGAGCGTGAGGGCGAGGCGGGTGGTTTGTTTCAATATCATAAAATGTAGTTTTAGAGGGGGCACGGGCATCTCGCCCTTTAGCCGAAAGCTTGCCTTACACTTGGGCGTTTAATTTATCAAGCCCACGGCTTGGCTGATGAGCGAGACGTTCATGCCATGGCTACTCGGGCTTGTGCTTTCCTTTACCCTTTTCTTTGTCGGTGGATTTTTCGGAATCTTTGTCCTTCCCTTTCCCTGATGGCGCCTCTGCGGCAGGCCGCTTCGGTTCGGGCTCAGAGTGCTTTGGTTGGGCTTTACGTTCTTCCATTGGTTGCTTTGGCTGTGCTTTGCGCTCCTCAGGTTGGCGTTTGGGTTCTGGATCTATGTTACGTCGTTTAGGTTCCGACTCGACCTTGGGGTGCCTTGGTTCTGGCTCGACGTTAGGGCGTCGGGGCTCTGGCGTTAGCTCTCCCTTTGGGTGTTTCAGTTCGTTTGATTGATTAGGGTGTTTGGACTGTGGCTTAGCATCCGGTTGCTTTGGTTCAAGATCTTTTGGTTGCGGCTGTTGGCGTGGTTCATCGTTATTGCGGGGGCGGTCTTTGGGCATAACGTCGTCGCGTTGGGGTTTTTTCGCATCGCTTTGGGGCTTTTGGCGCGGCTCATCATCGTTACGTGATTTGGACCTGGGAGCGGGTTCGTCTTGTTTCTCTGGCTTATCTTGCTTGGCGCCACGGTCTTTGAACGGACGTTGCGCTTCCACGGGGCCGTGTTCAAACTTTGGTTGTTTGGGGAGATCTTCCGGTGGCTTGACTTTGCCGCGCATCTTCTCACGCAGGGCGGCCACGTCGTCGGCATTCCCCGCTTCTTTCCAGCCGTGATTGATTTCGGCACGTTCCACTTTCTCAGCCACCCTGTGCGGCGGCTCTGCGGCGTGGTTTCCAAATGGAATGGCAAACATGCTCAGCGCCTCACCTTTGATATGGGACCGCATGGACTCATGGTGATTGCGGTCGTCTCCATCATAGTCCTCTCTACGCTCTAGCTTGTAGCGATGCAGTGGCTCGCTGCTCAGGCGCGACTGTTGATCGAACCGCAGGCCCCCATTATGGATGGAATTGTCCTCGTAGTAAATATTTGTGATGTTGGTAGTCTGGTTAATGATGACTCCATATTCCCGTGGATTAATAAACACAGAGCGCAGCCGTCGGCTTCCAAAATCACGATTGGCAATAAAGCAATAACTGCTAGGTCCGATATTATAGTAATCATCTACCCAACCCCTGAAGCCAGTGGATTGGCGGAAGCGGGCTTCTGGTGGCAGGGGGGCCCAGCCTACGTAGTCATCGCTATGCCGCCAGGAAACCCAGCCTGGTCCCCATTCCGTCCCGGGAATCCAGATCCATCCGATGCGCTCCACATTCGCCCAGCGTCCGTAATGATAGACCGCCCAAGCGAAAGGTTCATCGCCATCCCACGTCCAGCCTGCATCGGAGTAAAGCCAACGGCCTTCACTGTAGGGCCGCCAGTCACGATCAACATCGTTCGGCTGCCAACAGTAGCCGTAGTCTCCCACCTCCCGCCAGTTACCGTAGGGCTCCAAATTGTTGTAGAAAAAATTGATGGAGACAGCATCCCGAGCAGAGGCTGAGGAGGGCGCGAAACTGAACAGCAGTAGCAAGCTGGCACACCAGGAAAGGAGAGTTTTCATAACAGGGAAACTGAAAGTGAGGTCAGCTTTAAACGATATTTTTCCCTTGGATGAGACGCACCAAGATCATGATGACCGCAATGACCAGCAGAATGTGAATGAAGCCTCCAATAGTGTAGCTGGTAACGAGGCCGAGCAACCAAAGGATAATGAGAACGACGGCAATAGTATATAACATAGGAAGTAAATTTAAGTATTTGGTCAGACGGAACGCCCGACTGTTATTAACATGGCTCATTTGTAGGGGCGCAGCTATGGGGTGAAACCCTACTGCTGCTATGGAGCGGGGAGTGGTATTAAAGATTTACGTGGAGTTGCTGATTTTGGCGCCTCGTCCTTACGCCCCGCATTTTTGAGGTGGACCCCAATCTTCGGCCAGTAGGAAGCTCAAATAAGCTGCGATTTGATGGGATAGGGGAGGGGATAAAGCGGGCAGATGGGAAGTCAAGGCAGGGGCGCTTGGAACTGTGTGGCGGGGGTGTAAAGGGGGCGCTTCAGCCGCCGCAATAAAAACATCAACTAGCAGACGTTTTCAACCTTGCGTCCAGCCAGCGCCTTTCTAGTCTGGTCGGACATGATTTCCTGGTTCTGCTCTCATCTTCGCGCTCATGCTAGGCGCTTGGTGCCGGCGCTTTTGGCGCTGGTGGGGTTGGTGGTTTTTTGTTTGCAGGTGAAAGAGCAGTATCCGTTTTCTAACTTCCCAATGTATGCCAATCCCCGGGCGGAGGATGTGGACTATTATTTCCTGACAGATGCGGCGGGGAATCCGCTGTCCACACGAGATTATGCGGGGATGAGCGCTCCGCAGATCAAGAAGCGGATGGCAACGATGCT
>JAYVOP010000329.1:0-3746 GCA_043757865.1 Verrucomicrobiales bacterium | reverse complement strand
CCGGCGTGGCCCCGCCTAACGCCACAGCCTCCGCATACACCGCTTCCCATTTCCCCAAGGCCGCATCCCAGCCTAACGTGGCGCGACACTGCTGCATCACCGCCGCCGCATCCATGGCCAGCGCCTCGGTGAGACGGGCCTGCACGCTGGCCCGGTCATGCTGACCATGCAGCAGCCGGAACCCAAAATTCCAGGGCAGCAACTGCGGAAATCCCGCCGGCGTCACCACAGGCCCCAATCCTTGGGCATCGCTGAGAATGACGCGACATCCGCAAGCCATGGCCTCCATGGCACAGCGCGCCTTGGCAAAGACCACGTCATACTGCGGCAAGAGCTGCCACGGTTCCTCCGCCACCTGCCCACTATTTACCCCCGCACAGTCCACGGATAATCCGGCGGCGGCACCGGCCTCCCGGATGGCCTGCAGGCGGGAACCCGCACTGGCAGAATTTCCGAAGACCAGCGCGCGCCTGGCCACCGTAGGAAAGTGCGTGCGGGCGGGATACAGGTCCAGCGGCACCGCGTTCGGAATCCACCGCACCTGGGCCGGAGTGGCGGCGGACTGCTGGAAAAGGCGCGTGCGGCAAGGTTCATCCACCGCCACCCACAGGCGCACGTTAGGCGCTAGGCACGGCTGCTCCTCCACGGGCAGGGCGCCATGGCAGACATTGACCACGGGCACCCTAGGAAACGCCAAGGCCGCCTGCGTGGTCGGCCCGCAATGTTGCCCATGGATCACCTCCGGCACCCATGGCAGGCCGTCCAGATCGTCCGTCACGGCTAGGCCTGCGGCTTGCATAGAGACCGCTAAAGGCCCCAGCACCGGAGCGTAAACGCAGACCGCATGGCCCCGACCTTGCAGGCCGTGGGCTAATTCCGAGGTGAACACCTCACTGCCCCGTCGCAGCGCCAGAAAAGCATTGGTAATGAGAATCTTCACGCCGTGCTAGTCCTCCAGTGCCCACCGTTGCAATTCCCTCGCCACCGGTTGGAGGTGGGCGGCATAGCTGATCAAGGTTTGATACCGTCCCGCAGCGATCATTTTCTGCCCATAGACCTCATACCACGGCGGCTCCGCCTCCGCCCAGTCCAGCCCCGGAAACTCGGGCGCCTGCCGCCGCACCTCCGTGCGGAAACAATCCGGCCCCCACGCCGCCACCGCAGCCGCCACCTCCCCCTGGAGTTCCGGGTAGGCCCGGGCCGCCGCCTGCTTCCGTTGCCAGGCCTCCGCATCCAGCACCACAGGGGCCAGCAGCTCCATGGCCACCTCCTGGCACAGGCGATCCGGCCGCCCCTCTAACGGGAAATCCCAACTCTGCACCACCGCCCCCGGCTGGCGTCGCAGCCGCAGCACCACCGCACTCACCAGCAGCCGCACCAGATCATGCCCGGTATTGAATCCCTCCAGCATGTCCGCCGTCACGGAGGTCACCCCCAGCCGCGCCCACTCCTGCTGGAGATCCGCCGCAAGGGCCAGCACCTCATCCAGGCGTTGTTCCCGCAGCAGTGCATACACCTGCCGGTCCGTGTAGCGGGCAAATAATGATCCCACCTCCGCCCCCGTCCCCGCCAGCAGCCGCTCCGTAGAAGCCGCCCGGGACACCTCCCCACCCCCGGACCCATCCGTCAGGACATACACCACCGGACGTTCCTGCTCCAACCAATGGTGGAGCCGAAGCTCGTGGCCCGGGTGCGCGATAAAGAGAACGGATGACATTTCCCCCCTTCAAACGACAGCCCACCCCAGATTGCAAACGCGCAGATGAGGCCATCCGAGGAAGCGCCCCCAGAACCTGAAAATGAGCGCACTTTCTCCCGTCGGACCGCTCCGTCACAGCGCCGCGCCCACCGCTGCGGGGCAGAAATTTCAAAGAATTACAGTAATTTTAAATAAACCTAAACCTTCCTTAAAAACCCCGGAAAATCACGAAATAATTGCGATATTTCCGGAATATCAATTGATCTGCCCCGAATAGCAATTGATCTGGGCGGATAGCAATGGAAACTCCCTGAATAGCAATTGATCTGCCCCGCGGAGCAATGGAGACTTCCCGGATAGCAATGGAAGTGGGCGCAATTCCAAGGCGCGCGCAAACAGATTGCGTTTCCCCACCCGCTTCCCATCGTGCCCCCATGTTGCGCTGCTCCCTTTTAGCATTGCTGCTGCTGGCCAGTTGTGGTCCGCCGCAGTCCCCTCCCCCACCCCACCTCCCCGTGGCGGTCACGGTGGCGCGCCCCCAAACCCAGACCGTCACGGAATGGGACGAGTTCTCCGGGCGCCTAGAGGCCAAGGAATCCGTGGAAATCCGCGCGCGGGTGTCCGGCTATTTAGAGCAACTGCATTTCACGGAAGGCAAGGAGGTCCATGCCGGAGATCTGCTCTGCTCCATTGATGCCCGGCCTTACCAAGCAGAATTAGCCAAAGCCACCGCCGATGCCGAGCGCGCGGTCAGCCGCGCCCAACTCACCACCAGCGAATGGGAACGGGCCAAAGATCTGCTGGCCGCCCGAGCCGTTTCCCAGCAAGACTTTGAGGCCAAATCCGCCGCGCAAGCCGAGGCCGCCGCCGCCGTGCGTTCTGCCGCCGCAGCAGTGGACAGCGCCAAGCTCAATTTAGAGTTCACAGAGATCCGCTCCCCCATCACCGGCAAGATTGGCCGCGCGTTAGTCACGAAAGGCAATCTCATCTCCGGCGGCAGCAACACCAGCAACTCCACAATGCTGGCCAGCGTAGTCTCCGTGGAACCCATTTACTGCTACATCGACATCGATGAACAAGCCGCGCTGCGTTACCGGAAACTGCGCCAAGAAGGCAAGCGCGTCAGTGCGCTCGACACCGCCATCCCTTGTGAAATGGGACTGACGGATGAAACTGGCTGGCCGCACGTGGGCGAATTAGACTTCGTAGATAACAAGTTAGACCCCAACACCGGGACCATCCGTTGCCGGGGGGTTTTCAAGAACGAAGGCCGGCCGCTCAGCCCCGGATTCTTCGCCCGCGTGCGCATCCCAGGCAGCACCCCGTATCCCGCGCTGCTGCTGCCGGATAGCGCCATCAACACCGACCTGACCCAGAAATATGTCTTCGTGGTCGATCCCGCGCACCGCGCCACCGTGCGCCCCGTAGGCCTGGGAGGCCTATCCAACGGGCTGCGCGTGATCCTCACCGGCGTGCAAGCAGACGATCAGATCATCATCAACGGCCAAGCCCGCATCCGCGCGGGAGATCTGGTGAACCCTCAGGAGGCACAGCCGTGACCCCGGGTCGATGAACGCGAGCTTCTTCATCCAGCGCCCGATTTTTGCTGCCGTGCTGAGCATCCTCATCACGCTGGCAGGCGTGCTGGCTTACTTTGGACTGCCCGTTTCCCAATATCCAGAGGTGGTGCCGCCCACGGTGGTCGTCAGCACCTTTTATCCTGGAGCCAATGCCCAGACGCTAGCGGAGACGGTGGCCACGCCCCTAGAGCAGGAGATCAACGGCGTTGAAAATGTGCTCTATCTTTCCTCCAGCAGCACCAGCGATGGCCGCCTGTCCGTGACCGTCACCTTCAAGTTAGGCACCAACTTAGATCAAGCCCAAGTCCAAGTGCAGAACCGCGTCAGCGTGGCCCTCCCACGCCTGCCAGAGGAAGTCCGCCGCCAGGGTGTGAACGTCACCAAGCGCTCCCCAGATCTCACCCTAGCTGTGCAATT
Organism: Verrucomicrobiales bacterium; assembly: GCA_043757865.1. Classification (GTDB taxonomy): domain Bacteria; phylum Verrucomicrobiota; class Verrucomicrobiia; order Verrucomicrobiales; family V1-33; genus JAGNEJ01. Next base: position 50 of record JAYVOP010000329.1, on the reverse strand, counting down.
TTACTCCCCGGAAGGCTCGCGGGACACGCTTTATTTAGGCAACTACGTCA
>JAYVOP010000328.1:0-14126 GCA_043757865.1 Verrucomicrobiales bacterium | reverse complement strand
GCATCCACCACCGAAAAGTGCCTACTAGCCTCCAAGGCATTCTCAATTCCATCCCAGAAAGGATGTCCGGGGGCACTGGCCATAAACGCATTGCAAATGGCACCCGGAAAGAGATGGTTAGCGCATTGCTGACCAAAGACCAGCAACATGCCTTCCAACAACGTTTCCAAGGGCCGCAGGCAAATAAAATCTAGATCCACGAAGACCCCGCCCAATCGTTTCATAATCAGGTAGCGGACCGAATCCACCCTTTTGATGGTAGCGTCATATCCCAGATAGATTGGCAGAAAGTTTGGGAACTCCGTCCGCACAAACTCCTCCAAATCCGCATCAGTCCACAGCCGATATTCCCAGTCCGGGTTCAGTTCCCGCCAACTGTCCGCCCACGCTGTGCGGAAAGGGGCTGTGATTTCCCGGCTTTTCCAGGTCTGGTGGATTACCTTTGGAATTTCGGGCATCTCTGACTCAGCAGCCGCTGCTTTGGCGTCCTGCACTTGCTTCCGGCTTAGCGCAGCAAATTCCGGATACCGTTCCCGCATGTCCCCCTCCAAGCCAGAAACACTTTGAGGGGATAGCAACTGTGCTCCCGAGGAGAAATAATTGCTGTTGTGGAACCCCGTTATGTCTGACGTCGAGACCTCCTGCCAAGCTAAGTTAGGGTAGGCGGCATAGCTTGGGATCTCTTGCTGGATGGCCGTCAGCAATACATCCATGGCCGCAAAATTACACCTCTCAAATTGCTTCCCCCCGCGCAGTAATTTCCGAATCTGGCGAAAATAGAGCCCGTTGATAGCATACGCTGGGTGTCCAAGGCATAGCCCGCCTTCACCAGTCCCGGCCCCACGATTTCTGGTCGGTGGTGATGCGTGCATCCCAGGTAAAACAACCCCCAATCCTCTGGCAATTCTATCAACGCCAGCCGTTCTTGTAGTTGTGGATGCAGCACCACATCGTCCTCAAAGATCAGCACCGATCCCGCACCCAACTGTGCTGCCTCCCGCAGGATCAGCCGATTGGTAAGCGCCAACGCGTAGTGCCCTGCCGTGTAATAACCGTGAGCGTTGCGCACCTTAGCCGCAGGTATCGCAGAGTATCGCTCCACCTCCAGGCTATGTTGTCGGAATTGCTCCGTTGCTTGCTCCTTGCGGTCCAAGCGTGCGTCAAGGTTGATGAAGACCTTCTTTTCCAGTGTAAAATCCATTATCATTTTCTTGTAGGCGGCCAGCCCATGGCTCCCCGCCGAGGATGTGCGAAAATAGTTTGCTTGCCGTTGTGTCTGATCTTGATGTTCCCAACGGAACCAGTCCCCAGCAAACTAGATACTAGCAGACGCGCCTGTTGGCGGTAGTGGGTGCTTCCCGGACGGTCTAGTGCGATGGTGTAGCAGAGGATGCGAAGGCCGCAGCCACAATCGGACCGACCAGCAGATTCAGGAGGATAGGTTTGTTCTTTTGCACGCACTTCGGTGTCCATCTGTCAGGGTTGCGTAAGCTGCTTTTGCGCTTTAAAGAAGGCTTTAAACAGGTCCCCTTTGAAACTGGATTTCCATTGTTCAAATCCGTCCCAGTTGGCGTGGCTCACAACCGGGTAAATTAGCTGCACCATGTCCAACAGAGTCTGATCCGGTTCGGTGTGTTCGAGCATTTTTGCAGCGATGACAGCCCCTGTCTTCGTCTTGGCCAAAGCTCTAACGACAGTAAATTCACCAACCCGATCTATGTTAGCATTAACGTAGTCACCAGCCTCCTTTGGAGCTTGCCCATACCACTCGCTCAGCATATTTGTTAAAACAGGACCCAATTTTGTTTGCCGACTCCTCAAGTCAATCAATAGCTCAATAGCTGCTTGGTGAGATTCCTTGGAGGCAGCCTCTACCACCTGCTCCCATGCCAAGCTATTTGGGAATTGCAAAGCAAGCTCCAAGGCTTGCTCCCACTGGTTCGAGGCTAAAAGATCTCTGAACTTTGACCGTAGCTCGGTAAACAAATTTGCGGAGTCAGATAAGCCTAGTGAGTCAGAAGAAACGGGGCGTTTTCCTCCTGGCGTGACGGTTTCGATGGCAAGCGCTACTGGATGGCTGACTGCAGGGACGGCTGCTACGTCCAGAAGGGGTTGATTGAGATCTGTAATGTTATGGAAAACCTGGAAGCTTGCTAGCAGAAAGCCGATGGAGGCTCCAAAAATAAAAGCCAAAGGCACGGAAATGAGGCTGCCTTTCCTTAATTTTCGTTTACTCTCCATTGGTGTTTTGAAATCTTTTTTTCGTCATCGAAAGTTCTTTGCTAGCCGCCTCCCAGGCAGACTGACTTATCGCCTCCTTTTGTAGAACTATAAACTGTTCTAGAGCAGAGATATTTTCACCTGCACGGCAAGCCATCAACAAACTCTGATCGAACAATGGGTCGTTTCTGGTTAATTGGGCTTGAAGCAGTTGAAGACGTTGTCCTCTATCCATGTGTAAAAAGGAAAGGAGTTGCCTGTCGCTTAAAGTGGTATTGTCTTGGAGACCCGTCCAAAGTTCTTGCTTAGCGGCACTTTCAGGCATGCGGAAAATGTCCAGAGCAACATAGGTTTGAATGGCTATCGGAAAAGATTTCAGGTGCATCATCTGCAATTGAGCAAACATCACGCCAGCGCCAGGATTGCGGCAGTAGTTTTTTAGAAATTCCGAAATATTTGATTTTGAACTAATTCCTGGAAGAGCCAAAAGTTGAGCGAAAAGTTTGTCAGATGTTCCATTTGGCTTCTTGATCAAACTGATTGCGTCCACAAAGTCCTCTGCGGTCTGCAACCTATTTCCGTTATTCCTCAAATATTTCAGAAAAGATTCGTAATCGTCCATCACGTAGCCCTGAATTTCCTCCGAAGATGCCCGACCCACGACAACCGAACCAGGCAGCGCGGCAATAGACTCGACATTTTTCTCGTTCACTGCACTGCACAATGGCACCACCCCCACAGCTATGAGCTGCGAAGGTGGCGCTAAATGCACCTGTGTTGCATATCCAGCAAACAGACCAGCAGTAAGAGAACAAACATGCCGGAATACACTCATCTTTTGCTCCTAGTGGCACGCTGGCTGTGCGGAACAATCTGACTCAGCATCGCTCGGGCAGTAATACCAGACGCCCGCTGCGCTTCGGCAACTCCAAGCTGCCACTCCACTACCGCTGTAGCATTTGTAAGTTAGAGAGGCATCTGCATTACACTGAGCATCAGTGGTAGAGCTTGAACTATTCGTAGCCAGCGCGTGGCTGGCGGTGCTGATGAGTCCGGCCGTGGCGATGGCGGCTACACTGGCAGCGGAATGCTGGATGAACAAACGACGTTTCATGATTTTGATTTTTTGGGTATGATTTTGGTTGTCGATCTGTGCGCTCAGTGGGGAAATAAAAATTATTTTCTCGCTTGCGTGGCATGACTCTTGCATTTTTTTTTTTTTTTTTTTGACGCAACAACTAACTGATGAAAAATTCAGCTAGAGTGCATAAAGCAAAATTTCATCCTGCAGTCTCGCCTAGTCGCGAAACAGCCGGGCTTCGCTTTTGTTTGCTGGGAGGCTTCTTGGGGGCTGGCAAGACCAGCTTTCTGCGGGCGTATGCCGCGTGGTTAGGCGAGGCTGGGTTGAAGGTGGGTCTAGTGGCTAATGACCAAGCTGGCGGGCTGGTGGATGCATTGCGCCTGCAACCAACGAATGCGGCGGCGGCCGCCAATCTGACGGTGGCGGAGGTGACGGGCGGGTGTTTTTGCTGTAAAGCAGATGATCTGGTGGAACGGCTGAAGGAGATGGCGGCAGCGGCCAGGCCGGATGTCATTGTGGCAGAGCCAGTGGGCAGTTGCACGGATCTGGTGGCCACGGTGATACGTCCACTGGAACAACACTATGGCATGGGATTCTCCTTCGCCCCTTACGTGGTTCTAGTGGATGCCAAGCGGCTAGCCGACCGCTATGGGGTGTTGAAAATGCCTGCAAGAGCCAGTGTGTTCAATGCCGACGTGGAATACATTTACGATAAACAACTGGAGGAGGCAGAAGTGCTGGTGCTGAACAAAATGGATCTCCTGACGAAGCCCCAGCGTAAGGCGCTGCTGGAGAGAGTAGCAGAAATCCACCCGCGCAAGCCTGTGCTGGAGATCTCAGTGAAGACGGGGGCGGGGCTAGAAGCGGTGTTCAATCTCATGCTGCGGGCCGTGCGGACCAATGGTGCCAGCATGGAGGTGGACTACGAACGCTATGCCGTGGGCGAGGCGATGCTGGGATGGATGAATGCGGAATTGTCCATCCACGCCATAGCAGAACAGGTGGATGGGAATGCGCTGCTAGTCACTCTGGCGCGGGAGATAGAATCCGAACTGCGGGCCGCCAATATTCCCATCGCCCATCTGAAGCTGAGCCTGGAGGAACGCAAGGCGGAGCGGAAGGCAGGCCAGTGGAGCCTAGCGGTGAGTGGCAATGCGGGCGTGGTGCAGATCGCCTCTAACGGAGAGAAGGCAGCGCTCTCCCAATCCCTTCCGACTCCCATCCTGCTGGGAACCATGCTAGTGAATGTGCGGGCAGAGGGCAGTGCCGCTGTGATCCGGGGCGTGGTTCAAGAACGGATCGGAAATCTCAAAGGTGCCCGTGCCATCTGGCGGGAGGAAGCCGCCTTTCAGCCCGGGAGGCCAGTGCCTGTCCATCGCATCGCTTAGCTAAGAGCGCACATCACGCCGGCAGACACTTTTGAAATCACAACCCTAATAGCACTATCAAATGACATTTGCAGACGTATTTCCCATGCTTACCGATGAGCAAGTGGAAGAGTATCAGAAACAAGCCACCAAGGCGGAACGCCGAGAACTGGAGGGCTACCTAGACGTGCAACGGGTCATCAACGCCCGTCCTGCCACTCACATCGTCAGCACCTCGTTGTTTTGGAAGAATACTAAGGATGTGGAACCGGAAATCGTGATTAGGGGACGATCTGCATTGATGCAGCGGGATAAAAAAGACCTGATACGGTTTGACCCCTGGGAGCACTACGTAGCACCGCTGCTGCGGGGTGCTTACGTGTTAGCTAAGCAACGCCCGGAAGTGGTGATGCGCGTTTACTTGGCAGCGGATTTAGAGTTTCTCGTGCCGGATTTGATGCTGGCGGGGTGTGAAATTTATTTGATGAAGACTAGCAGCTTAGCTCACAATCCGGGTGCGCTCTGGCGTTACCTAGCATTTGAAGAAAAGGATAAATTAATCACGGTGGTGGATGCAGACCGGGCACCGCAGATGCTTTTGGACATTGACCGCACGGAGGGCACCGCCAAGTTAGGGCTGAGTTGGTGGCGGGTGCCCATATGGGGGGAACTGAATCGCTATGGGAAGATGAACTATCGTCCGTTCCTGGGCTGCCAGTTAGGTGGCTGCACTTGGTTGCCGATGAATTTGCTGATGCAGGCGATGATCTGGCATTCCAAACGCGGGACGATGCCGCACCTAGCCACACCGCCGGGCTGCGCCAAGGCAGAAATCGCAGGGCACGACTGGCCGAACTATGGCGATGATGAGTGGTTCCTCTCTGCGGCAGTCTATCCTCGTGCTGCGATGGATGGAATCCTGACGTTCGTGCCGAGCGATGCGAAGTGCCGTGCGGTCATGAAGGCGGACTTTTTCCGCGTCCTAGCCGTGTATCACTTGGGCGGGTTTTATCTGGATACTGATGTCTGGCTGTCGCAAAACCTTGAGCCACTGAGAGCATCTAGAGCGGTATTTCCGTGGGAGCATGAATTCGGGCAGGAGGAATTCGGTAAACGCTATCCAGCCTCCATCCGAGAAAATGTAAAGCCACCCCAAGTGGGAAATTACGCCTTTGGCGCGGAAGCCGGGCACCCTTTTCTGGCGACACTGTTAGAAGAAATGATCCGGCGGACAGCGCTGTTTGAAGTGGAAACATGCAGCGAGCCGGACGTGCTAAGGGCCACGGGGCCAGACATGGTCACCACGGTTTATTATCGCAATAAGAACCAGTGGCCTGACGTACAGGTTTTAAAAGGAGCGTCGTATTTACCCGGTCCGCAGCCGCCGTTGCATGCGAATGCCCCAAAACATTGGCAGCGTTTCGGGAACTTTGGTTCCCATTTGCTAGCAGGTAGTTGGAAGAAGTGAAGTTGACATTCCGGCCTTTAGACCACCGCCACGGGAAAGGTGCTGCGCAGCTTGCCAAATTTCCCAAGAGCCAAAGATTCACAAGGTCTTCCGCTTTTTCTGCGCATTCCAGCTATGGTTGGGAAATGAGCAGGCGAAAGAATTCCCGCGCATCCGCCGCGTTAGGCACGGGCAGTAGAACCGATTCCGTACCCAGCAGATTAGGTGCCGCAGACGGCAAAAGACCTGCGGGCCCAGTCCATTGATTTAAGCCATTGGACCATTGCGGGGCGATGAAAACATTCGTCAGCCCCTTGCGTCGGGAGAATTCCACCGCAGGCCCGCCAGCGTTCATGATCCACCTCCACGGGATACCATTGGCTAAGGTGGGACGCGTGCCCAAAGCGTATTCCATGAGGTTGTCCAGGCCATCATGATCCGGGTCGGCGGTCAGGGCGGCATCCGCTGGGGTGGTGAAATAACGCGCTTGCCACTGCGTTAGGGAAAGGGTTCCCAAGTGACTGTCCTCGCCTCCGGGATCGAGACTCAATCGCCAGTTAGCACCATTTCCCAATGGGGGCTGCAGCGCGGGATTCGTCAGCACTAACGAGTAGCCAAGCCCATCCGCATCCACGGGCCAGGGGGGCGCATCACTATAGGTAAATTGACCTAGCACCGCATTGGCCGGGTCCAGCAGATAGAGGAATTCTCCATTGCGGCTAAGGTGCTCTGTGAAGCTGCCGAGGATCGCTTGCGTGGAGCCATAGCGATAACGGAAAGCAGCCTCGTGCTTCACCACCGCCACAGTGGCTCCCGGCAGCAGCAACGCGGTGGGCACGGAGGTGGCCGTGAAGGCGATGCCGGCTAGGAAATGGATGCCTGCCAGACTGACTGACGTGGTGCCGAGGTTCCGCAGGATCACGTATTGGAAGTCCTCTAGATGGCGGAAGCCAGCGGCTAGCTCTGCGGCGGTGGGCTCCGCTGGGTGATACATGATTTCTGTCAGGGCCACGTTCTGCGGGCTGGCTGGCACGGCAGTGGTAAATAAGCTGAGGGCCAGGGGCGCGCTCCAGTGGCTGCCCGTCAACTGCGCGGCGGCCCCCGCCGCAGCATACGGATAGGGCTGATGAACGGCGGCGGGATCATAGACGCGGGCAATGAGCTGGCGGTTCGTGGAAATGGTGATCGGGCCAGTGTATTCGATCGCATTCGGGGATTGCTGCGGCGGGGTGGGGTGGCCGATGAGTTCGACTTGGCAGAGGAAGTCGGTGCTGCTTTTCGGCGTGTTCAGGCCATGGCAGGCCAGCACGTTTTCCCCCACGTGGAGCAGGGTTAGCTGGCTTTGCACATCATACACGGACCAGAGGATGGCATCGCTATCAGCATGGCCAGTGGTGGCCTCCGAATTCCAGGTGAGGCCCGTGGCGGGAGCATTGGCGGAGGCGATGGCGCTGCCATTTAAATAGGCCACGAAGCCATCGTCATAGTGGACCCGTAGCTCTAATCCTTGAATGGTGGCCAGTTGCGTAGCTGTTAGGATGAATTTGATCCGTTGATAAGCCGAGCCCTGCACGTTCTTCATCACGGGATTAGGAGCCTCGAAATTGATGCCGATGTAGCTATCGTAATCCGGCGTGTCGTCATAGCCGATGCCATTGGTGCCCGTGAGCCAAGCGGAGTCATTAAATGGGTCTGGAGAACTGGTGCTGCCGTGCCACGCGGTGCCGATGTCGCTGGTGGGCAGTAGTCCCTTGGCAGGTGCCGTGCTGGAAATAAGCACGAGGTTAGGGTCTTGCGGGGCGGCCGCTTGACGCGGATCCGTGCCGTCGAGCGTGTAGTAAATTTTAGTCCCTGGTTTGACGAGACTAGGGGACGTTAGGGTGAGCGCAAAGCCCGGGCTGACAATACCACCCGTAGGGCTGGGCGCATTGCAGGTGGCTGGACGGGTGAACTGGGCATCCATCCAATTCAACCGATTGACGAACCACTCCCGTAGGTGCTGCACCTCCCACGCCCAACTCGTGCGCGGCGGCACGGCGGTCCATTTGGCGAAGTTGCGCCCCTGCGCCTCGGCTACCTCGGTCGCAAACTGATCTACCAACCCTTGCACATTTGCAGTGGCTAGGGTGGTCTGCCGCAGGGCCGTGTAGCGGTCGATCCATTGCTGCCAGAAGTTCGTATCTTGAAACATCTGCGCCCATTCATAATAGCGGAAATAGTCTGTGCCCAGGTCTCCCGTTTCCCCGCGCCAAGTGTTGTAGTTATCATCCCGCCCATCCAAGGATTCCAGCGAACGATCGAAGTCCCAGAGCGGTCCGTAGTGCAGTTTTCCCTGGCGATCTTTGAATAAAAACGTGCTGAGGCGCAGGGCATCCAGGTTTTTCATCGCCACACTTAAAATATGATGATCTAGCGCAGACGGCACATCCAGATAGGCGGCATAGCCCTGCGTGGGATCGCTGAATTGCACGCTGTTCAAGCTGGCCCACCAACCATTCAGCCAGTTTTTAAGCCACGCCCGCTGGGTGGTGGTAATCTGTTGTTCTTTGGGATCCACCAGATAGAACGTCTGCCCGCTATTGATGGTTATGCCGATGTCTCCGGGATCTGCGCGATCAATTTTAAATACATAGCCACCCGTTAGTGCAGGCGGCGTCGTATCACTCGGTTTCAGTGGTTCCACATCAATACGATCCTCATCTTGCTCGATCTTTTCTTCAAAAGTATAGACGCCCATGTAGTCCGCCGCAGAGATAGGGCCGCCGTCCGTATTCAGATAGAGTTCCACGGGCCGCGTGCGCACGGCATAGCGCTGCTGCGCGGCATCCAACGCATAAGCGAGCCGATTATGAATTAACGTCCGATCATAGATAAAGGGGGCATTGAGCACCCAATCTCCGTTAGCTGGGAGGCCGAAGGGACTGGTCTTGGCGTCTTGATCTAGCTGATTCCGTGTTTCCAGAGCCAGGGAATATTTCGCATCACTGGCGGTGCTCGATCCGCGCACTTTAATGAAAGTGCGGCTCGCCAGATCTGGCAAGGCGAGGCAAGAACTGCGGCCCGTGCTGGGGTTCGGTTGAAAGAGCATCCACTCTGCGAGGTTGCCGTTGGTGGGCCGCCCGCCATTGAAATCGTCGATGATACACAGCGGCAAGTCGGAGGTGATGCTGGTGAACTCTGCGCTCAGTTGCATAAATGTCGCTCCACCTAACACGCTTTGCACCTGGGTGCCATTGAAAGCTAAGACCCGCAGCCGAGCCGTCTGCGTGAGCGTGAGCGGCCCGCTGTAAACACTGGAAGTCGCCACGGGTAAGCTCCCATCCAAGGTATAGCGCCACCCCGCCCCAGTCGGTGGAGCGGTTAGGCTGACGCTGAGACTCGTCAAAAAGGTGCGGCTATCCGGCGTGATGAGCGGAGCCGGACTGAGCACTGCGCCCAAGTTATTCGGCCCGCCTGGCGTGGGCGTTAGGAAATAACCAGCCGCACTGCCGGGCAACGGCTGGAGCAGGCCATAAGCCACGTTGGCCGTTTGCGGGGGGAACGGATTCCCATAGCTGGAAAGCACCCCGCCCGCCGGATTCGTCAGGGCCAGGAATTCCCCGGCGGCGTGCAGGGAGAAGTTCGTATGCCATTCCCCTTCCCGCCGGTCCTTGCCAGAAGCGAAGACCACCAAGTAGCCACCCGGGCTGAGCAGCCGCGTTGGCAGCGTCCATTTCATGAGGTTCAGTGGGTCATCCGTGAGATGGCATTCGCTCAAATCCGCGCCCTCTGGGCCACTGTTATATAGTTCGATCCAGTCTGAGGAATCTCCATCCTCATCCACATAGGGAGATTGATTTTTGGCTAAAAATTCTGTGATCAACACCTGCCCCTGCGCCCAGCCAGCAGCGGCTAGACACAGCCCAGCCACGAGGGCAGCAGCAAGAGAACGAGGCATGAAAATAGGAGGATGGTGAGGGAAAGGGCCACGATCCTACCCTGCCTCCACCGCCAAGGCAAGCCACGAAAAGGCCACGCCGCACGCCGGAGGGCGGGCCGCATCTATTCGTCTAACTCCACTGGCCGTGCGGCTAGGCCGAGCACCTCACGGGCTTGCTGAGCATCCCGAGCGATCTGCGCTTTCAGCTCGTCCAGGCTGTTCATGCGCAGTTCCTCGCGCAGGCGGGCGATGAATTTGACCTCCAATTCACGTCCGTAAATGTCCTTGTTAAAGTCCAGCAGATGCACCTCCAGGCGGCGTGCCGTGGCCGTGGGTTCCGTCGTGGGGCGATAGCCCAGATTCGCCACCCCAGGCAGGAACGCGCCCCCCAGGCTGGCCCGCACGGCATAGACGCCCACGGGCGGGAGCTGCTCCGCTAGGCCCTGGAGGTTGGCCGTGGGGAAACCAAGTTTCCGCCCTAGCTGACGATCTTGGTAGATCTGGCCGATCACGGCATACGTCCGCCCGAGCAACTTTTCTGCCGTCTTAAAGTCTCCTGCCTCCACTGCCGAGCGGATGCGGGTGCTGCTGATTTGCTCCCCTTCCAGCTCCACGCGCGGCACCCCGTGGACGGTGAAATGCCCCGCCTCACCTAACTGTTGTAGGCGCGCCACATTTCCCCGCCGCCCCCGCCCGAACGCCCAGTCCTCGCCCACTGCAATACTGCCTAGGGGCTGACACGCCGCTTGCAGCTCAGCCACGAATTGCTCCGCCGTGTGACTAGCGAATTCCGCAGTAAATGGTAGCTCCAGCAAATGCCCTACGCCTAACCGACTCAGGATAATCTCCTTATGCCGCGTCGTGGTGAGTAGTTGCGGAGCTACGTCAGGACGCAGGACGCGGATGGGATGCGGATCGAAGGTCACCACCACCGCCGTGCCCCCCTGCATCGCAGCTGCGGCCTGCGCACTACGGATCACTTCCTGATGGCCTAGATGCAGGCCATCAAACACCCCGATGGCCAAGTGTAGCGGGCCGGAAATGGAGGTTAGGGAAGTAAGCGAACGGTGCGTGAGCATAGCGGTTAAAGAGAGGGGAATCGTGGACTAGCCACAGCGCAAAGGGCGCAGCAGGATGGCCATCTCACCGGGGGCAACCCGCCCGTTAATCTCCACCTAGCGTAAGTCAAGCCCACGCGGGTTAGAGAAAGTTTGCTTCTGACGAAACGACGTTTTGCCTTTTGGATAAACGCTCCTAGGGTGCGCGTTCCCTTTCCCGCCCCCTTACATTAATATTTCCTATGGAACATGACCGCGCCCTCTCGGCGTTTTTTGCCCGCTTTTCTGAACCTGTCCGTGCCGAAGCTCAACGCTTTCGTGACCGTGGGGCCATCAAACAAATTTTTGGCGGAGCCGCCTTTATTCAGTCGCGCATTGAGGATGGATCGGACGTTTATCGCGTCACGTTGAAGCTGCGTAATGGCATCTGGGAATATGAGTTGCGGGGCCCGGAGCAAGAGCATCCGGCCCTGATCTGTGCCACGATGATGGAGCGGATCGACCGCGGGGATACGCTGCCAGAATCCCCCAACGAAGTAGAGAACCAAACGCTGACCGCACGCCTGGAAGAGAGCCTGGGACGGGAGCTAGCGGCGGATGAAGATCGCTTTATCGACAAGTTAGAACGTCGCTATAAAAAGTATTCTTTGGAAGACGCCATCTTCGATACCGATCTCGTTAGACTCAATCCCAAATGGCCCGTGGAGTCCTATGAGCCGATCACGCTCTGGCCAGAGCCCCCAGCGGACATCATTGAATTCTGGAACTACATCGCCAGTGCGTTTGAAAAGAAGAAGCTAACCTATCCCAAGTTCATGGCGTCGCTCACGGATCGGGAGGCCACGCGGGAGAAATTACAGTCTTGGGAAGAGGAGCGGGATGCCGCGCAATGGTCCGCGCGCTTTGATGAAGTGCTAGACCAACCAGAGATCAACCCGGAGCCCGCCAACCTCCGCCTGAGGCTGACGACACGCGAGGGCCGCCTCCAATTCCGCGTGAGCGACGGAGCCTGGGAGCCGCTGCCAAACGAGATCGAAGCCCAGCGATTCGCCAATTCCCTAGCCGATGGATTCTTCTTGCTAGACCCTCTCTCTCGTTTCCTCTGGACGCTTTGGAGCCCGTCCGAGGCCACGGGCGAGCCCACTCCCGCCTCACGTCGCGTGGACAGTCCCGGCACGCCGGAATTGCTCAGCAAGCTGTTTGCCCAGACGACCTTGAGCGAGCTGATCGTCACCCTAGACGAGATTCCATTTCACCGCGCCACGGAGCCACTGCGCTGGGCCTGCACCCTCACCGAGGCCACGCCCACCACACTCCCGCAGTATCAACTCCAGTTGCTAGAGCCCAATGGCGACCCGGTCCCCTACGATCTTATCTTCTTACCATCCCTCCTTCCTCACTATCTTTCCGATGATGGCGTCTATCCTGGCCCGCCCGCCTGGACAGAGGATTCCAGCGTGTCTCCGCGCGTGGAGATTCCGCGGCGGGTTTTGGAAACGGAGACCGGCGTGGAGTTCCTACGTCGGTTAGGCGTGGAGCCGCCCGCAGAGTTGCAAGCCATGTCCGTGGAGGTTTTGTTGAAGCCGCATCTCCATTTCCGCTTGGTCAAACGTGGCTCTAGCGAATCCGAAGTGGTGCATTGTGAAGTGCAAGCGCTGGACGACGAACGCACGCGCGAAGAAGTGCTGGAGAAAGATCACTGGGCGCTCGTCTCCCGTCACGATCCCGAGGAGGGCCGCCTCACCGTCATCAATCGCAATCCGCTCAACGGCATCTTGAAGCTGGTGGACAGCGCGGGCTTCCTCTGGGATAACCCACAGCAATGTTTCCGCAGCCGCATCACCAAAACCTTTCCAGAGAAATTTGCCGCGTGGCTGACCACGCTGCCGCCGCACGCCACGGTCTATTTAGATCCTGATCTGGAATCCTTGCGGGCAAATCCCGTGCAGGCTTCGGTGCGCTTTGAATTAGCCGAAGCCACGGAGATTGATTGGTTCGATCTCAAGATCCTGGTGGACGTCCAGGGCCTCACGCTCACCAAGGCGCAGATTCGGGATCTGGTGGCCGCGCGCGGTGGATTCGTGCGGATGCCAGACGGGAAATGGATGCGCCTGCAACTGGCTCTGACCGACGAGCAACAGACCTCCATCACCCGGCTAGGCTTAGATGTGTATGACCTTTCAGGCGAGACCCATCGGATGCACGCGCTGCAACTAGCCGATGCCGGAGCCAAGGAAATTTTCGACACCCGCGCTTGGGAACGCATCTGCGAACGCGCGGCCAACTTGAAGCTAGCGGTGCGCCCCGCCGTGCCCGCAGAGCTAGCGCTGGAGCTGCGGCCTTACCAAGTGGAGGGCTTCCATTTCCTCGCCTACCTAGCCGTGAACAACTTCGGTGGCTTGCTGGCGGATGACATGGGCTTAGGGAAAACTGCCCAGAGCCTAACATGGTTGCTGTGGCTGCGGAATCGTTTCCGCGATCAAGCGCTAGTGGATAGTCCCAAAGCGGAAATCACCCCGCCCGCCATCCCGCCGATCTTGGTGGTGGCCCCCAAATCCGTGTTAGACGTGTGGGCTAGCGAGTGCAAAAAATTCGCCCCGCACCTGCGCGTTTCAGTCGTTCGCAGCAAGGATGATCTGCAACCAGAGTTGCTCGGCGTCAGCATTGATGTGCTGGTTCTGAACTACAGCCAACTGCGCGTGAATGCCGATAAAATTAAAAGCGTGACGTGGCTAGCCGCCGTGCTGGATGAAGGCCAACAGATCAAGAATCCCGACAGCATGGCTGCCAAAGCCGCGCGTGAATTGAACGCCGGGCATCGTTTAGTCTTGTCAGGGACGCCCATTGAAAATCGCCTGCTGGACGTGTGGTCGCTCATGGCCTTCGCGATGCCGGGCGTGTTAGGGAATCGGAAATATTTCCGGGATCGTTTCGACCGTCGCAAAGACCCGGACGCCCAAGTGCGGCTCTCCGCGCGCCTGCGGCCGTTCATTCTCCGCCGCACCAAAGGCCAAGTGGCGCTGGACCTGCCGCC
>JAYVOP010000327.1:0-3758 GCA_043757865.1 Verrucomicrobiales bacterium | reverse complement strand
ATCCCTGGTAGCCGCCACGCTCGCACCGGGTGAGGCCGTGGAGGAAGAGGTGCGCGATCTGCTTTCGTTGCTGATGAGTTAGTGCCCGCTATACTAGCCCTTTGCCGTGACAGTTCTTAAATTTTTTGCCGCTTTGGCACGGACAGGCGTCGTTGCGGCCCACTTTTGGCATCCCTGGAGGCAGCGTCGGCGTGGCGTTAGGATCAGGCAGCATGACGCGTGGGCGATTCGGATCTTCCGTTGGAGGCGTGGCGCTGATGGAGCCACTGCTAGCGGTAAAGGTGCCGCCGCCAACATTGACCGTCGGCGGCTCCGAACGCGCGGCGGCTTGCTGCTGGGCGGATGCGCCGCTCATCAGCTCATGGAGCAGTTGCTCATAAGCGCGGATGTTGCTGGTGCTGCGGAAGAGGTTTTGCAAGATTTCCGCACGGATGTTAGACATCAAGGCAGAGAATAATTCGTAGGCCTCCATTTTGTATTCTATCAGCGGATCCTTCTGCGCATACTGGCGGAGTTGCACCCCGTCCCGCAGCGCGTCCATGGCATAGAGATGCTGCTGCCAGAGCTTATCTATGGCTCCTAGCAGCACATAGCGTTCTAGCTCCGCACTGCCCGCATTGTCCTCCGCCTTGAGCTTCAGGGCGTAGGTTTCTTTGATCTTCTGCACCACCATTTCGGATGCCGTCTCTGGGGAAATTTTCTCTGGCAGATCTTCCGCCGTTAGGGAAATGGGGAACGTGCTCTCCACCCAAGTGCGCAGGCCGTCCACGTCTGGAGTGCCGTCTGCCACCTCCAGGAATCCATTCACGCGCTCTGGCACCGCTTGCTCGATCATCTCGTTCACGATCTCATGCGGGTCTTCCGTGCTCAGGACTTCATTGCGGAAATCATAGATCACCATCCGCTGCTTATTCATCACGTCATCGAACTCCAGCGTGCGCTTCCGCATCGTGTAGTTCCGCTGCTCCACGCGCTTTTGCGCGCTTTCGATGGAGCGATTCAGCCACGGATGCTCTAGCTCCTGGCCGTCTTCCAGACCCATGCGCTCCATCAGCCGCGTCATGCGGTCGGCTGCGCCAAAGTTCATCATCAACTGATCCTCGAAACTCAGGAAAAAGATCGTTTCTCCAGGATCACCCTGCCGTGCGCAACGACCACGCAACTGCCGATCAATCCGCCGCCCCTCGTGGCGCTCCGTGCCGCAGACCAGCAGCCCGCCCAGCTCCGCCACGCCTGCGGCTAGCTTAATGTCCGTGCCGCGTCCGGCCATGTTCGTGGAAACGGTCACTTGGCCTAACTGCCCGGCCTGAGCCACGATGTCCGCCTCTTGCTTATGGAACTTCGCATTCAACACATTATGCGGGATCTTCTCCCGCTTCATCATGCGGCTCAGCGTTTCAGATGCTTCCACACTAGCCGTGCCGACGAGGATCGGCTGCCCCGTGGCATGACGCTCTTGGAGGAAGGCGATGACCGCATTGTATTTCTCCCGACGCGTCTTGTAGATCTTGTCATTGAAGTCTTTCCGACCCACCACGCGGTTCGTCGGAATCACGAGCACGTCCAGTTTATAAATATCGTTGAACTCTGCCGCCTCCGTCTCCGCCGTGCCCGTCATGCCGCCCAGCTTTTGATAGAGCCGGAAATAGTTTTGAATCGTGATCGTCGCCAACGTCTGCGTTTCCTTGTCGATCTGCACGCCCTCTTTAGCCTCCACGGCTTGGTGCAGACCATCGCTCCACCGCCGACCCGCCATCTTCCGGCCCGTGTGTTCATCCACGATCACCACCTTATTATCCTCCACCACATAGTGCTGGTCCTTCTCATAGAGCGTGAACGCGCGCAACAGTTGGGAAATGTTATGCAACTTCCCGGCTTGTTGATCCATGAGTTCCTGCACGCCTTCTTTGACCTTCAGCTTCTCCTCGATGCTCTTTTCTTTATCGTTATCAATATCCGCAAAGAGCGTCGCAATGTCCGGCAACACGAACGCATCTGGCTCGTTAGGATTCAGATACAGCCGACCCTTTTCACTCAAGTCCGCCTCATGGCTGCGCTCGTCCATGAAGTAGTAGAGCTGCTCTTTCAGGGCGAAAAGCTGGCGCTTCTGCGGGTCTTGATAGCAGACCAACTCCGCCTTCTCCATCGCCCGCCGATACTCGGGATCTTCCATCAGCCGCAGCAGAATCTTGTGGCGCGGCATGCCCATTTTCACTTTAAATAAACGCTCGCCCACTTCCTCCCATTCCTTCTTTTCTCCTAGTTCCTTAGCCTCGCCCGCGAGTTGATTCATCAGCGTATTCTGCTGGCGCACCAGTTGCTCTACGTAGGGTTTAAACACATCATACTGATGGTTATCCACCTGCACTGGCCCGGAAATAATCAGCGGTGTGCGCGCCTCGTCGATCAGTACACTATCCACTTCATCCACGATGGCAAAATAGTATCCCCGCTGCACCTGCTCCTCCTTCGTGGTGGCCATGCCATTGTCCCGCAGGTAATCGAAACCGAACTCACTGTTCGTCCCATAAGTGATATCGCAGGCATATTTCAGCCGCCGTTCATCACTGCGCATATCATTTTGAATGCAGCCGACGGTGAGGCCTAGATAGGTGAGCAAATGCCCCATCCATTCCGAGTCCCGACGCGCTAGGTAATCATTCACCGTAATCAAATGAACCCCACGCCCCGTGAGCCCATTTAAATAGAGCGGCAACGTAGCCACCAGCGTCTTGCCCTCACCTGTGGCCATTTCCGCGATCTTTCCCGTATGCAATGCATACCCACCGATGAGCTGAACATCGAAATGCACCATCTCCCATTTTAAAGGATGATCGCACACCAAAAACTGCTGCCCCTGCAACCGCCGCGCCCCATTCTTCACTACCGCAAATGCCTCTGGGAGAATCTTGGTCAGATACTTCGCTTGCTCCGCGCCATTCATCTCCGCCAGTTCCGCCTGCCAACGCCGCGTGCGCTCCACCAAGGCGGACTCCGGCTCATTCTGCATCTTGCTTTCAAACTCATTGATCTCGCGCACCAAGGGCCAGATTTTCTTGAGTTCACGTTGGTTTTTAGAACCAACAATCTTGCGTAAAAGCCACTGAATCATGATCGGTAAAAGAGGAAAGGAAGGGAATGTTTCCGCAGGGCGGAAAAGTGATAGTAAAAATGTGAGGGGGAGAAGAGCCTGCGACTATGACAGTCTCCCCCAGGAGGGCAAATGGAGAAATGATCCCGCTCGCCCGCCCTCCCAGCCAAGCCTACAGCGCCACCGCCACTCACATCCGTGCCACAAACTTTGCCGATTGGTGCGCGCCTTGGCAAGGCGCAGCGATGGGAGCGCCCTCCGGTAGCCCCCGACTTAGGAGGCCCCCAAGGCCGAGCCTCAGCAGAATCTAGGGACACGACTACCGCATGAAGGACGCGCGCCCATTCATGGCAATAATCCATGCGACAACGGAATCCCGTGCTACTGGACGGCTGCCCATGCCGAATACTTTTTACGCTGCCTTCGACTTCGAGACTCTGGAACCCCTGCACCAGCGGGCGACGGAGTATCGCACCATTTTCCAGATTAATCGGGACCGGATCATCCATACTTCGGCGTTCCGGCGGTTGCAGAGTAAGACGCAGGTGTTCTTGAGCGGGGAGTATGATTTCTATCGTACGCGGCTCACGCATAGCATTGAGGTTTCCCAGATTGGCCGCAGTATCTGTGCGGCTTTGCAGCAGCGTAGTGAGGAGCTGTCGGAGTC
>JAYVOP010000326.1:0-14403 GCA_043757865.1 Verrucomicrobiales bacterium | reverse complement strand
CTCTGGGCTGAGGAGGGCAAGGTGGTTCAGTTCTACGAGGACGGGGCGGCCCGTGAAGCCTAAGGTGCGCAGGAGTTCTGGCAGCGGGATGGGGGCGGAAATGGATCTAGATGCCATTCTCACGCTGCATCCGCAGATCGTGCTCGTGGATGAACTGGCGCATACGAATGCGCCCGGCAGCCGACACCCGAAGCGCTCCCAAGACGTGGGGGAACTGCTGAATGCAGGCATTTCCGTCTGGACGACGATCAATATTCAACATGGGGAAAGTCGCGCGGAGATCGTGGCGGAACTCACGGGGATAACCGTTCGGGAAACGGTGCCGGACTCGCTGTTGGATCGTGCGAACGAAATTGGGTTGATCGATTTACCGCCTGAGCAACTGCGGGTTAGTCTCACGGAAGGCAAGGTTTACCAAGCAGAGCGGGCCGTGATGCGGCGGAGCCACGAAACCACGGAAGCTGCCGTCTTGGAGGCCGGGTCATTAAGCGTGGATCTAGCCGCCCGCATCGTGCGTCTGCATGACCAGGAAATAAAGCTCACTACCATCGAATACGCTCTCCTGCGCGTCCTGCAGCAACACGCCGGAAAGGCGTCACGCAAAAGCAACTCCTGCGCGAAGTTTGGGGCCCGCAAGCCGAAGACCAAGGCCACTACCTCCGCGTGCATTTCACCAACCTCCGTAAGAAAATCGACCCGGAGCACACGGGCCGCATCCAAATGGAGGCGTGCATTGGGTATCGGTTAGTGGTTTGAAGCGGTTCCCGGCTCCCGCTTCCCGCGCATCACTAGCAGGTAGAACACGGGCGTGAAAATCAGCCCTAACACGGTCACGCCGATCATGCCGCTGAAGACGGCCACGCCCATGCTATGGCGCATTTCTGCGCCTGCTCCGGTGCTGGCCACCAGCGGCCACACGCCTGCGATGAAGGCGATGGACGTCATCAGAATGGGCCGCAGGCGCAGGCGGCACGCTTCCAGCGCGGCTTGGAAATGGGTCAAGCCATCTTCCTCATGCTTCATCTTGGCGAACTCGACGATGAGGATGGCGTTCTTACACGCGAGGCCCATCAGCACGATCAAGCCGATCTGCGTGAAGACGTTGTTTTCCCCATGGTCGATCATCACGCCGAGCAACGCAAAGAGCACGCAGAGCGGCACGATGAGCACGATGGCTAGCGGCAGCCGCAGGCTTTCGTATTGTGCAGCTAGCACGAGAAATACGAGGACGATACAGAGCGGGAAAATATACACGGCGGAGTTGCCAGCGAGGATGCGTTGATAGGTCAGCTCCGTCCATTCATAACCCATGCCCTTGGGCAGGGCGGCCTTGGCGATGTCTTCCAGGATCGTTTCCGCCTCGTTCGTGGTCACGCCGGGGGCGGGGGCGGAGGTGATGTCCGCTGAGAGATAGCCGTTATAGTGCATGGCGCGATCTGGGCCCGTGGTCTCGGAAATTTTCAGGACAGAGCCGATGGGCACCATTTGCCCGGTGCGATTGCGCACTTTCAAACGCAGGATGTCGTCCGGCTTACTGCGAAACTGCGCATCCGCCTGGGCCACGACTTGGAAGGTGCGGCCAAAGCGGTTGAAATCATTGATATACAACGACCCGAGGAAGACTTGCAGCACTTGGGAAACGTCTTGTTTGCTGATGCCGAGGCTGGCGCATTTTTCAATGTCGATGTCCGCCTCGACCTGCGGCACGTTGATGTTGAAGCCGGAGTAGGTGGCGAATCCGTTCAGCTTAGGATTCATGCGGGCTTGCTTGAGGATCTCGTCCGTGGCCGCAGCTAGGGCGCTGTAACCAAGATTAGAGCGGTCTTCGAGCTGGAGCTTGAAGCCGCCCGTGGCCCCCAGGCCATTGACTTGCGGTGGTGTTAGGATAGCCGTGAAGGCTTCTTGGATGGAGGAAAATTTCCCATTGAGCGTCTGCGCGATTTCACCACCCGAGAGGCCGGGGCCACGCCGTTCTTCAAACGGTGCGAGGGTGGCGAAGACCACGCCATAGTTCGTGGCATTGGAAAAGCCTGCGATGGAAAGGCCGGGGAATTGCACCGCGCTTTGCACGCCGGGCGTGCTGAGCATGAGATCGCCCATCTTGCGCATGACCGCGTCCGTTTTATCAATGGAGGAAGCATCTGGGAGCTGCGCGAAGCCGATGAGGTATTGCTTATCTTGGCTAGGCACGAAGCCCGTGGGCGTGGACTCGAAGACTTTATAAGTGTAGTGCAGGAGCACGACATAGACGGCTAGGGCGATGATGGCCTTACGCAGGATCACCGCCACGGAGGCGGAATAGAAGTTGGCCATGAACTCGAAGAAACGGTTGAAGGGCCGGAAGAACCAGCCCAGCAGGCCATCAATTATTTTAGAGAGCCAGTCCTTGGGCGCATCGTGCCCGCGCAGCAGCAAGGCGGCTAGCGCGGGGCTGAGCGTGAGGGAATTGAACGCGCTGATGACCGTGGAAATGGCGATGGTGAGCGCGAACTGTTTATAAAATTGTCCCGTGAGGCCGGTGATGAACGCGGTGGGAATGAAGACCGCGCAGAGCACTAACGCGGTGGCAATGATGGGGCCTGTGACCTCTTTCATGGCTTGGCGCGTGGCATCGTAGGGCGTGAGGCCTTTGGCAATATTGCGTTCCACATTTTCCACGACCACGATGGCATCGTCCACGACGATGCCAATGGCCAACACCAGACCGAAGAGCGAGAGGGTGTTAATGGAAAAGCCTAACGCGTGCATGATGGCGAAGGTGCCGATCAACGACACTGGCACGGCGGCTAGGGGAATGATGGACGCGCGCCAGGTCTGCAAGAAGACCAGCACCACCAGCACCACCAGCAAAATAGCCTCCAGTAAGGTGTGGACGACGGCCTCGATGGATTTATTGACGAAGACGGTGGTGTCATAGACCACGCTGTAATCGAGGTCTGGGGGGAAACTTTGCTTCAGTTCATCCATCTTGGCGCGGATGTCTTTGGCCAGTTGGATGGCGTTAGAGCCGGGCTGTTGGAAGATGGGCAGGGCCACCGCAGACTGGTTATTTAAGAGGCTGCGCAGGGAATAAGTGGATGCGCCTAACGTCACGCGGGCCACGTCCTTGAGTTGCACCGTCTCTCCGAACGGGCCCGTCTTGACGACGATGTTGGCGAATTCTGCTTCATCAATGAGGCGGCCATTGGTGTTGATGGAATACTCGTAGCCACCTGCGCTGGGCAGCGGCTGTTGGCCCACGGCCCCGGCGGCCACCTGGGCATTCTGTTGGGACACGGCAGTGATGATGTCCACGGGAGCGAGGCCACGGGCGGCCATTTTCTCGGGGTCTAGCCAGAGACGCATACAGTAGTCGCCACTGCCGAAGACCGCTACTTGGCCGACTCCCGGCACGCGGGCCAGCAGGTCTTTGACTTGCAGCGTGGCGTAGTTTCTCACGAAAATATCGTCGTAGGTGCCTTTCGGAGAGGTGAGGTGGACGACCATGGTGAGGTCTGGCGAAGACTTGATGGTGGTGACGCCGATGCGGCGGGCTTCCTCCGGGAGCTTGGGCAGGGCGAGGTTTACGCGGTTCTGCACGGCCACTTGGGCTTTATCCAGATCTGTGCCTAACTTGAAGGTGACCGTCACCGTCACGAGGCCATCCGTGGTGGCTTGGGAGAAGACGTAGAGACTATTGGCCACGCCATTGATGGCTTGTTCAATAGGACTGGCCACGGTTTCCACCAGCGTCTTGGGGTTCGCCCCTGGATACAAGGCCGTGACCACGATCTGCGGCGGGGCCACCTCCGGGTATTCACTTACCGGGAGGCTACGCAGGGAAACGTAGCCCACGATGAGCAGCAAGATGGAGAGCACGCCCGCAAAGATGGGGCGGCGGATAAAGAAGAAACTGAAATTCATGGACGCTAGCCGTCCAGACTTTTTCCGGCCCTGGCAAATAGCTTTCTCGAAAATTACTTCAAGAGTTCTGCGGGGATGCCAGCGTCTTTCACCTTCACATCACCCTTGGCACCGGCATCGATCCACCATTTTAGGAGGTTGAGTTCTTTGTCCGTGAGTTGGGGTTTTTTGGGCGGGGGCATGTGGCCTTCTGCATCGGCGGGGAGCTGGGGGCGGAGGATGATGGCGCTTTCTGCGCTCTTGCTGGGGACCACGGAGGGTTCTTTGTCGGCGTGCTCGCCCCCTTTGAGGAGGTTAGCCAGATCATGCAGGGCGAATTTGCCTTTGGACTTTTCGGCGTTGTGGCAGCCGAGGCATTTCTCTTTGAAAATGGGCTGGATGACGGCGGCAAAGGCGAGGGCCTCGGGGTCCAGCGGGGCGGGCTCTGCGGGTGGCACAATGACGACGGGCGGTGGCGTGGGCGCTCCGACGACGGTTTCCCATCCGAGGTTGATGATGAGCTTCGGCAGCTTGGCGTGGAGGGCTTCGGCGGCGGGTTTGGTGACGCTGGTTTGCCAAGCGTAGAGGGATTTTAAATTGGCTAGTTTTTCGAGTTTTGGCAGGGCGGCATCGGTAATTTTGGTGCCATATAAATTGAGGTATTCCAGCTTGGTGAGGCCGCTCAGCGCGTCCAGGGCGGCATCGGTTATGGCGGTGTTTTCCAGGCGGAGGCGGGTGAGGTTTTTCATCTGCCCTAAGGTGGCCCCAGCGGCATCGGTGAGTTTGCTGCGGCCCAGATTCAGATCGGTAAAACGGTCCGCGATGGGGGCGAGCTTGGCCAGCATGGCGTCGTCGAATTTATCCGCCACGTTGATGACGTTGAAGGTGAGGCCGGCATCGTTCTGGGCGACTTGGAGGATGGGGCTACCGATTTCCTTTTCGATGGCGAGCACCTTCTCATCCCGAGCGTTCACGGGGGGGGCAATGACGGGGGCGGCGGTGGCTCCAGGCCCGGCTAGGACGTAGGTTTCCTTGGCTTTGGTGAGGGCTAGGGCCTTGAGTTCCGCAGGGGGCGTGGCGTCCTTGACGGTGAGGTTTTGGTCGGCCCCGGCGTCCACCCACCAGGTGAGGAGTTTGAGTTCCTCTGGGGTGAGCTGGGGCTTATCCTTGGGGGGCATGTGGTCATCGTGCTCGGCGGGCAGGGCGGGGCGCAGGAGGCTTTCGCTGGTGGCGGCACTCTTGGGGACGATGGAGGGTTTATCGCTCTCCCCGGCTTTGAGGATGGCCTCGTAACTGTCCAGCCGGAGCTTGGCTTTTTGCTTGTTCGGGCCGTGGCAGCCGACGCATTTACTGGCCAGGATGTTCTGCACCACGCCTGTGAAAAAGGTCTTGTCCTCCGGGGCGGGATCTGCGGCAGGCGCGGAGGTGATGAGCAGCAGAGTGAAGAGGCTAGGGAGGATGGGGAATTTCATGAAAGTGGTAGGGAGGGCGCACAGAAGCCGGGATACTGCGGGGCGTCAAGTTACGTGGGTTCGTGGGCGGGCGGCCTGACTGCACCCTCGTCCTACAGCGTCTCGGGATGGTGGAGAACGGAGCGTTTCAGTGCAGGGGGAGTCTCGGGATGGACCTGGAAAGAGTTTCTGAGTGCCACGCAAAAGGCTGGCTTCGTGAGAAGCCAGCCTTTGCGAAGTGGTTGCAGACCGCTGGGGCCTGCTGCGCGCTTACTTGCGGGCTTGGACGTACCCGCCAGTGGTCGTAGTTTGGGAGGCGGGGGCGCTGGATTTGCAAGAAACGAGGCCAAGGATCATGGCTGCGAGAGCAAGCGTAATGTATTTCATAGGATGGTGTATTTAGGGTGGTGTTGGTGGGCCAGGAGTGGCCCGGAACCCTTGCTCTTAGTCTAATTCCTAGCCTGCGCAAATTAAAGTTCTGCGGTTTCTTGAGCCGCCTTGCATGGGGGGAGATTGGCTCTAGGCTGTGCCCATGCGACGATTGGCATTTCTGTTATTAGCCGCGTGGTGGGCGGCCGCGCCTGTGGCGGGCAGCACGTTAGAGTTTACGATGCGACCAGTGTTCGCAGGGGCTCCCGTGCGGCTGGATTCGTTGCAATATCAGACGGCGGCGGGGGAGACGTTGTCTTACACGCGGTGGAGTGTGCTGCTGAGCGGGTTTGCTTTTGAGCAGTCGGATGGCCAGTGGGTGGAGCTGCCGGATCAATACGCATGGCTGGATGCGGGGAAACAATCGTTCACGGTGCCGCTGCTGAAGGTGCCGGCTGCGCACTACCGGGCGCTGCGGTTCCACCTGGGGCCGGACGCGGAGGCGAATGCGGCAGCGCCTCAGCAGTTTCCCGCTGGGCATCCGCTGAATCCGCAGACGAATGGCCTGCACTGGAGCTGGCAGGGGGGGTATATTTTCCTGGCGCTGGAAGGGCGCTTCCGCCCTGGGGATTGGGCGGGAGGGGAGCTGCCGGGGTATGCCTATCATTTTGCACGAGATGAGAATCGCACGCGCATCACGCTGAGCGCGGCTCTGGATCTGCGGCAGGATGCGGCGGTGGAGGTGGATTGTGATCTGGCCGCGCTGTTCAATGCGCCTCGGAAAATCAGTCTGGCGCAAGACGGCACGGCCACGCATGCCCGCGCGGGTGATGCCCTGGTGCCCGCCCTAAGGGCTAATCTACCGGGGGCGTTCCGCGTGCGGCAGGTGCGTTCTAGCCTGCCCGCCATCAGCCAACCGTCTGCGCTGAAGCCGCTTTATTTACCGCCGACTTACACGCCCTATCATTTCACGATGAGCGCGTCCTTCCCCATCCCGGATCTGCCACGGGATAACCCGCTGTTGGAGGAGCGGGTGGCGTTAGGCAAGGCGCTCTTCCATGAAGTGGATCTCTCCCGCACGGGCACCATGAGCTGCGCCTCGTGCCACCAAGCTGCGGCGGGCTACTCCGATCCGCGGCGCTACAGCCTAGGCGTGGATGGCCAAGTGGGCACGCGGCAGGCGATGCCGCTGGTGAACTTGGCCTGGAAATCCAGCTTCTTCTGGGATGGGCGCTCCCCCACCCTGCGGGATCAAGTGCTGCGGCCCATCCAAGATCACCAGGAAATGGACGCTACGTTAGAGTCCGTGGTGACGCGGCTCAGCGCGCGCCCTGGGTATGTGGAGAAATTCCGCGCAGCGTATGGCAGTGAGGTGGTGAGCGCAGAGAAAATGGCCTTGGCGCTGGAGCAATATTTACTGACGCTAACGGCTTACCAAAGTAAGTTCGATGCGGCCATGCGCGGCACCGTGCAGCTCAGCGCCAGCGAGCAACGCGGCTTCGAGCTGTTCATGACGGAGCGCGATCCGCGCACGCAGCAGCAAGGCGCGGACTGTTTCCACTGCCATGGCGGTGCACTCTTTACGGATCACGATTTCCACAACAATGGGCTGCATTTAAATGCGGATGATCTGGGCCGGGAGCGCGTGACCCAGGAGGCCAGTGACCGGGGAAAGTTCGCCACGCCTACGCTGCGGAATGTCGCCCACACCGCGCCTTACATGCACGATGGCCGCTTCGCCACCCTGGCAGAGGTGATCGCCCACTACAGCACGGGGGTGGAACGCAGCGCCACCCTAGACCCGAATCTAGCGAAGCATCCGGCCGGCGGCCTGCATCTGAGCGCGGGGGACCAGCAGGCGTTAGTGGATTTCCTCCACACGCTGAGTGAGGAGTGAGGAGGCGGGCCTGAAATTTCCCGATTTTTTGACGTGCCAATTTCGCGAAGGCCTTCTAATCTGCCGCCGCTCTAGGTAAAATGCTTACCCACAGATCGACTCCTTTCCTCTGCCCACTCTCCCTCTCACTGATGTCCACACTCCCTCTCGCTCAGCGCAGCCAGCCCAAGCTCTCTCTCCGGTTAGGCACTTCATTTCTTAGCGCGATCACGGCGGGGCTGCTGCTGGGTGATGCGCAAGCCGGCCCCAGCACTGGAGCCCCCCCTGCGGTGGTGGGGACGATGGAGGGAGAGATCGCTAAGCGTAAAGCCGCGCTGCAATCCGCCGCAGACAACGTGGCGGCGGGAGATAAGCTGATGGCGGACCACGATTATGCGGCGGCGGCAGAGCAGTATCGCAAGGCGGTGGACCTGCTGCCTAAGGCTCCCATGACCGCCCAGCAACGCACGGAGGCCATGCAACGCTACGCCCAAGCGGCAGTGGCGCAGGCGCGGGCGTTAGGTGCGGATGGCCGCTTCGAGGAAGCGCAGACTTTATTAAGTGGCGTGTTAGCCGAGGACATGCTGCCAGACGATGCCGGGGCGCGGGCGCTGCGGCAGGAGCTAGGCGATCCAGAACATTTCAACCCCGCCATGAAGCCGGATCACCACGCGGCGGTGGTCAAGGTGCAGAAGCTGATGGAGCTAGCCACGGGCTTCATTGACCTGGGAGATTTCAACTCCGCCAAGGCTGCTTATAACCAGATTTTAAATGTGGACCCGCACAATACCGCCGCGCAACGGGGGCTGGAAAAGTGTGAGAAGTTCATCACCGACTATCTGCTAGCCGCGCGCGACCACACCCGGGCCAAGATGCTCACCGCAGTGGATAGTGTGTGGGAAACGCCGGTGCCGAGCAACATTCAAGCGCCCCAGGTAAATGATGCTAGTGGCAGTGGCTCCACGATCTCTGCGGCCTCGCTAAAACTGCGCGCGATTCTATTTCCGAAACTGAACTTCGAGTCCGCAGAGCTGGGGGAGGTGATCCAATTCCTCTCTAGCAAGTGTCGGGAATTCGACACCGTGGAAACGAATCCTGATAAGAAAGGCGTGAACTTCGTGATCAAACTTTCCCCCGCAGAGCAGGCGAAGTTGCCGAAGATCTCGATGAGCCTTAATAACATTCCCCTGCAACAAGCGCTGGAATACGTGGCCGAGCAGACGGGCACGAAGTGGAAACTGACCGATGGGCTGGTGTCCTTTACCACCATCTCTGGAGCCAGCGGGAAGCTGAACACGCGCACATTCTCCGTGCCGCCCGGCTTCCTCTCCAATGCCTCCACGGGGGACACGGCTACGGTCTCTAACGTAGATCCATTTGCGGCACCCGCGCCTGGGGCCACGGGCACGCTGCCAGAAGCGGGCGGGATTCCGATTCAGAAAGTAGGCGCGCAGAATTTCCTGGAGAACAGCGGCATTCCTTTTCCCAAGGGTGCCAGCGCGAACTTCGACCGCGTGGGCAGTCGCCTGATCGTGACCAATACGGACGAGAATCTGGATGCCGTGGATGTCTTTGTGAATCAGATCGTTTCTAAAACTACCAAGCAAGCACTGATTCGGGTGCTGCGGATCGAGATGAATGAAAAGGAGCAGGAGGAAGTGGGTTTCGATGTGCATCTGGGCTCATTTAACCTGGGCAGCAAGCTCTTCGGCGGCGGCGGCACTTATGGGAAACGGGGCGGCTCAGGCGCGCCTACCTTGGACTATTCCTTTGTGGACCCCAGTGCAGGTGCCATCGGCGTCCCCACGGGCCAAGCTCCGCTCACGGGTGGGCTGCGTGGCTCGGGCAATATTGAATCCGTTCCTAGCATCTCCTCGCTGCTGGCCTCGAATCGTTACGCAGCCAAGGGGAGCACGCTCTCCCCGGGGATCTTCAGCATCGCAGGAGCGTTTACCGATCCGCAATTCTCCTTCATCCTGCGGGCGCTGAATCAGAAGAAGGGCACGGACCTCTCTAGTGCCATTGAGGTCGTAGTGAAGAGTGGCCAGATCGCCAAGGCTAAGTCGGTGCGGGAGTTTCCGTATCCCACGGACTTCGATCCACCACAGATTCCGCAGACGGTTGGACGCAGCAGCGTATCCACCTTTAATCCCCTCACTGGGGTCAGTAGCACGAACTCGGGAACCAATTTCCCGGTCACCCCGGCCACGCCGACGACATTTAAAGTGCAAGACGTGGGTAACTCATTGGAAGTGGAGGCCACCATCTCTGAGGACGGCTCCCTGGTGGATCTGCGCCTGACGCCCACCTTCACAGAGTTCCTCGGCTTCATCAATTACGGCTCGCCCATCAGCAGCGTCCAGGGGGGCGTGCCCGTGGTGCTGACGGACAACCTCATCGTGCAGCCGGTCTTCGAGCATGTGCGAACCAGCGGCCCGACCTCCGTGAGTGTTTATGATGGCACCACCATTGCCTTTGCGGGCCTGAAACAATCGCAGGTGAACCAGATCGACGATAAAGTGCCCCTGTTAGGAGACATCCCACTGATTGGCCGCCTCTTCCGCAGCCATGTGAAATCAACTGCGCGCAAGATGGTGGTGCTCTTCGTCACTGTGAAGGTGCAAGATCCCGCTGGGCGCACGCTGGTGCCACAGCGTGACGGTGCGGCGGAGCCCGTGGCGGGTAACTAACTAGGACAGGCGCTCCCCCACCTTCTTATGTCCTCCGATCCCAGTTCCGATAAGGACGCCTATAGCGTGCAAGAAATGATGGAGCGCCTCCGCCAAGACGGCGGCAAAGGCGGACCGCGACGGCGGCGGAGCGTGCAGCAGAAGATCGTCACGAAGAAACGGCGGCGGTTCGGATTGCTCCTAGTGTTCCTGGTCATGGCCGCCATCCTCGGCAGCATCGTGGTCTTTGGGATGCTGAATCGCGCGCGGGTGGAAGGAGAAATTTTCCGCCAGAGCGCCAATCAACAACTCAGCACCCTAGCCGGTGCGAGCGTGGACTGTGATCGCTTCCGCCCGGAGGGTTGGTATGAGCTGCTGTGCCCGAACGTGCATGTGAAAGCAGCCAACGGGGTGCTCAAAGATTTCGTGGTCAAAGACTTGGATGCGGGCATGACCACGACCAGTTTCTTCCGAGATGAATGGGACATCGTGACCCTGACGATGGGCGAGGCGAAACTGAACTTCCTCCCGCAACCAGCCACCAGCGAGGCCGCCACGCCGCCCGCGCCAGTCAACCTAGCGCATCACGATGGCTTCCGATTCGGCATTTCGGCTACGCCCGCCGTGGTCTCCGTGCACAGCTTCGCGTGTCCTAACTGCACGCTCAGTTGGCCCGCCGGGGAGGAGGCGCTCAATCAAGTGGAAGGCCTCGGCGTGCGTGGCAGTTACACGGATCAACTCCTGCGCCTAGAGGCCTCCGCTGGCCGCTGGACGGGCGGCATCTGGGCGGATGTGCCCGTGGAGAACCTCTCTTTAAAATACCAAGCTGGCCATGCCGAGATCGAAAACGTGCGCCTGCGTTTTGGCGCTAAGAACCAACTGCGCGCGCAGGGCAATATTGATTTCACGGCGGCTGGACCGAGTGGGGAGCTGACCGTCAAGCTAGACCCCATGCCGCTGCCAGACCTCATCAGCGCCACCTGGAGCCGCCGCCTGCAAGGCCGCTTAAATACCACGAACGTCAAATACACCATCCTCCCGAACACGCCGGATACCCTCACGGGGGACTTTAGTATGGATGGCTTGATCGCAGACAAATTCCCCGGCCTCAAGGCCTTAGGGGCATTCTTTAAGAACGAACTCTACACCAAGCTAGAGTTCCGTCAGATCTCCGGCAGTTTCCGCTGGACGCCAGAATCCCTCATCATTGAAAACTTCAAGGCGGTGCGCCATGGGGAGTGCAAACTCAGTGGCACGGTGGAATTAAAACGCACCGGAGCCCTCAGCGGTAAACTTCAACTAGCATTGAACACCCTTGAGAGCGGTCTGCCCCAGTTCTCGGGCCAGGAAGATGGGCTGGACCTCATTGATTTTACCCTCAGCGGCACAGAAACCGATCCCCAAGATAGCTTGACGAAGCTCTTCCAGGTGGAGCCCGCGAGCCCGACGCCACCTTAAACCTGATGAACCGCATAGAGGACTGTGCGGACCATCTAATCTGCCAAGCTAGCATGATGCGCGCTCATTTACTTGCGGGCGCGGCGGACTTCGCATCCGGGTTCGGCAACCAGCCGCGGAGCTGGCAATGCAGGAGTGCCACTTGCCCCATGTAGTGCGGCATGGCGTAGTCTCCGGCGGCTTTGAGGAGATGAGCTTTGGCCTCACTCGCATGGCCTAACGCCTCGGCATACAGGCCTAAGTAGAGATGGGCAAAGCACAGCGCATCCCGGCGGCGGGGGGAGGATTCGGGCACGGCTTCAGCTGCGGCTAGCACATCGGCCTCCCGCCCTTTTCCCGCAAACAACTGGAGCACTTCCCGCATCGGCACGCGCACGTCTTGATCCACGGGCAACAGCGCTAGCTGCGCGGCGGCCACGCTTTCCTGCCGCGCCACGCAGAGGAAATGCCACACAGAGTTCTCCACGTCTTGCGGGTTCACTTTCACATGGGAGGCAAATTGCGCCCGCCCATCCGCAAAGCGCTCCGCATAATACAGCGCAATCCCCCGCTGCCAATGATACGGCCCGGCCTCGGGATGCTCTGCAAGGTATCGATCCCAGCGCTCCAGGGCGGAGCCCACGTGCCCGGCAAAAAATTCTGTGATGCCTTCCGCTTGCAGGTCCGCTGCGGCCACGGGGCGCAGGGGCGAAAGGAGGATTAGTGCTAGTGAGAGTAATCGTTTCCTAGTCATGGCGGCATCCTCAGTTAATCGTCAGCGTGACGGTGTAGGTCGGACCAGCACCGCCAGCACCTGGGAAAATGACCACGATATTCTGCGCGCCCGTGGCGGTGCCTGCGGGGATGGAGAAGGTGGCGATGACAGTGCCTTGGGCGGGCCGGGTCACGCTGGTGCCTGTGATGCTAGTGGCTAGGGTCACGCTGCTGGGCAGCAGCGTGCCGCCGCCTGCAGGATTGACCAAGGGAGGCGGTGGCGGCGTGGTGGGCAGCGTGATGGTGACGCTCACGGTGGTGCCGCGCGTGGCGCTGCCGCCGGGGGCCACGGTGGCATTGGAGCCGCCAGTGGTGGTGAAGGTGGCATCCGCACTACTCGTAGTGCTAACACCATTCACGGCAGTAATTTTAAAATGATACGTCGTGCCCAGGGTCAGGCTGGTAAGGGCCGCACTGACGTTCGTGCTGGTGCTGCCCGTGACGGTGTTAGGCGTGGCATTGACCATGGTGCCGTAGCTGGTGGTGAGGCCGTAGGAGAAGGTGACAGTGGTGCTATTCCCATTGGCATTCACTAGGCCATTTAAAGCAGCGGTGGTGTTCGTGAGGCTAGTGGCGGCGGCGGTGCTGGCATCTGGACCGCCCGGCACGGCGGTGGTGAAGGTGGCATCCACGCCCATCCGCGTGCCTGCGCTACTGACGCCTTTGATACGGAAATGATAGGTGGTGGCTGCCGTCAGGCCCGTTAGGGTCACAGCGGCGGTGCCGGCGGTGGTGCCCGTGGCGGGGGAGGGCGTAGCGTTAGCGGTGCTGCCATAGGCCGTGGTGAGGCCGTATTCAAAGGTCACCACGGTGCTCACGCCAGAGGCGTTGACGGTGCCATTTAACGTCGCGTTAGTCGTGCTGATGGTCGTGGCCGCTCCGGTGCCTACGGTGGGCGGCATGGCCGTGCCGCCGTTGCCATCGTAACTGGCTAAGGCCGGGCGCGTGGAACGGTAGAAACGTCGGGCATTCGCATTCAGCGTGCCCGCATCCGTGAGACTCGTTTGCACGGCATTGGCTGCGGCACTCACCGTACCCAGACTGCTCCAGGTGCTGAGATCCGGGGTGCGCTGCACCAGATAGGTGCCCCCTTCCACGCTGCTCCAGGTGAGGGCCAGATTGCCCGTGGCCGCAGTCTTCACGGGCGGGGCCATCGTTTCACTGAGTGCTGGTCCGCCTGTGAAGGTGGTGGTCACGGCTTCGGTGATGCTAGTGACCACGCCGCCCGTGGGACTGCCGTAAAATTGCCGACCAATGTTATATGGAAACAACGGCGTGCCGTCCGCTGCGATGGTGGAGAAGTAAGCATAGGTGCCATTGGGAAATTCTGGCGTCACGCACGTCCGCCCGTTGTAGCGATCTAGATCATAGAAAATACCGCCCGCGTTGTTGGTGGCACCCTGGGTAAAGCCCAGGTCTCCCAGGTAATCGTAGTCTTCTAAATAGTGCCCCAGCGCATACGCAGCGGCCACGTTAGGGCCATATTGCGTAGCGGTTAGGGTGGCGGAGCGATTCTGCCATGACGCCGCCCAGGCGGGTAAGGTATGCCGTCCGGTGTTGGTGAGATTCGTGGTGCCCGCCACCACCCCATTCCGCAGCACGAAGCCACTGACGACGCGTCGCAGGCCGCTCGTAGCATCATTGGCCACGCTGTAGCCGTAAGGCCCATAGACGGGATAGCCATCCGCCGCCCAGGCGATGATGGGGGAATGAGCCGTGACCGCAGCGGTGCTTTCCGTATAGCGATTCGTGCCCTCATTATAAATGACATGATCGCCTAACTGCGCGCGCAAGGCCACGGGTTGGACATGGTAATGGTAGTTATTTCCCGCCTGATGCGCCAAGGCGGCATCGAAGGTGGCCCCTTCGTTGGGCAGCGCATCGCGCGTCCAGATTCCATCACCCGAGCCAATCCCCGCCGTGGGATCTGCGTCCTTGGCATTGG
>JAYVOP010000325.1:0-14412 GCA_043757865.1 Verrucomicrobiales bacterium | reverse complement strand
GCCCGGGCGGTGGCTAGGGGCTCGATGAAATGCGGCTGCACGGCTTGGAAACAGCCTGGATGCTGCCTTGCCAGCCATGCGAGGAGGTCTGCCATGAGTTGCCCATCATTGGCGCCCTGCTCTACGACATGCAGACGCGGGGGCTGGCCGAGGCCTTGCCAGTAATCTGCGATTTGCTCCGCCAGGAGATTTCCAAAACACGCGCCCACACTCACGCTAGTGATGAAATCCCCCCGCCGCCCCGTGGGGCTCTGCGTCCGTGCGTAGTAGCCCAGGGCGGGCTCGTAGAGCGCGCGCTGCATGAACTGCGCACAGGAAATGGGGCCCGTGGTGGCGATCTCTGCGCGCAGGAGGTCAGTTAGGATCATTGCCGTTAGGCGTCGGCATGGCCTCCGCAGCAGCTTCCGCAGCGGCTTCGGCGGCGGTGGGTTGCTTGGTCAGGCGGACTTGCACGACGCGGCGGCCATCCGTTTTGGTGACCTCGGCGGTGTAGTTATGGCCGGGGATGGGGATGATCTCGCCCTCGGTGGGAATGTTGCCTAACAACGCGGTGAGATAACCGCCTAACGTGCTGACGTTCTGAACATCAATCTCGATTTCCGTGCGCTCGGCTAGTTCATAGAGCGCGAGTTTTCCCTCCACCAGATAATGGCCCTCGCCTAGATCTTCGAAACTTTCGTCATGGGTATCGAACTCGTCTTGGATCTCACCTACCAATTCCTCGATCACGTCATCCAGGGTGAGCATTCCGATGAGGACGCCATTTTCATCCACCACCAGCGCCATGTGCGCATGGCGGCTAAGGAAGGTCTTCAGCAATTCATCGAGCGGCTGAATTTCAGGCACGAAGAGCACGGGCCGGGCGATTTTGAGAATGTCTGGGCGAGGCTCGTTGATAACGCGCAGGAGATCTTTAATATGCACGATGCCAGGGACGTTATCCAGACTGCCCTCTCGGATGGGAAAGCGGGTGTGCTTGGAGTCTAGGGCGATCTGGACGTTCTCTTTAAAGGTCTTGCCCGCGTCCAGATAGACGATCTCAGTGCGGGGGGTCATGATGTCTTGCACTAGCAGATCGTTGAGTTCCAGGGCGTTGATGGAAATATCCCGCTCGGTGGGCGTGACGTTCTGGGAGCGGCCACTTTCCTCTACCAGCATTTGGAGTTCCTCTGCGCTATGGACGATCTCGTGCTCGCCTGCGGGGGCGAGTCCGAAGACGACTTTCAAGGTGCGGTTAGCCGCGCCATTGAGGAGACTATTTAACCAACTGAAACTGCGTTGGAACCAATACAACGGCGTGGCCAAAAATAAGGTGGTGCCCAGCGCGCGGCGGATGGCGAGGGACTTGGGCACCTGCTCACCGATGACCACATGCACGGAAGTGATGAGCCCGAAAGCGAGGAAGAATGACACCCCGGTCACGATCTCTGCCGCAGGATGCAGGCCAATGAGCGGGAACAGTGGCTCAATGATTTTCGAGAGATACTTTTCCCCGAACATGGATAGCAACACACTAGCCATGGTGATGCCTAACTGGGTGGCGCTGAGATACATGTCCATGTGGTCGATGATCTCCTTCGCCCGCTTGGCCTTGGGTTTGCCCTCGTCCAGCAGTTGGTCGATCTGGGTGCTGCGGACTTTCACAATCGCAAACTCCGCAGCCACGAAGATGCCATTTAGAAGCACCAGGAAGACGACAAGGCCGATCTGCCAACTGGCTTCTCCCAAACTGGGAAAATGGATCTCGGGAGTCGTGGACTCGGCTAGAAATAACAAGTCAGTGAGTGTATTCATTTATCCAAGGTGAGCCCCACGGCTAAGTCCGAATGTCGGCAACCCTAACGGGCGGTTATAATTTCTCATAGACTCCTTTATCGCGACGTTTCATCAGGGTGAAGCCCACGCTCTTGGCCGCAGTAACGGAGAGCGGAGCGGTGATCCGCGGGGTGCTGATCTGGCTGATGACCTTGCGCACAGGCTTGCGGCACAGAGGGCAGAGTTCCAGCGGTGGGCGGTCGAGCGGGCGTTGGAGTTCGAACCCCTTGGCGCAGATGCGGCAAGATTTGGTCGGCTCCGTAGCAATGTATTCGTAGATAGGCATGAGTGAGGCCAGGGATGGCCGGGTGCTATCATAAACAGCATTTCCGGCGGGGAAAGTAAATTTTCTGTGGGGAATGGAGGCGGACCCAAGTCAGCGCTCCGGGGTGATCAAGGCGGCATTTTTCCCCTCTTGCGTGGGGACGTTCGCCCGCTATGGCAGGGCCTTCCCATTTTCTTAACCCTCACTTTTCACATGGCTTATCTCAACGAAAACTATTTCAAACTCAAGGCTGGCTATCTCTTTCCAGAGATTGGCCGTCGCGTCTCGGCCTTTGTCAGCGCTAATCCTGAGGCGGCTCAGCGCTTGATCCGTTGTGGGATTGGGGATGTGACGGAGGCCTTACCGGAGGCCTCACGCGTGGCCATGCACGCGGCGGTAGATGAGCTCGGAAACCGCAGCACGTTCAAAGGTTATGGCCCAGAGCAAGGCTATGATTTCCTGCGCAGGGCCATTGCCCAGAACATGTATCGGGACCACGCGCTGAATGTGGCGGACGACGAAATCTTTGTTTCCGATGGCTCCAAATGTGACACCGGAAATATCCTGGACATCTTTGGCGCGGGCAACGTGCTCGGCATTCCTGATCCGGTCTATCCCGTTTATGTGGACACCAATGTGATGAATGGCAATACCGGTGAGGCCGATGCCACGGGGCGCTACGCGGGGATCCGCTATTTACCTTGCACGGAGGCCAATAACTTCGTGCCGGAGGTCCCCGCTGCAGGCGAGCATCTGGACCTGATTTACCTGTGCAGTCCGAATAATCCCACGGGCGCAGCGGCTACGCGCTCACAGTTAGCAGCGTGGGTCGCTTATGCCCGCACGGAGGGTGCGATCATCCTCTTCGATGCGGCCTACGAGGCGTTTATCACGGAGGCAGATGTGCCGCATTCCATCTATGAAATTGCGGGCGCGCGCGAGTGCGCGATTGAGTTCCGTTCGTTCTCCAAGCATGGTGGCTTCACGGGCGTGCGTTGTGCCTTCACAGTCATCCCTAAGGAGTTGCTAGGCAAGACCCGGGGCGGGGAAAAGCTGCCGCTGCATCCGCTGTGGTCGCGTCGCATGACCACAAAATTTAATGGTGCTAGTTACCTTGTCCAGCAAGGGGCCGCCGCGCTCTTTAGCCCAGCGGGCAAGGCGCAGGTGCAAGAGTTGATCGCCCATTATTTAGGCAATGCAGGGATCCTCCGCCAAGCCGCGCAGGATGCCGGACTGACCGCGTTTGGTGGTGTGAATGCTCCGTATATTTGGGTGCGCACGCCCGCAGGTATGGGGAGTTGGGAATTCTTTGATGTGATGTTAAATAAGCTCAACGTCGTGGTCACGCCGGGTGCGGGCTTTGGCGCGGCGGGGGAAGGCTACTTCCGCATCTCCGCGTTTAACTCCCGGGCGAATGTGGAGGAAGTAGGCCGCCGCCTGCGGGAGGAACTCTAACGCTGCCCCATGGCCGATATTCCTGCCATTTCCATCGAAGAAGAG
Organism: Verrucomicrobiales bacterium; assembly: GCA_043757865.1. Lineage (GTDB taxonomy): Bacteria > Verrucomicrobiota > Verrucomicrobiia > Verrucomicrobiales > V1-33 > JAGNEJ01. The sequence continues at coordinate 10,832 of JAYVOP010000325.1, read as the reverse complement.
GTCATGTTCTATGACACGGATTGTGGGGGCGTGGTGCATAACCTAGCGTATCTGCGGATGATCGAAAAGGCCCGCACGAAGCTGGCCACGGACATGGGCATGGCCCTGCGGGAAATGTCGCTCACGCAGCTTTTTCCCGTCGTGCTGCGCACGGAGATTGACTACAAACGCCCTGCCGTGCTGGGTGATCTGCTGGTCATCCGTGGGCGGCTCATGGCCTTGGCGGGGCCGCGTTTTTGGGTGGCCTTTACGATTCATCGGCAGCGGGATGAGGAGCTACTCATCACGTGTGAGCAAGCGCTCGCCTTAGTGCAGATGCCCGCTGGCCGCCCCCAGCGGCTGCCTGCGGACTGGGCGCAGCGTTGGCCGGAGCTGCGACGCGGGCGGACTCCTTCAGATCTACTCTAGCGTCCCATCGGCGCGCTCTTGGCGCAGGCGGAGTTGGCCGCAGGCAGCATCAATGTCATGGCCTTTTTCGTGGCGGATGGTGGCGGTGATTCCGGCGTTGTTCAGCACGTCGCAGAAGGCTTGTTGCTGCGCCACGGGTGGGCGTTCCCAGGGCAGGCCGACCACGGTGTTGTAGGGAATTAAGTTGATTTTAGCGGAGAGTCCGCGCGCTCTGCGGACCAAGGCGGCGGCTTGATCTAGGCCATCATTTACGCCAGCGATGAGGATGTATTCGAAGCTGATCTTCTGTTTTCGACGTTCCTTAAAATACGTCAGGGCGGTAAAGAGCACGTCCAGCGGATACTTATCATTGATGGGCATGATCTGGCTGCGCACCGCGTCCGTGGCGCCATGCAGGCTGATGGCGAGACGCACGGGGATCGGCGCATCCGCTAGTTTCTTGATCTGCGGGGCCAGTCCGCTGGTGGACACGGTAATATGCCGCGCCCCAATGCCGATGCCCCAGGGAGCTTGGAGAATGGTCAGGGCTTGGAGGAGATTCGTGAGATTCGCCAACGGCTCGCCCATTCCCATGAAAACTAGGTTATCCACGCGTTGGCCGCTGTGAGCTTCCACCTGCACCACTTGCTCAATGATCTCGTCCGTGCGCAAGTTGCGGGTGAAACCGGCTAGTCCGCTGGCGCAAAATTTACAATCATAAGCACAGCCGACTTGGCTGCTCACGCACAGCGTGCGACGGTCCGCACGCACCCCCTCCTCTGTGACGTTGGCGCGGATGAAGACGCTTTCCACATAGCGGCGGTCGGCTAGACGGAAGAGGAATTTCTGTGTGGTATCTGCGGAGCCTTGCACCTGCGCCACATGCATGGTGCGCAGCGGCGGCCCGGCGGCTAGCCGTTCCCGCAGGCTGCGGCTGAGGTTCGTCATGGCCTCGAAGCTGGTAACGCGGCGTTCGTAGATCCATTCCAAGATTTGCTGCGCGCGATACTTCGGCTCGCCCCAAGCCGCGAGCCGCGCACTAGCCTCCTCTGGCGTGAGGCTCAGCAGCGCGCTGGCATCACGAGCAATCACGGGGGCGGGAGCGGGGGACACGGGGTCAATCATGTGCTGACGTTGGCGGGGAAATGTCGGCTGTCAGGCGTAAATCTCAGCCTCCTAGCCGGAGCCACGCATTCCCTCAGATTGGCAGCGTGAACCATGAAATTAATGACCTGCCATGCTATTTCCTTGCGTGGGCGAGGCAGCCCGGCATCTTCCGCGCCATGTCTAAGAAACCTGTGGTGCTGATTATTCGAGATGGCTGGGGGATCAACCCCGATGGCCGTGCTAAGGCGATGGAAAATGGCGATGCGACCCTCCTCGCAGCGACCCCTTTCCACGATTATTTGTATGCCCATTACCCGCAGAGCACCGTCTCTGCGTCTGGTGAGGATGTGGGCCTGCCGCCGGGGCAAATGGGCAACAGTGAAGTGGGCCATCTCAATCTGGGGGCTGGACGGATCGTTTACCAAGACCTCACCCGCATCAATAAATCCATCCGTGAAGGTCAGTTAGCCAAGGAGCCCGTGTTAGTGGAAGCACTGGCGAAGGCCAAGGGAAAGCGGCTCCATCTCATGGGTCTCGTGAGCGATGGCGGCGTGCATAGTCATCAAGACCACATCGTGGCGCTATGCGCTGCGGCCCAAGCGGCAGGCTGCACGGACGTGTGCATCCATGCCATGACGGACGGGCGGGACACCTCTCCCAAAGGTGGCGCGGGCTATTTAGCGAAGCTGGAAAAAGATCTCGCACCGACGGGCGCACGCATCATTACCGTGATCGGGCGTTACTACGGCATGGACCGGGATCAACGCTGGGAACGCAACAAGCTGGCGTGGGACGCCATCGTGTTAGGCAGAGGCGAGGCCCGCACGGATCTGCCTAGCCAAGCGGTGGCCGCAGCGTATGCGGCAGAACCCCGGGGCGATGAATTTCTCCTGCCCATGATCTTCGGCCATGCAGACGAGCAACGCATCCGCGATGGCGATGTGATCCTCTGGTTCAACTTCCGCGCAGACCGCGCCCGCCAACTCTCCGAGGCTTTCCTAATGCCTGAGTTCAGCGGCTTCGAACGTGAAGTCACGCCGCAGGTGGCCTATTACACCCTGACCGAATACGCCGCAACCTATGTGAACTACGGAGCGCAGGTCATCTTCACTTCCGTGAGTATGCAAAACCTGCTGGGGCAAGTGATTGCCGCCGCTGGTCTAACGCAACTCCGCGCAGCGGAAACGGAGAAATATCCGCATGTGACGTTCTTCTTTAATGGCGGAGAGGAAACGCCGAACGTGGGCGAGGATCGTTACCTAGCCATCAGTCCTAAGGAAGTGGCCACCTATGATCTAAAGCCGCAGATGAGCGCCCCGGACCTCACGTTTGAAGTGCTGCGTCGTTTAGAAAAGTATGATGCCGTGATTATGAACTTCGCCAATCCTGATATGGTGGGCCACACGGGCGTGGTGCCCGCAGGGATCCATGCCTGCGAGACCATCGACCGCAGCGTGCAACTGATCGTGGAAAAAGTCCTAGCGCTGGGCGGCCAGTTGCTCATCACCGCCGACCACGGAAACTGCGAACTCATGCGCAACCCCGACGGCACCCCGAACACCGCCCACACCACGAACCTCGTGCATTGCCTCTACGTGGCCGCCGATGCCGCTAACGTCACCTTGCGCAACGGCATCCTCGCAGACATCGCCCCTACCCTGCTCGCCATGCTGGATGTGCCCCAGCCTGCGGAAATGACCGGGACATCGTTAGTGGAACGTAAATAGAAACCAGATTCCAAGTATGAAAACCCCTGCCCTACTCGTTACTGGCGGAGCCGGCTACATCGGCTCCCACACCGTGCGCTTGCTTGCTGAGAGCGAGGCTAAAATTATTGTCTTGGACACGTTAGAACTCGGCCACCGGGAGGCGCTCATTTCACCTAATGTAGAACTCGTCGTGGGTGATCTGGGCGATGCGGTGGTGCTGGAAGGCATCTTTTCCCTGTATCAGATTGAAGCGGTGCTGCACTTTGCGGCTTATGCAGCGGTGGGGGAATCCATGAGCGAACCATTGAAATACTACGACAATAACTTCGCCCGCCCGCTGGTGCTCCTAGCCGCCATGCAGCGGCATGGCTGTGGCCAATTCATTTTCTCTAGCACCTGCGCCACCTATGGGAATCCCCAGTATGTGCCCATGGATGAGCGGCACCCCCAGCAGCCCATCAATCCTTATGGGGCCAGTAAACTGATGCTAGAGCGGGCGCTCTTCGATAGCGAGCCCGCCTGGGGCTTGCGTTCCGTGGTATTGCGTTATTTCAATGCCAGTGGTGGGTCGGTGGATGGTTTGATAGGCGAAGACCACACGCCGGAGACTCACCTTATCCCCCGCACGCTCATGGCCATCACAGGCGAGGTGCCTGCGCTCACCGTCTTCGGCACGGATTACCCCACGCCAGACGGCACCTGCATCCGGGACTATATCAACGTGCTCGACCTAGCGGAGGCCCATGCCGCCGCCCTCCGTTATTTACGTCAGGGTAAAGCCTCCACCGCCTGTAATCTCGGCACCGGTCAAGGAGCCAGCGTGAAACAAATCATCCAACTAGCCGAATCCGTGACCGGCCAAACCGTCCCCGTAACCTACGGCCCACGTCGCGATGGCGACCCACCGGAACTCGTCGGCAACCCCGCCAAAGCCAAGGAAGTGCTCGGCTGGGAAGCCCAGCATATCGACCCCCGCAGCATGGTCGAAGCCGCCTGGGCGTGGCTCAGCGGGCCACGGAAGGGGCGCTACTAGCGAGTTGCTTTAGGTTATGGAAAATCACTTTGACTCGCCTGTGAGTATCGGTAGTCTCCGCGCCATGTTTAAGAAATTTCTGACAATCACCGGGCTAGCTTGTGCTGGCATTTCCTCCGTCGTCGCCCAAGAGGGTGGCGCGGCTCCTACCTTGACGACCCTCGAGCAGAAGGCCGCCTACATCATTGGTTCTAACTGGGCGCAGCGGATTCATTCCCAAGCCCCAGACCTTGATGTGGCAGGCATGGTGGCTGGGATCACCGACGCCATGAAGGGCCAAAAGAGCAAGATCCCGGATGAAGAATCCCAGAAGATCATGCAAGAATTCCAAACCAAAATGCAAGCTGCCCAGTCCGAGAAGGCCAGCGCGAATTCCGGCAAGGGCAAAGAGTTCCTGGATAAGAACAGCAAACGTGAGGGCGTGACCACCCTGCCCAGCGGCCTGCAATACGAAGTGCTGAAAAAGGGTACTGGCGCTAAGCCTTCCGCCGACAACGAAGTGAAGGTTCACTACCATGGCACGCTGACAGATGGTACCGTTTTCGATAGTTCCGTGGACCGTGGCGAGCCTGCCGAATTCGGCGTGGGTCAAGTCATTAAAGGCTGGACGGAAGCCCTCCAGTTAATGGGCGTGGGCTCCAAGTGGAAACTCTTTATCCCTGCCAATCTGGCTTACGGAGATCAATCTCCGAGCCCCAAAATCCCCGGCGGTTCCGTGCTGGTGTTTGAAGTCGAACTCCTCGGCATCAAGGACGCGGCGGGGAAATAATTCTCGATCATTCTCATGGGGCCGCCTCACCAGAGGCGGCCCCTTTTTTGTATCCCAGAGGCAGGGATCCGCTAGCCAGGGTGGCATCTCCTCATGGTCTCGGGCCTGAGATGGCAAAAATGACACTGGCTCTCACGCCAGATCACTCTATGAATCGCCATGATGACGAAACCGAAAACACCCGCCACGAACTCTCCTAATCCTTCTGATGCCAAGCCCCGCACGGCGTCTCGCGTGCTGGTGGTGGAGGATGAGAAGAAAATGGCGACCTTTATCCGTAATTCCTTGGAGTCCCACGGGATCACGGTGGAACTAGCCCATAACGGTATCGATGCCGCCCGCATGGCGTGTGAATCTGCCTTCGATGCCATGGTGCTCGACATCATGATCCCGCAGCAAGACGGGCTTAGCGTGCTGCGGGAAATGCGCGCGCGCGGGAATTCTACGCCCGTGCTCTTACTCTCTGCGCGCAGTCATGTGAGCGAGCGCGTGGAAGGATTGCAGGCGGGGGCGGATGATTATTTGTCCAAGCCCTTTGCGCTCGAGGAACTGACCGCCCGGCTCCAGGCCTTGATGCGCCGGGGCGGAGAGGCCAAATCCATCCTCCTGCGCAGCGCGGGCGTGGCCCTGGACACCATTTCCCGCACCGCAGATTGTGATGGACGTAAGGTGGAGCTAACGGGAAGAGAATACCGCCTCTTAGAATGCCTGATGCGTCGCGTGGGACAAGTGTGCAGCCGCACCTTACTGCTGGAGAAAGTCTGGGACTACGACTTCGATCCGGGCACGAACATTGTGGATGTGACCATCCGCCGCCTCCGGGATAAACTGGGCCACACGGACGCCCACCCGGTGCTCCAGACCGTGCGCGGCACGGGCTACATGATGCTCGCCTAGCTTTTCCGAGCATGACTCTACGCAAGCGATTCCGGGTCTGGTATGTGGCCTCCCTCGTCACCTGCACCACCATTATCTGCCTCCACGCTTACCGCGAAATGACGCGGGACCACAATATTTATAACAAAGGGCGGACCAAGGAGATCGTGACCTTTAGCCTCGGGCTGGCTTTGCCTATGGCGCTGTTAGGGTTGGCGGGCGGGTGGTGGCTCTCCCGGCGGTCATTGGATGAGTTACAAGCCCTCACGGAGGTGGCCTCCCGCACGGATGTAGATAACCTAGCCGAGGCCATCCCACGCTCGGGCAATGGCGATGAATTCGACAAACTAACGCAGGTCTTCAATGAAATGCGGACTCGCCTCCAGACCTCTTTCCTCCAGGTGCGGCAGTTCACCCTCGCTGCCTCCCATGAACTCAAAACGCCCCTGGCCATCATGCGGGCGGAGGTGGAGACCGCGCTCCAGTCCCTGCCCGAGCAGGACAGCACGCAACGTCAGTGGATGGAAAATCTGGTGGACGAGGTGGACCGCATGGCGCGCATCGTGGATCAGCTAACCTTTCTCAGTAAAGCCGATACGGGGATGATTAAGCTAGAGATTCAACCCGTAAACCTCACGGCACTGGTCCACGATGCCATGGAGGACGCGCAGACGCTCGCCAGCACGAACCACATCACCGTCACCTGCCAAGCCGATCCTAACGTCATCGTGCCCGCCGATCCCTCCCGCCTGCGCCAACTCCTGCTCAACCTCGTGGACAACGCGGTAAAATATAATGTGCCCGGCGGCACCATCAGCATCCTCCTCGCCTCCTCCCTAGCCGGAGTAAACCTCATCATCCGCAACACTGGCGTCCCGCTACCGCTGGATCAGCAGGCCCGCGTCTTTGATCGCTTCTTCCGGGGTGACTACCATGAAGGACGGGACGTAGAAGGCAGCGGCCTGGGCCTGAATATCGTGCGCTGGATCGTAGCATCCCACGCGGGCACCGTCACCTTCCAGTGCGATGCCACGGGCCTAACTACTCTGCACGTGATCCTGCCGCCGGCAGTGTAAGTGCATAAAACCGGGACCTAATCAGCGTCCAAAAATGATCCCAGGCTCTGGCGCAGCTCGGTGCGGGCACGGAAGAGCAGACTCTTCACGGCACTGACGGTCAGGTCCAGGATCACGGCTATTTCCTCGTAAGGCAGCTCCTCGTAGCGGCGGAGGGTCACGGCTAGGCGCGCTTTTTCTGGCAGCGCGAGGATGGCGGCATCGATGGCGGCGGCTAGTTCCTGATGGGCTAACGCGGCATCTGCGGTGACCGTCTGAGCATCCGCGATCTGATGGCCGAAATCCTCCATGCCAGCATCCAGGCTCTGCACCGGATGTCGTCCGCGGCGGCGGTATTCATTGAAAGCGAGGTTTCGCAGAATGGTGAACATCCACGTGGTGAACTTGGCCGTGGGCTCGTAACGCGGGGCGCTTTTCCAGATCCGCAGGAAGAGCTGCTGGCCAAGATCCTGGGCATCATCCATATTTCCTAACATGCGATACGCGGTGCCGATCACCACGCCCTGATGCTGCCGCACTAACTTCCCAAACGCCGCATGATCCCCCCTACCGATCAACGCCATGAGCGCCACACTCAGATCATTTTGATCATCAGGGGACTCAGGGGGAACCAAGGAAAGCATGGACTCAGCGGGCATAAGAGGAAGGCGAGGTGGTGAACTCCGCCGCCGCCCAGGGGTTGCACAGAACCGCTGCGCGGCCCAGGGAAATTTCCTCCTACTCCCAGCTTGCCCGGCCTGATTTCCCCTTCTAATCTGCGCCTCCTTTTAACCTGTCCCCCCTGATTTTTCTCGTGAAACAAACCTTGCAATCCTTTACCACTGGCTCCGGCTCCGCTGGATCGTTCTACTCACTGCCCGCACTGGCCGCCCACGGCATGGCCCCTAATTTGGCGAAGTTGCCGATCTCCATTCGGCTCGTATTAGAATCGCTGGTGCGGAATTGTGATGGAAAAAAAGTGACGGAGCAGGATGTGAAGAATTTAGCGAACTGGAACGCCAAGGCTCCGGGCGACTATGAGATCCCGTTCGTAGTGGCGCGGATTGTATTGCAAGATTTCACGGGGGTGCCGTTGCTCGTGGATTTGGCGGCCATGCGCTCGGCGGTGGATCGGCTCGGCAAGGATGCCAAGATGATTGAGCCACTGGTGCCAGTGGATTTGGTGGTGGATCACAGCGTGCAGGTGGATTTTGCGGGCACGGGGGATGCTTTAGCACGGAATCTGGATCTGGAGTTTCATCGGAATCGGGAGCGCTATGAGTTTCTGAAATGGGGCGAGCAAGCGTTCGATACCTTTAAAGTGGTGCCTCCGGGCATCGGCATCGTGCATCAAGTGAATCTGGAATATCTGGCCAAGTGTGTGCTGGAGAAAGATGGCGTCTTTTATCCTGACACGTTAGTGGGAACGGATTCGCATACCACAATGATTAACGGCTTAGGCGTGGTGGGCTGGGGCGTAGGCGGGATTGAAGCGGAAGCGGGCATGTTAGGCCAACCGGTGACGTTCCTGGTGCCAGAAGTGGTGGGCGTGTATCTAAGTGGGGAACTGGTGGCGGGCGTGACGGCTACGGATCTGGTGCTGCGGGTCACGGAAATGCTGCGGAAGACGAAGGTGGTGGGGAAATTTGTGGAATTCTTCGGCCCGGGCGCACGGGCGCTCAGCGTGCCGGATCGCGCGACGATCGCGAACATGGCTCCGGAATATGGCGCGACGATGGGCTTCTTCGGCATTGATGAAAAGACGATCGCTTATCTGCGCGGCACGGGTCGGCCTGAGGCGCTCTGTGGCACGGTGGAAAATTACTACAAGGCGCAAGGCCTGTGGGGCATCCCAGTGGAGAAAGATGCCCTAGAATTCACCCAAACGGTGGACCTCGACCTCAGCACTGTGAAGCCCGGCCTAGCGGGTCCGAAGCGTCCGCAAGATCGCATTGATGTGGATGCGTTGAAGCAGACGTGGAATGAAATTTTGACGAAGCCCACGCCGGATGGCTATGGCAAGGCTGCGCTCACAGGTTCGCACCACCACAGCAATGAGGCTCCAGAGGCCGATGCCTTTTCCTCCATTGCAGGCGTGGATGCGGAGGTGGCCAATGCTCCTGAAGAAGCGGGCTATCCCGCCTGGGATGTGGTGGTAAACAGCAAGGGTGGCATCACCGATACCATTTCCCATGGCAGTGTCTTGATCGCTGCCATCACGAGTTGCACCAACACGAGCAACCCTAGTGTCATGCTCGCGGCGGGCTTGTTAGCCAAGAAGGCGAATGCCAAAGGGCTGAAGGTGAACCCCTCCATTAAGACCAGCCTGGGGCCGGGATCACGCGTGGTGACGGACTATTTAAATAAGACGAATTTGCAGGTGGAATTGGATCAGTTGGGCTTCCAAACCGTGGGCTATGGCTGCACGACGTGCATCGGCAATAGCGGCCCGCTGGACCCCGGCATTGAAGAGGTGGTGAAGGCGCAGGACATCGTGGCGGCTAGTGTGTTGTCAGGAAATCGGAATTTCGAGGCGCGCGTCCACCAGAGCATCAAGGCCAATTTCCTCATGTCGCCTCCGTTAGTCGTCGCCTATGCGCTGGCGGGCACGGTGGACATTGATCTCACCACGGAGCCACTGGGCTTCGATGCGCAGGATCAGCCGGTGATGCTAGCGGACCTCTGGCCGACCTTGGCCGAGGTGGAAAGCGCGATGGCGAGTGCGCTCTCCCCAGCGGTGTTCCAGAAGCTCTACACGGGCTTTGCGGAGCAGAATCCGAAGTGGAATGAGATCCCCTCCAGCGTGGGCCACGTCTATCAATGGAACTTGGACAGCACCTACATCCAAGAGCCGCCGTTCTTCAATGACTTCAGCATGACGCCAGGGGACATCGTGGAAATCAAGGGTGCGCGTCCGTTAGGCATCTTTGGGGATAGCGTCACCACCGACCACATTTCCCCGGCGGGCAACATCAAGAAAGACGGCCCCGCCGGGAAATTCCTAGGCGAGAACGGCGTGCCCGTGGCGGACTACAACAGCTTCGGCAGTCGGCGTGGCAACGATCGCGTGATGACGCGCGGCACGTTTGCGAACGTGCGGATCAAGAACCTCATGCTGGGCGGCAAGGAAGGCGGGAACACACTCTACCAAGGCCAGGAAATGTCCATTTACGATGCGGCGCAGAAATATGCGGAGACGCAGACGCCGCTCATCTGCATTGGCGCGGAAGACTACGGCATGGGCAGCAGCCGGGATTGGGCCGCTAAAGGCACCAGCTTGCTCGGCGTAAAGGCAGTCATCACGAAGAGCTTCGAGCGCATCCACCGCAGCAACCTCGTGGGCATGGGCGTGCTGCCATGTAATTTCAAAAACAAAGCCGACTATGATAAAGTCAAAGACCTGACCGACGCCACCTTCGACCTGCTGGGCATCAGCAACGACCTCAAACCGATGTCCGAGGCCACCCTGCGCGTCCACACGGCGGGCAGCAGCTTCGACATCCCCGTCATCGTGCGCATTGATACGCCCATCGAGATCGACTACTACCGTGCCGGGGGCATCCTGCCGTATGTGCTCGCGCAGATCCTGCGGGAGAACGCCTAATGCTAATTTGGGTTCAATGATGGACCCCCGAGGTGGTGCGAGGCGGAGCCCGAGCCTTCGTGACGCCAGATTGCTGAAGTCGGCAAATGTCTTCCTGCCGACACCGCGCTCAGCCTAGTTCCCCAGCTCCTAGGGATGGATCCCCAGCTCTTGGGGATGGATCCCTAGCTCCTGGGGATGGCTCCCCAGCTCCTGGGGATGGCTTAAAATGGAGCGCGGAGTGGCACTCCGCCCCACAAGCCAAAGGCACAGAGCCAAAGCCCGCAGCCCCACACCGCTCCTGCCAACGGTG
>JAYVOP010000324.1:0-14496 GCA_043757865.1 Verrucomicrobiales bacterium | reverse complement strand
GGCCCCCGAGCGGATGCGGGGCCGCTACCTGGGCGCGCTGAGCCTCGCCTGGGCGCTGGGGAATCTGCTCGGCCCCACGTTAGGATTCGCGCTTTATGGCTGGCATCCCGCAGCACTCTGGAGCACCTGCCTGGGCTGCGGCCTAGCCGCTGCGTGGATGCAATGGCGCTCGGTGGATTAAGCATTTTCCACCTTGCCGCGCCCCGTCCCTGGCCCCATGGAGCACCCATGCCGTCTGCTCCGCGTTTCCTTAAGCTCCTCCCACACGAAACTGTGCTTCTCCTCATCATCTTAGGGGAAATCTTGCTTTTTCAAATGCTGGGAAAAAATTTTCTGACCGCTAGCAACGTGGAAAATCTCTGTCGATTTAACCTCAAGGTCGGCCTGTTAGCTCGGCTAGGGGGAGGCGCGGGCGAACGCTGGCATCGGCTGCGAGCTGTTGGCCATCACTGCCGCGGTGCTTGGTGGCACCAGCATTTTCGGCGGTTCCGGCAGCGTCCACGGCACTCGTCTGAGCTGGTTAGCGCTAGCCGTGCTAATCAATGGACTCAGCCGCATCCCCAGCATCAGTAGCGCCTCTCGGGAACTCTCCGACCTACTCACGGCCCTGCTCCTACTCGGAGCCCTAGCCGTTGGAACCCGGACGCGAGCCCACCAGCAAATGACCAAGCGCTCACTCCTGAGTCCTCAGGAGAAATAAACTTGCTCCCTAAAATATTTTCGCTACAACGCAGTCTCTAATTACGCGCAGATTCATCTCACCCCCAAAAAGAATCGTGCTTTCATCCAAACCAAACCATTGTCTTATGAAACTCCTCTGCCTCCTTCTCACAGCCCTCTCCCTGGCCATGGTGGCCCCACTCCAAGCCAAAACCGCCGCTGAAATCAAAGAAGCGCGAGAAGCTGCCGATGCCAAGAAAAAGGATGGTGACAAAAAACCCCTGCTCTACACCGCCACCATTGCACCTACGTTAGGCGAGGCCACCGAAGGCGACCTAACCGAAGTAAAAACCATCCTGCTCCTCGCCAATACTTTTAAATGCACTGAGGTAAAGCTCGAAGGTAAATCCATCCAAGCCACCCTTTCCTCCGAGCCCAAGAAGCCCTTGAGCAAAACCGATGTGGCCAAAGCCTTTAAGACCGAACCAAAATATAAGGTGGTTAAACTGGACGATGTGAAGCCGGAAAAGGAAAAGAAAACCCCGAAGGACGACAAAAAGCCCGATCCTAAGAAGCCGGACGACAAAAAGCCCGATGCCAAGACGCCCGATCCTAAGAAGCCAGAAATGAAGAAGGACGAACCGAAACCGACCGACCCCAAGACGTCCGATCCTAAGGCTCCCGCAGCTAAATAATTCGGTATTCAAGCGCTGTTAGCGACCCATGTCGCTGCATCTACGGCGGGGCTAAGGCTCCGTTTCCATGGCCAGAGGATGATCGGGACAGTGGCTTGCTGACTGTTAGTAATGAAACTCGCCATGACTGGCGTAGTCTCCTCTGGCAGCGGGATGCGGCAGATCACGGGCAATCCTCCTGGTGGTAGCGCATCTAGATCTGGCCAGTCGTGGATGGTCAGCGCGTCCGGGGCACTGATCCAGAATTGTTCCGTGCCGGGAAGAAATCCCCGCGATGGCGCGCTCCCCTAACTTCAGCAGCATGGGGCTCTTGCTGTCCGCATTGGCTAGTTCTACCACGTTGGCGCGCTTCCATGTCAGTGGCACCATGAGGAGGTGCTTTCCATTGGCAGAAAAGTCTTGTTGCCAGACGGCGTCCGTAGTCTCCCCGCCGCATTATTCAGCATCCCACGCATGGCAGGCGGAGACGACTCGTTGCAGTTCCACATCCGTCAGGAAAGGATGGATCGGCAGGGACACCACGTGCGCTGCGAGGTGCCGCGCGACGGGTAGATGCAGGCCGGTGAGTGCCAGGGCGGGTTGATCTGGGATCAAGCTGGGATAATGGGTGGCGGCTTGAATGTGGTGTGCTTGTAGGTGCGCCAGAAAGGCTTGCCGGGAACCGCGCACGATGACGGGAAAGAGATGGGCCACGGATATTTCCGCTGCCGCCACGGGCAGGCAGGTGAGGTGCGGATGGTGTAAATGTGCTCGGTAGAATGCCGCGATGGCTTGGCGACGGTGGGTGAATTTTCCCCACAGTGGCAGCACCGCATCCAGCAGGATGGCGGCTTGCAGCTCGTCTAGCCGACTATTTAACCCGGCTAGGGCGTGGACATACTTGGCACTCTGGCCGTAGTCCCGCCAGCAACGCGCGGCGGCGGCTAGGGAGGCATCGTTCGTTAGCAGCGCCCCGCCATCACCCATGGCCCCCAGGTTTTTCGTGGGATAAAAGCTGGTGGCAGCGGCTATCCCGACTGATCCGCACGGTTTCCCTAACCACGTGGCTCCGATTGATTGCGCGCAATCTTCCATGATCTTCAGCTTATAAGTGTCCCGCAGCCGCGCCAGCGTGGTGAGATTCAGGCACTGTCCGTAGAGATGCACGGGCACCACCCACCGCAGCGTGGAATCCGCCTGCAAGGCTGATTCCAGGAGCTGCAAATCCATCAAGCCACGTTCATCGGTATCAATAAACTGCGGCACCCCACCCGCGCGCAAGATGGCCCCGGTGGTGGCAAAGGCGCTGAGCGGTGTGGTCAGCACGCGAGCCCCGACAGGCAGGCCGCCAGCGCGCAGGGAGATCTCGATGGCGTCCATGCCATTGGCACAGCCCACGGCGTGATTGAGCCCCCAAGCCTTACCCAAGGATGATTCAAACGCCTGCACTTCCTTTCCTAAGATGAACCAGCCGCTGCGCCCCACGCGTTGCATCGCAGCTAGGGCAGGCCCTTCTAAGGTATCCCAGAGTTGGGCGAAATCATTTGCGAGCACCAGGGTGGGGGACATCAGAGCAGCGGAAGGTGGGGGCGAAATTTAACCTGCGGTCACGACCAATTTGGCGTGGAGTTCGATGCGATCATTGACCAAATGTCCGGCTAGGCGACGGAATAATTTCCCCGATCCATAGATGGCTCCCCAGCGCGTGCGATCAATGGCCAAGGCGGCTTGCGCGGCAGGCTGGCCCTCTGGCGTGAGGCCCGCGGAAGCGAGGAAACAGATGCCCTGCGTTACGCCCCGCAGCGTCAGATCCGCTCGCACTTCTAAGTTCAGTGAGCCCGCGCTCTCTGCAATCCTCGTGCTCTGCGTGATTTCTAACACCACCAACGGAAAGCGCTCGGCGGCAAAAAAATCAGCGCTGAGCAGATGCTGCACTAGCACCTCATGCAGCGGCGTGCCCGCCAGATCCGTGCAGATCAGATCCCGCAGCGCGCACTCCACACGGCCTCCCACCAGCGGTCCAGCAGCATCAAAGTCCAGATAGCCACTCGAAATGGGCAGCAGTCCGCGATGCTGATTCAGTAAATTTCGCCCACACCACGCCACCGAAGATTGGGCTAGGTCTAACGCGCGTCGGCCCACGGGCCACGCTTGCACAGGCAGCGCTGGGGCGGTGGCATCCAGCGTCAATCCCGCCTGGGACCAAGCATCGATGCCGCCTTGCAAGATCTGCGCCTGGACATACCCAGCGGCTACGAGCCTTTCCCACGCCACCTCTGCTTCTTGGCTAGAGCTGCCCCAGCCGACGACGATCAGCCGCTGCTGCCGCTGTGGCAGAGTGGCCTGGACGGCGGCTAGGAAGCCAACTTCAAAGACGCAATGATGTACGGAATCTGGCAGGTGCCCGCTGGCAAAGTCTTCGGCTAGGCGCACGTCCAGCACCTGCACGGGGACGCCCGTGGAGGTGAGATCGGCTAGTTCTGGGAGGGTGATAAGAGGGTTCATTTTAGGAGGGTGAAAGGGTGTCATTGGTAAAGCCGAACACGCTGCGGAGAGCCGTGGTGGCCGCGTGGAAGCCACACATGCCATGCACGCCACCGCCCGGCGGAGTGGACGCGCTGCACAGAAAAATTTCCCGAACGGGCGTGGCATAAGGATTCGCCCGCAAGACGGGCCGGGCGATCATCTGCCACAGATCCTGCGCTCCGCCGAGAATGTCTCCGCCCACGTAGTTCGGGTTATAGTTCGTGAAATCCGTCGGGCGCAGGACGTGGGTTTTTAAAATGAGTTCACGGAAGCCGGGAGCCGCGTGCTCGATTTGCGTTAAGATCACGTCCGTGAGATCGCCCGTGAAGCCGGGCGGCGTGTGGCAGTAGGCCCAGCACGTGTGCTGGCCAGCGGGCGCGCGGGAGTCGTCCGCCACGCTTTGTTGGGCCAGGAGGACGAAGGGCTGCTCCGCCACGCGGCCCTGCCAGCAGGCGGCTTCGGAGGCGGCTATGGCTCCTAACGTGCCGCCGAGATGCACCGTGCCCGCCGCCCGGCAAGCCGCATTCCGCCAAGGAATGGGGCCACTGAGTGCGAGGTCTAACTTGTAAGTCCCGAGGCCATAACGGAACTGGTGCAGCCGCTTTTGATAACCATCCGGCAACCGCCGACCACAGATCTGCGCCAGCGCGCGCGGCCCGGTATCAAAGAGATACGCCTGCGCAGCGGGCAGATCCTCCAGCCGCTCCACGGGATAGCCCACCACGATCTCCCCGCCCAGGGCGGAAAAATAATGTCCTAACGCGTCCGCTAAGCGTTGCGATCCGCCTCGCACCACCGGCCAACCGACCAAATGCCCCGCCGTGGAAATCATCAGCCCCACTGCCGCCGTGAACGCTTGTTCCAGTGGCAAAATGGAATGCGCCGCGTGGCCAGCGAATAACGCTTGAGCTTCCATGGAGGAAAATTTCCGCCGCGCAAATCCCACCGCAGACTGCATCCCGGCCAGCCCGAATCCCGCCATGCGGAAGGGATGGCGGGGGAATTTCAGCAATGGCCCGAGCAAGTCCGGCAGTAGCACGGGCACGTCCCGTTGCAGGCGGGCGTAGAGTTTCTGGTAAGCATGTTGATCTGCACGGGGCAGCGTTTCCGCGGTGCGGGCGGCGTCTTGATACATGGCCACGGCATGTCCATCTGCTAACGGGTGGGCCACTAGCACCTCCGGGTGCGCCCACTCTAACCCGAATTTAGCCAAGGGCACGGTGCGAAAAAAAGGTGCCAGGACGGCCATGGGATGCACCGCCGAACAGACATCATGAGTGAAGCCGGGCAGCGTGAGTTCCTGGCTGCGCATGCCGCCACCGATGGTGTCCTTTCCTTCTACCAGTAAGACCCGCAGGCCCGCCCGGCACAGCGTGATACCTGCCGCCAGCCCGTTAGGGCCAGAGCCGATCACCACTGCATCATACTGCGTGGCCTGAGGTTGAGAACGTAAACTAAGCACGCTGCACTAGTGGAAAGGAGCGTCCGGGTTGTCCAGCAGGAAGTGCTGCGCGGATGGATTCTTGGTTGCAGAGCGTGGGAATCGCGTTATGGCCAGAGCGAATCCTAACCGCTTTCTTAGCATGAAATTTCTCATCTCCCTCGTCGTTATCGCCCTTGCTGCTACTGCCGGATATTTCCTGCAACCCAACCTCTACGAATCCGTGGAGCGCCTGCGCCCGCCGAAGCCCGTCGTGGTGGTGGTGGCTCCCACGCCGCAAGCAACCGCCGCCGCCCGGGTGGAGGAAGCCGCCCACACGGAGCAAACCAACAAGGTGACGAACCTCATGGAGCAACTCAAGAAGCCAAACCCGGCGGTGGCGACAGGGGAACCCGTAGAGAAAATTAGCTTAACTGACGAGCAGATTGACGAGAAATATCCGATGAAGAAAGTGCGCGCCATCGAGGACATCACCCAGAACTGGAAGTTCGTCCCGCAGACCGCCTTTCCCCGTAAAGTCAAAGCGTCGGCTCCCATCAATTTCCAACTGCCCGCTGGCCGCGTTGCCATGCCGGTGGGATCGGACCTCATCGCTTTTTCGTTAGTGGATGGGATGATGACCGTGGCGCGGGGGCCGGATGATCCTTTAAAATCTGTGGTTCCGCTCGCTAGCACGGACTTCCAGGAAATGATGACCGGGCTCTACACGAAATATGTTACCAAACTAACGGATGATGTGCTGAAACTCCGCGAGCGCGCGAAATTCGAGCGGGATAATCCCCCGCCGCCTGCTCCGCCCATCGACACGCAAACCAAGCTGGCAGGCCCCAAGCCGACCTACGATGCGGAGGGCCATGTGCCAGAAATGATGGCCAGCATAGCGGCCAAGGAGGTGGTGGAATTCAAGGCGGCCAAGATCTCCAGTTGGGGGCCGCCGGAGTTCACCCAAGAAGACGGCAAGAGCTACTGGACGGTGCGCATCGGCGTGGATGTGGACTCCCAATTCGGACCCCAATCCACGGAAATCCTGGCCTATATCCTCAACGGCAAAGTGGCTAAATGGATCTACGCTGGCTCCCGGGAACCCGTGAACTAACATGAGCTTACCACGCATCGGCATCATTGGATTAGGCATCGTGGGCAGCCGCGTGGCGGCCTGCTATCGCAGCGCAGGCTACCCGTTGCAGACGTGGAGCCGCACCCCGCGCGCAGAGCCGGATTTCTTGGCTACGCCAGCGGCGTTAGCGGCGGCCACGGACATCGTGCAGATCTTTGTGGATGAAGGCGCAAATTTGCTCTCTGTGTTAGAGCAACTACGTCCCGCGCTGCGTGCAGACCACATCATCATCAATAGCTCCACCGTAGCGCTGGCAGCCACGCAGGCTGCGGCCACGCTCGTCCAAGCGGCGGGTGCCACCTTTCTAGAAGCCCCCTTTACCGGCAGCCGAGACGCGGCAGGTGCAGGCCAACTGGTTTATTATATCGGCGGCAGTGATGACGTGCTAACCACGGTGCGTCCGCTGTTAGCGCAATCCTCCAAGGAGATCATTCCCATGGGCGAAATCGGGGAAGCCACGGTGCTGAAACTGGTGACGAACATGGTCAGCGCCACCACCGTGCAAGTGCTAGCCGAGGCCATGGCCATCACCGCAGCGGCGGGCATTCCGCTGGAGAAATTTTACCGAGCCATGGAGGGCAATGCCAACTGTAGCGGGCTGGTGCGCTTGAAGGTGCCCGCGATGACGAAGCGAGATTTTACCCCGCATTTCTCTTTAAAGAACATGCTCAAAGACAGCCGCTACGCTGGCGAACTGGCCACCCAGCACGGCCTGGATCTGCCCGTCTCAGCTGCCACCCGTCAGTGCATGGCGCACCTTGCAGCGCAAGGCCGGGGTGAGCAAGACTTTGCCGTCCTTATCGAGAAATATTAGCGTGTGGGCTTCATGTTGCCCACGGAGGACATGATGACATCAATCATCATATAAGCCATGCTGCCGACGAGCAGGGCCATGATGACGATGATGGCGGGCTGGATCAAGGCGCTAACGCGATCAATGACGTTTTGCAGTTCCTTGTCGTAACGCATGGCAGTGCGTTCTAACGAGTGCTGGATATCGCCCGTTTGCTCGCCCACGGCTACCATGTCCGTGAGCAGCGGCGGGAAGAAGCTGACTTTCTTAAAGGCCTTGGATAAAGAACCGCCCTCGCCTACCATGCCCGTGACTTTGACGAGCAGGCTCTTTAAATAGAGATTCACCGTGGCATCACGCGTGAGTTCTAACGCCCGCATCATCGGCAGGCCATTGCCGACCAGATTAGAGAGCGTTTCTAGCATCTGCACATAGAAACGGGACTTGAGCAACTGGCCGAAGAAGGGCAGACTGAGTTTCCGCTCGTGCCATTTTTCCTTATACTGGGGGAGTTCGACGATGTGGTTAAACGCCCAGATGGCCAGCCCGATGAGGAGGAAGACCGCCCACCACCAAGTGCCCAGCCAATCGGTTAGCCCTTTGATAATCTGAGCGGGCAGCGGCAGGGGCTTGCCCATGGATTTGAGCAATGCGGAGAGCTGCGGAATGAGGTTCGTGACAAACAAGAACCCCACGCCCACGCCTGCAACCATGAGGAAGGCAGGGTAGATCATGGCGGTGGTCACCTTGCCCTGGAGTTCTTGAATGGTGGTCATGTATTCCGCTTGGCGGCGGAGGATCTTGGGCAGTGCGCCTGAGATTTCGCCCGCAGCGGCCATATTGCAATAGAGATCCCCGAAGTTTTTGGACGCCTCCCGCAGGGAGTTGGAAAAGCTGCTGCCATCCCGGATCCGTTGGCGGAGAATGACCGTCACATCCTTCAGTGCGGAGAGTTCATCCCGACTTTCCATGATGCGGAGCGCAGGCTCTAACTGGAGGCCCGCACTGAGCAGATCACTGAGTTCCTCGGTAAACATAATGATCTGTTTCCGGCTTAATTTCACCGGGCCTTTGGGGCCACTAGGATCCGCCTTGGTGGCCGCATCCAGCTTGGCTTCGGCCTCTTTCAGATTCTTCGCATTGGTCTTGGCGGCAGAGAGGGCGGGCTTATCGGCGGCGGCCAGCGCGGCTTTGTCAGGTTTGGGGGCTTTGGCCGCAGCGGAGTCTTCCTTGGGTTTGAGGGAAACGGGTTGCAGGCCATTGCGGTCCAGCTTGCGGAACGCATCCGCACGGTCATCGGCAGTCAGGTCGCCATTGGTGACGGAGCCATCGCGTTTGAGAGCAGTATAGATAAAGAGCGCCATGAGTTAGGAAAGAAAAGAGCTGGATCGGAGGAAAATGAGTTCAAACCAGCGGCCCGACGGCTTTGCAAGCGTAGAGCCAGCGAATGTGCGGCAGGCCACCGCCCAGCATAGGACTCTGCAGGTGGGGAATCCGTTCAAATCCGGCTCGGAGCATAGGTTCCCACGATGCCCAGCACCTACTAGCACGAACAAAAGCGAAGTTTCCCACGGGATCTCTTGACATAAAATCTCACTCGCCTCTAAGGTCGCACCCCATTGATGGAAATTTACCCTGGATCATGGTTAAGCACCGAAGCTGTCTATCGCGGACCGCAGCTCGGACGAGGCCAAATCTGGACAACTCTTGGAGAACTATTGTGTATTCAAACGAAGATTATTTATTAGAACTGTTGCAGGAATCCGGCTACATCGGCCCTGCGGAACTAGATGAAGCTGTGGCCGCTGGCCGTGGGAAACATACGGTGCTGGAATCCTTACTGGAGCTAGGGCGGGTGACGGAGGAGCAAGTCTCTCAGACCATGGCCATCAGTGCCGGGATGGACTTCGTGGACCTGCGGAATTTCACGCCGGACCCGCACATCGTGGAGAGTGTGCCGCAGGAGTTGCTAGCGCAATATCATGTCTTGCCCGTGGAAGCGGAGCCGGGCCGCGTCGTGCTAGCGGTGCCAGATCCCATGGACTTCCAGACCATGGATGCGCTGCCATTTCTCATCCGTGGCACGCAGGTGGATTTCGTCTGTGCGATGAAATCCCAGATCGAAGGTCTGCTGAAGGATCTTTATGGCATCCAGACAAGCGGGGATGGCGGCGTGGGGGACATGATGATCGGCAATGAAATGGATCAAGGTGATGGCGATGCTCCGATCATCAAGATGGTGGCGGAGATGATTCAGGAAAGTTTCAATCTGCGGGCCTCGGACATTCACATCGAGCCGCTGGAAAAGAGTCTGCGGATCCGTTATCGCATCGACGGCGTGCTGCACCAAGTAGCATCGCATCCGAAGCACCTGCACGCTCCCATCCTCGCTCGTCTGAAAATTATGACTGGCACCATGAGCATCGACGAACGTCGCGTGCCGCAAGATGGTCGCATCCAAGCCCGCATGGGAGCTAAAGAAGTGGATCTGCGTGTGAGCACGGTGCCCACGAATCATGGGGAATCGGTGGTCATGCGTTTGCTCGATAAAAGCGGCATAACCCTGGGCCTCGCAGACCTCGGCTTCTTTGCAGATGACCAGCGCACGTTCGATGAACTCATCGCCCTACCAGATGGCATCTTGCTAGTGACGGGGCCTACGGGCTCGGGCAAGACGACCACGCTTTATGCTTGTTTAAATACCATAAATAAACCGGATAAGAAGATCATCACGGTGGAAGACCCGGTGGAGTATCAACTCAGCGGGATCAACCAAGTGCATGTGAAAGAAGACATCGGCATGACGTTCGCAGCGGCCCTGCGAGCGATGCTACGGCAAGCGCCTAACATCATTATGCTGGGGGAAATTCGAGATGCAGAAACGGCGGGGATTGCCATCCAGGCGGCCCTCACGGGGCACTTGGTGTTCTCTACGCTGCACACCAATGATGCGCCCAGTGCGGTCGCGCGTCTTGCCGACATCGGAGCCAAGCCATTCCTCATTGCCTCGGCGGTGCGCGCCATGAGCGCTCAGCGGTTGGTGCGGAAATTCTGCGCTGAGTGCAAGAAACCAGGGGAACTCACCGAGCGTGAAGTGCGCGCCCTGCGGCTTGACCCTAACCGCATGGGTGATGCCAAGATCATGTCGGCGGGCGCGTGTCCGAAGTGCCGTCAGAATGGCTTCAAAGGCCGGATGGTGATCGTGGAAATCTTTAAAGTGGACGACCAAGTGCGCACCATGATTAACGAAGGCCTGCCCACCACGCAGCTCAAACGCCGCGCCCGGGAGTTAGGCATGAGAACCCTCCGGGAAGACGGCGTGCGCAAGGTCATGGCCGGACTCACCTCTGCGCAAGAAGTCATCGAAGCCACCTCGGGGGATTCTGATTAAACCATCCATATGCCTAACCGCTAGCGGAGTGGGCTCACTTTCTACTTTTTACTGACATGATTGCTACTTACATACTTGATTTATTTAAACATCGCGGCGTGCTGGACGAGGGCACGGCGGCAGACATCCTAGCCGAGGTGGAATCCACCGGAAAGGACGTCAAAAAGCTGCTCGTGGACTACGGGATTGTCGCTGAGGAAGCGGACGTTTACCGCGCCACCGCCGAGGAGTTAGGCACGGACTACGTGGACCTGCGGCGGTTCGAACCACCGAAGCCGCTGCTGGACATGGTGCCCTCGCACCTCGCGCAGATGCATGGTTGTATCCCCGTGGATGTCACCAGCGAGGGCATCCACCTGGCATTGATGAATCCGCTGAATCCGCAGACCATCGAAGACCTGCGGTTCGCGTTAGGGCGGAACATCATTCCGCTCGTGGCAGACGAGGACCGCATCGAGGAACTCATCAATGTCAGCTACGCCAGCGATGGCCTGGACATGGATAACATCCTTTCCCAGATCAATCTTAGTTCCAATGACGGCACCTCTGATAGCGATGTGAACGCCGCCCCGATCATTCGCTACGTGGATCTGGTGCTCTTCCAAGCTGTCAAAGCTAAGGCCTCGGACATTCACTTTGAGCCGTTTGAGAAAGAGTTCAAAATCCGCTATCGGGTTGATGGCGGCTTGATCGAAATGGCCCCACCACCGAACCATTTGGCCACGACGATCATTTCCCGTCTCAAGGTCATGGCCAACTTGAACATCGCTGAGCGACGCATCCCCCAGGATGGTCGCATCATGAAAACCGTGGCTGGTAAAGGCATCGACATGCGGGTCAGCACCCTGCCCACCCAACATGGGGAGAGCGTGGTGCTGCGGGTGCTGGATCGTTCCTCGGTCAATTTAGATTTGGAAAACCTCCAGTTCGCCCCCTGGCTCTATGACTATATTATCGATACGATCAATAAGCCTAACGGCATCTTTATCGTGACTGGTCCCACGGGTGCTGGTAAGACGACTACGCTCTATGCTGCGCTGCGGAAGATTAATACCATTGATTGCAAGCTGCTGACGGCGGAAGACCCGGTGGAATATTCCCTGGAAGGCATCCAACAGGTGCCAGTGAATGAGGCCATCGGTGTGACCTTTGCCAAAGTGCTGCGGGCCTTCCTGCGGCAAGATCCAGACCGCATCATGATCGGAGAAATGCGAGATAAAGAAACCGCGCAGATCGCCATTCAGGCCTCACTGACGGGTCATTTAGTGCTTAGCACGTTGCATACGAATGATGCCCCAGGCGCAGTCACGCGTTTGCTAGATATGGGTTGCGAGCCCTTCCTGCTGGCCTCCACCCTGGAAGCGGTGCTGGCGCAACGTCTGCTGCGGACGATCTGTAAGGTCTGCCGCAGCCCGTATGAACCCTCGGAGTCCATCCTCGGCCAACTGGGTCTCACCGCTAACGAGATTGGGGATAAACATTTCTACACGGGTGCGGGCTGTGATGAATGCGGCGGCTCTGGATATAAAGGCCGGAAGGGCCTCTATGAGCTGCTGGACATGGTGGACCCGCTGCGGGACCTCGTTTCCGAGAAAGCTCCGTCGATTGTGCTCAAGCAAAAAGCCATCGAGTTAGGGATGCAAACCCTGCGGGATGACGGTCTGCGCAACATCTACGAAGGCATCACCACCATCGAAGAAGTCCTGAAATACACCTAACTCTACTCAAGGTGGGACTTCGGATTCTGGGTGGCGTGGTATCGACGTGAAGAGAGCCGTACGAGCCGACTTTGGAGGCCGATCGCACAGGGAAAATTTCAATCAAGATCGAGCCTCCAATGCCGGATGCTACACGAAAGGTAGAGGGCGAGGTAACGAGACCGTAACGTGGCTTGGTCTGCGCTAGCATGCCCACGTTACCTATGCTTTGGGTTCAGCGTCATCTCATCCTCCCACGGGCATCCATCTTTTTGTGTTAGCCCTGGGCACAGATCAGAACATATAACGGCTCCGCCAACCTCATCAGAACCATCCGCAACCACACCCCCCGAGGAGACGGAGCCGCTGGCTCCGACGACGAGCCCATCTCCCTCAGCATGACGGAGCCGCTGGCTCCGTCTCCTCGGCACAACTCCCCAAACCCCTTCGGCCCGTCAGCTAACTTCAGCAACAACCCCGCCAACGCCGGGTCCACATGAAACGGCATCCCACCATCCTGGCCGATCCGCACATCCACCACCCGATGCTCCGCCACCGCCTTGGTCAGCATCTCCTTAAATGCATCACATTTCAGCACCGAATGCAGATGCACCGTGGCTGCTAGCCATGGTTCCTTAGAACAGCTTTCATAAGGCTCTCAAGTGATTCTCCCCGGCTGCAACACCACCGGTCACACGGGATTCGTTTTTGAGGTAACGCTATAAGCCGATATTGTTGGTCTGGTTGTGATGGCTTTTTGTGATGTGTGATGCGTTACCTTGCCATCCTTACAGCCTCCCAAGCTCAAGTCCGCAGTTCCCTCAGGGAATTCAGCGTCCCCCAGACACCCCGCATCGGACGTGCACCATCCTTCCGTGATTCAGGAAACCGATCTCGCTTCAATCCGAAAATTCGATCCACGAACTCCTTCGTTCCTAACACGCCACCGCGAGAAAAATATCGCACCCGATCCCGGAGCGCCACTGCCCAAGGCAGATCTCCTCCCTTCGCCATTACAGCTTCCCCAGCAGCCTCGGAAATAACACCCTGCGCCCGACCATTTTTGACCTTTGGCATCTGCCCCACCGCATATAAACTCAGCCGATACTTCGCCTGCAGTGCTTTCCAGCTTGCGGCCGCGTGTTGAGTAAATTTCCACGCCAGCTCATCCTTCGTCATCATCCCAGACGCATCCTCCCACGCAACCCTAGCCAATCCTGATCTCGCCTTCGCCAAACCACCGACGGCTTCCCCGTAGCCGCTCCACCGATAATCTTTCGGATCACTAACTAGCTTCGCCCGCACCGGATTCAAGTCCACGTAAGCGCAAGTCGCCAGCAACGCCTCGCCTTCACCTTCCACAATCACACTGGTGAAACGCTCCGCCCACAACGTCCCGAACGTCTTGTGAAACGCATTATACCACCGCGCAAACCGTTGTTTCACCAACCGCATGAACCAAGAAAGATCATGCATCATCGGCAAAAACTTGGTCCGAAATGCCAGCCAAATATCCTCCGCTGCACTCGCTAAATTTCGCTCCGCCTCCAGCATCGCAGACTTACCATACAGCACCCCATAGCGTCGCAACACCTCCGCATTAGAAACCACCGCATCGGCTCCCGCCACGGCTGGAATTCCCACCGCACCATCAACCCCGGGCGCAGCCAAGGCCTCCACCGATTCTTTAACCGGAACCCGCACCACGATGTGAACATGGTTACTCATGATCGCATAAGTCAGCACCTCCACCCCACAAAAGTCCGCCATCTGCCAAATCATCTTTCGCATCCGATCCTTCTCCAAATCCCCAAACAAAAACTCCCCCCGGCTCGTGCGAGTGATCGCATGATAAACCGTGGGTTCCGAAGTGACAGTGAGACGTGCTTGGGCCATGGGAAATGGATGTCCCAGAAATTCCAGCTAGTCAAATTTTATTTTCTCTGTCTTTTTGTTAAAACATTTTGTTAAAACAAGTGATCGCATGATAAACCGTGGGTTCCGAAGTGACAGTGAGACGTGCTTGGGCCATGGGAAATGGATGTCCCAGAAATTTCAGCTAGTCAAATTTTATTTTCTCTGTCTTTTTGTTAAAACACGCGCTTGTAAATGAATGATTGGTCCGCCCGCACAATGGAGTTGCCGCAGCGGCCAGGGCGCGCACTGTGGCCGCATGACTCCCCCGACGCTCCGCCCG